>JAHBWR010000196.1 GCA_019636875.1 Nitrospira sp.
TAAGGTCCTGCTTTTGGCCAGAGTCGTTCACGTTTTCTGTCTGCACTGTGATGTAGCACGGGTGGTCTCGGCGTTCCTCTGAAGTCAGACCGTAGATTGCATAGTCCTCGTTCGTGGAGGTGTCGGGCATGCCAACTTCGAAATCGGCTCCCTTAAATCCCGAGATGTGCTCGGACGGCACTGCGGCTCCATTCAACATGACATCTTTCGGGTAGCGCTCTGCTTGGGTCGGTTCACCCATAAGAAAGAAGCCTGCGACCACTGAGAATACGGCCAGCCTTCGGATCAGACCGCTGTTGTGTGACGAGTAACTCATATTCGTTCTCCTTTCTTTCATGGCGAGAGCAAGGTTCCAGGGTTCCTCCTCGTTATTTCACTTCAACCCCAAGAGGAAATTGATTTGCCAGGCAACCCCCGCCACCTCCGCAAAGCGCCACGGTCGCTGCGTGATAAACGTATCGTACCGTCTCGGTTCCGATCGTCCTCCATTGGCCGTCGGCCGCAAGAGTTTGAATGCTGACCTTCATCGATTCTAGTTTGCCGTCGCTGAAGGGTTTCAGGTCTACCGTCCACGAGTGGTGTTGGTTATCGGACGCACAAACCTTGCCGCCAAATTCTTCAGCCAGTCGCGTACCATCTTCCTGAAAATAATCGAGTTTCATTCTGGCGCAGGCACCTGCAGCATTGTTGATGTGCAAGACCCCTGTCAGGTGGGGGGTCACTTGGCCGTTGCTCCATGACCAGGCCACATCCCCGGCATTGGTCGGGGCACCCAGCGCGAATGCTTCCCCGCCAAAATCAAAGCCGTCCTCGGTGATTTTCACCTTATCGTTGACTGTGCTGAGCTTGACCGTTTCAGATCCCACGATTGTCCAGTCTTTTTTCGCCGTGAGTTTCTCGATGGAGACCTTCACCTCGCCAATCTTGTTGCTCTCGTAAGGCGCGAGGTTCACATCCCACTCATGCCGCTTGTCATTCTCAGCGCA
This sequence comes from Nitrospira sp., assembly GCA_019636875.1. GTDB lineage: Bacteria > Nitrospirota > Nitrospiria > Nitrospirales > Nitrospiraceae > Nitrospira_D. The sequence goes on from JAHBWR010000196.1 coordinate 987, forward strand.
CACCTGGCCCCCATATTTCGTCGTGAGGAAAACATGTGTGTTGCTGTAGTAGTCGAGACGCATGCGCGCACAGAGGTCGCGCACATCCTTCAAATGGAGATGCCCGTACAGGGCAGGCTTCAGTTTGCCGTCGTTTAGGTCCCAGGCCAGGTAGCCGGATTTCGTCGGAGCCCCGGCCACAAAACCCTCCCCGCCAAAATCAAAGCCGGATTCGGTGATCTTGATGGAGGACCAGCCCACCGAGCCGGCCTCGGCCTGTGGAGTCCATACCATTGTGACACCCAGCAGGACTCCTGTCAGAATGAGCATTCTCAATCTCCATGAGCGAGCAAGCTGTCCTCTGAGCGGTGTGCCGTTCACGCCTAGGATGGTTTGATACTCTTTCATTGTGTCCTCCTTCTGCCCCGCGAAAAGATGTTAGGTTGCTTAGTGATGTTGAAGAGTAGCCCATGCGAGACATGATATGGTTGAGCAGAATCGATGCCAGCTTAAGCGGACTATTGCCGCTGAGTGTTCTGTCAATGACTTATAGAGGTTTGCAGATGGGGCCAGGGGGTCCGACGAGAGGCATCGTATCTATTCGGATACGGTGTAAGTATATAATTCGATACGTGCAGGCGAAAGCCTACACCGCAGTGTTCGGGAAGCGAGAGGATCTGCCGGACACCTGTGCGAAGTAAAGTGACCCCATCCAGTCGTTTCAGTGCTTTGTCGTGAAAACAAAGTCATGGGGTCGTGTATCTCTATAGGCCTCAAACCCAGCGCGCACTTTGCCTTGCGGGACCTTATGGTTTGGCTTTCGGCAGTTCAAGGAATGCCGAGACCGAGACGACCTCGACCGATTGGATCTGGTGAAGGCTCAGGAGATCATCGTCCCCGCTGACAAGCCAGCGTACTCCACCCGTCGCCGCACAGGTGGTGAACTTGGCATCGTCTGGGTCTCGAACCTCGGGAATGGTTTCTTGGATGACTTTGACTGATTCTAAAGGGGAGAAGCTGAATAG
>JAHBWR010000197.1 GCA_019636875.1 Nitrospira sp.
TCACACCCTTCAGCGAGACAGGGCACACAATCGCCCTCGCCTTGAAGAAGAAACACATTTCCCTGCCGTTGAGACCCATGCCTGCACCATGGACTTTGAGTGGTTGGGGGAAAGTCCTTCGGCCAAGGTCCCCACTTCACCGGATTCGATGGTCCGAACAGCACCACCGAAGGCGTGCCGACAGCAGCCGCCATATGACTCACTGCGGTATCGGTCCCAATATACAACGCGGCACGACTGAGTAGACAGCCAAGCTCCGGCAGAGCCACATGATCCACAAGATTGACGGCGCCAGGCAAGCCCTGAACAATCTGTTCGCAATACGCGGACTCGGCTGATTCCATTCCCGTTACGACGACCGTAAGCCCTTGCCCGATCAACCACCGGCCAAGTGCGATCCATCCTGCTACGGTCCACATCTTGTAGGCGAACTTTGGTGAAACGTGGATCACCGCGTATCGTTGCATGTCCCGTTGAGGAAACCGGCGTTGAATGGATGTCTCATCTGCCGACGTCCAGCTGACAACAGGCGTTCCAAGCTTCCTTACTCCAAACGGCGCGAGCAACTGCAGATTCATGGCTACCGTATGCGTATGTATGTTGTCGAACGGTACCCATTCGTGAAGCAGACGCCGCTTCCACCATGATTTGTTGTCCGACAGCACTGTTCCGACTCGATATCGACCGGCGACCCATGCGTGAAACGTCGGCCGGTCTCCGGCCAACGCTGAGATGGCGACATCATAGCGACGCCAGATCGCACGAAGTATTTCGAAGTGGGCCCCAACCGATGGACGCTCAGGAATGGTCAACACTCGCCGTAGATCCCTATAGCCTGATAAGACATCTTGCGTTCCTTCGAAGACCAACATATCGATCAGGAGATGAGGCAACGCCGTCTTAAGCGAACGGATGACGGGTGTGACTAAGAGCACATCCCCGATTCGCCGCGTACAGACGATCAAGGCGCTGGCGATATCTGGCTTCATCATGTGCCCGACTTCGAGCAGGATTCGTCGATCTGGCTCATGCGTCGGTCATAACTCGAGCAGCTCAGAAGGCTGCCTTCCCACAAGAACACCGTGGTTTCACGCAACTCGTCATCAGAAGCAACTGGGCAACGACGAGAGCCACCCACCATCAGACGCTATTAAGCTCATCGAGCCCGACCCTCGCGCGAACTGTGTTCGACTGCAATAGATCTTCTAGGCGTTCCTGATTGACCGGGAGCTGGCTGCGATCATGCTCCGGATGCCATAAATGAAACACTGTCGCGGCAAACCGCGCATTCTTGTGTTTCACTCCGGCATGAAGCAGCCGAATGACTAAATCGGAATCTTCCAAACCCCAACCTTGGTATGACGCATCCAGCCCATTCACTCGAACCAGATCTGCCCGCCATACAGAGAGATTGCAGGTTTTAATCCCACTCCAACGATTCGGTGACCATTTTCGAAACGGACCGTCAGGCAACTGCACCAACGGGAGCAGGCGATTGACATCACGCCGCAACCAATGACGTGTCCATTCGACCTCACTCCACGCATGAACGGGGACTCGCTCACGTACGACACGGTTTGTCAATTCTGCTGAGAGCAAGACGCGATTCGCGCCAAGAAAGTACCCAGCCTCTGCCAGATGCTTATGGGCCTGCACGAAATGTCGGGAGGGGACACAATCTCCGTCGGTGAAGATCACGTACTCGGCACTCGTCGATGCAACGGCGCGATTACGGATCTCTGCAGCTCGAAATCCCTGGTCTTCCTGCCACACATGCATGATTGAGAAAGACGCACGCCGAGCAAACCGCCGGATGACATCTGCCGTCTCCTCTCGAGAACCATCATCCGCCACAATCAAATCAAACGCTTGATCGCTTTGCCCACAATAGCCTTCCAATACGGCCGTGAGTGCATCAGGGCGGTTGTACGTCGTGACGATCACCGCTGT
>JAHBWR010000198.1 GCA_019636875.1 Nitrospira sp.
AATCATGAGAGGATGCTCGGTCAGAGGAGCCATGCCGCAAACCATCCACACCTCCACGATTGAGCGGCAGGGTACGATCTCGCACGGGATTGGAGATGAAAACCAGGAGAGCGTCCAGCGCCGTGACGTCCGAAAAGAATCCCGCGACAGTCTTAAGGGGAGATGATGAACTGTTGAGACGGTTCCCCTTTACGGTGGCGAGTGGTGTGGATGGTCACTTCTGCTCCAGCTTGTTGAGCAATCTAAGTAAGCGCTCCTGACTGAAGCGAGGGAATTTAGCTCGCATGATGGCCGAGACATCCTGCTGTGTGAGTCCAAGCCGTTTCCCGGTTTCCTGTTGGCTGAACCCGCTCTCCCTGAGGGATTTCATCACCTGAATACCAAGGGCGGTGCGGGTCAAGAGTGTGTCTGCATCCTCAAACCCAAGGTCAGCAAAAATATTGCCGGAACCAGTGTCAATGTCTGTGGTGGAATGATGAACGCCCATATCTTTCGCGCTCCCGTACGTCATTGTAGCGTGTAATATTGGGGGATCACTGGAATGGAACATCTGAGGACTCCAGCCCATCGGCGAGGGTCCGCTCCCAGGTGGCAAGCTCTTCGTGATAGGCCGCGTCTTGCGCTTCCTCACAATTGGCGTCCAACACGGCTTGTGCCAACATCCGCTGTTGTTCGCATGTCAACACCTCGTTGAAAGCTCCACACCGATTGGTGCCACCCACGGGTTCATCTTCGATTTAGGTCGATCTGGTCTCGGCGACGATCAACACACGGCTTCTCGATTCAGTCGTCGTACACCGTGCTCCGATGACCCACACGCACCACCAAGACCACCAGCCGCTGCGCTTCGATCCGACAGATCGCGCGGTAATCACCGATCCGATAGCGCCAGAGTCCGGCAAATGAAGCTTTCAACGGTTTCCCAAACACGCGGGGATCATCGGCAGGAGCAATCCGGTCATCGAAAAAATCGAGAATGGTCTGCTGGGCCTGCCGATCGAGGCGTTTCAGATCTTTCAGCACACGCCGATCATACTCAACGGTCCAGGCCAAGTTCCTGCCTCATCTCATCGCTACTCAGGCGTGGAGCTGGCGTTTCCAATCGCTGTTCCGCAAGATACCGATCCTCGATCTCATCGAGATGGTCTTCCAGCAATTGCTGGACGTAATACGTCTTGGTACGACCGGTGCGTTCGGCCAGATGCTTTAATCGGTCTTCAAGATCTTTCCCGAGGCGTAATGAAATCATCGAATCACCTCACAGGTCTGAATCGGGCACGTGCCACACATGTCTGACACGTATGAAGTGTATGACATATGAATCGTATCGTCAACCGGCACAAGCGTACGCCAAATAGCGAGCCAGAAACCACGTCAAATAATTCACAAAGTTATAGCTGATTAGTACTTGACGACATGGAAAAGAACAGTATGATAAAGGACGTTATCATACTGTATTATTTGATAGGGGACAGATATGAAAACCACCATCCAACTCGCCATACCAGCCACAAAAAAACTCCCCGCCCTTTTCACCCCGACGCCCAACGCGGCCAAACGGTTCGTCGAATTCTTCACCGCCAACATTAGAAACCCGAATACCCGGAAAGCTTATACGTGGGCGGTTACCGAATTTGCGACCTGGTGCGAACGGCATGGGCTTCTTTCCTTGCAAGGTATTGAGCCGGTGCATGTGGCGACCTATGTTGAGTCGCTTAAGGGCCGCTTGTCGGCTCCCTCGATT
>JAHBWR010000199.1 GCA_019636875.1 Nitrospira sp.
TGCTTCTGCATGAACAATACGTTCGGGCGCGACGGATGCATGGTAATACAGTGCACGCAGTGGCCTACATCGGCATCTGGGTCTGGAAGTTCATAGTTGGATTGAAGCCCCTTGTTGGTCGGACGCCAGGTCTGACCGGCATCGTCGGTCCGAAACGAGCCGGCTGCCGAAATCGCGACGAACATGCGGTCCGGCTGTCCGGTATTCAGCAAGATGGTATGGAGACACATTCCCCCAGCGCCAGGCTGCCAGAGCTGTCCCTTCGCGCTGCGAAGGCCCGCCAATTCGTTCCAGGTTTTGCCCCCATCGGTCGACTTGAAGATCGCCGCGTCCTCGACTCCCGCATAGACCGTGTCTGGATCGGTCAGTGACGGTTCGAGGTGCCACACGCGTTTGAATTCCCAGGGACGTTGTGAGCCATCGTAATGCTGGTGCGTCGTGAGCGGTTGGCCGGTTTCAGTAGACGCATCATAGAGAAACATATTGCTCTCGCCCTTCGGCATCCCATCCGCACCCATGAGGTCTTCTGGTTTCGTGCCAGGTGGATTCCAGGTCTTGCCGCCATCGTCGGATCGTTGAATCACCTGGCCAAACCAACTGCTGGTTTGCGAGGCATAGATGCGATCGGGATCGACCGGTGAGCCTTTGAGATGATACAGCTCCCAGCCGCCAAAGTGAGGACCGTTCACAGTCCAGTTCTTTCGTTTCCCATCGGACGTCAAGATGAAAGCCCCTTTTCTTGTTCCAACCAAAAGGCGAATGGTGCTCATGGGTGACTCCTTCGTCTGTACAAAGCTTCGTTATTCATTCGGCAGTCCGGAGATCTCGACCACCGGCCGCACTTCGACGGTACCGATCCGCGCCCCTGGTATCTGTTTGGCAATCTCGATCGCCTCTTCCTGGTTTTGGGTATCGACTAAGAAGTAGCCGGCAAGCTGCTCCTTCGTCTCCATGAACGGGCCGTCAGTGATAATCGCCTTGCTATCCCGTATTTGAACGATGGTTCCCGTGGCTTCAGGCCGCAGCGGCGAGGCATGGATATATTGTCCTTTGCCATTAAGTTGGTAGCAGAGCTGGATGGATTCGGCCAGCATCTCTTTCCGTTGATCCTCAGGGATCTTATTGAAGGCCTCTTCGTTGTGACGGACCAGTAGCAAATACTTCATGGAAGACCTCTCGTGACACTAAATAGTCGCCCGGTTCGTCCTAAATCGACTAATGCCGCAGGCCCTATGCCAATTCCGTCAGCCGTTTTGCTAGAAAGCGTCGTTCCGGTTCTTGCTTCGCGAGTGAGAGCGCTTGCTCATAGGAAACCCGCGCGTCAGTTTTATTTCCCAAGCGTCGGCAGAGGTCAGCTCGAGCTGCGTGGGCCAAGTGATATCGAGCTAACTCCCCATCCTTTAGAAGTGCATCGACTAATTCCAAGCCCTTGGCTGGTCCATCACGCATGGCAACGGCCACGGCGCGGTTGAGCTTGATGATCGGCGATGGTTCTACACGCAAGAGTAGGTCGTAGAGGGCGACAATCTGAGCCCAATCCGTTTCTGTGGCACTGGGTGCTTCTGCGTGGACAGCGGCGATGGCCGCTTGCAATGTGTAGGGGCCGATACGCTTCGACGACA
>JAHBWR010000002.1 GCA_019636875.1 Nitrospira sp.
GCACAGCTGTGAGCCGAAATCGATTATTCGCTCGCACCAATGTAGCCTTATTCCGACACCAGACCGATCAACATCGTTATAGCTAAGCCCCCAATCATTGATAGCCTCTCACGATGTCGTCAAGGGTGGCCTGTTCCTGATACTCGCGGCGCTTCTTGAGAGCGGCGAAGTCCTGCTCGATGGGATTGAGGTCAGGAGAATAGGGTGCGAGAAACAGCAGGGTCGCGCCAGTCGCTGCGATGAGCTGCGCCGTTTCGGGTGCGGTATGAAATGCGGCGTTGTCCATGATCACGAGATGGTGAACGGTCAGGCGCGGGCACAGCCGTGTCTTCAGCCAGGCGTTGAAGATTCCCCTATTGCAGGTGCCGTCGAACAGGAAGGGCGCTGCCCGTCGCCCCTCCATGCGAACGGCGAGGAGCGACGTGCGAGGCAGTCGATGCCCGGAAACCAGGCCGCCAGGCTTGAGCCAGCGGCACATGCTCGACGCACCGACCTTGAACCACCGAGCCGCTTCGGCCTTGCTGCCACCACCACTGTCCCTCAGTAATTACGGGCTTGGCTATCGCGCTCCATTGGAGTATTACAAGATTGCCCGTGCGTGTACAGGGCTAGACAGCTATCTCAAATTGAATGCGTTGATAGGGGACCGACAGGATGATCGCATCGCGTAGCCGGGGCCCCACCTTTGCCTCAACAAGCCCAAGGTCGCTGAGGACTTTAATATCGGTACGCACGTTCTTAAAATCCCGATGCACGAGTTTGGCAAGTTCTGCCAGCGACTGTGGCCGGCGCGTCCGAATTACATGAAGAAGGGTGAGTCGAGGTTCCGTGAGCACCTGCCGCATGGCCTCGACGCTGATGAAATAGACGCCGGTGTGTTTGGTGACTTTTCGTCCTGCCCTGAGGGCTTTGAGCGTGTTCTTGAATTCTGAGAGCCCCTCTTCAAGAGGTCGGACGCCGACTTTGAGTCGTTTGACCTTCATGTGTGAATCTCCCTTCTTGTTGCCATCATATCCTTGAGGAAATCTTCTACTAACCGGTCGAAGGACGTGAACCTGTACGGGAAGATGCCCTCTCGGCAATGCCGGTGATCGCCTTGTTGTTCATGATTATCGTAGCCAACCAATCGCTCACCATTGAGAACGTACACCAACGAATACTTATAGCCATGTGGCGTGCTTCCCGCTCTGGGGACCTGAACACCCTCATTTCGACAATGCCTCCGACCTCGTCGATATACTTGGTATGGAGAACTAAGCGGCTCTTCGACATAGGGTATTGGACACCATAAGATGGTTGGTCGTCAAGCGAAGTCTCTCCAAGGGTGCTTATGGAATTTCACATGAAATGTCCGATGTCTCAACGGCAAATAGGTGTTTTTGTATCAGCCGTCATGCGGCAGGCTGTGGCCTCTCGACGAGGGCGAAGAGGGCGTGGCGCGGGCTTTCTTGCAGAAACTCGATGTGTTGTTCCATCTCGTCAGCATCAAGGACCTGGCGGGGGAATGGCGTAACGGAACCTCATTCGGTCTCAGTGACCTGGAAGCGCTAATGATGTCGCCTGTGTGGCGAAGGAGTGGACGATCGCTCGTACGCTGAAGCGCTGATCTGCTTCCTCGGGAAGCCTTCGGCACTCTGAGGGCTTCTCGTCAACTCACATTGGTATTGCGGGACAATACGTAGTCTCTAGAGAGAAACCCTACGTGTTCCCGGCGTGTTCTCTTGAGAGCAAAATTGACCCAAATTCGGCTGAATTGGGCTGAGTAAAACTAACCCAGAAAAACAGCCAAACCACTTTACTGGAGAGGTGTTTCGCTGCTTTGGCAATGGTTTTGGTGCAGATCTCTGAGAGAATTACAAAACCGCTGCTCTGCCGATTGAGCTACGCCAGCATCTCGAAGAGCTACATTTCTACAGACTCTGCGTTGTGAGGTCAAGTGTTCTAGGCTGGTTCTGCCGAGAAGTGGGCCTTCGAGACTGATCGAGATCGGTTTCTGGGTTCTTGCCCAAATAGTTGATATGACTTGCTTTGCCTTCCACAGATTATTATTCTAAGCCCGCGGATAATTTCGTATTCCAAATGGAGTGAGATGGATTGAGTATGAGCCAAGTTCATGTGCTGGTTGTCGATGACGATCCTGCCTTGCGTGAAATTCTCCAGGAAACGCTCGTGCGGGAGAGCTATAGCGTATCCACGGCCGAGGATGGCGCAGGTGCGGTTCAAGCCGTCAAGGAGACGGTGGTTCATATTGTGATCACGGATTTCCAGCTCCCTGATATCGATGGACTCGAGGTCATTGACCGTTTGTCCAAGCTCGATGCGAAGATCATCCCTATCGTGATGACTGGATTCGGCACGATTGAAACGGCCGTCCGTGCCATGAAGTCCGGCGCGTTTGATTTTATTACCAAGCCGTTCGACCTTGGAACCGTGGCAGCGGTTGTGCGGAGGGCTGCAGAGTTTCATCGACTTCGACAAGAAAACCATCTCTTGCGACGGGCAGTTCGCGATCAATATCGCTTGGAGCAGTTGGTGGGGGTCAGCGAACCCATGCAGCAAGTATTGGAGTTCGTCCAAAAGGTGGCCGACAGCGACAGCACGGTTATGATCCAAGGTGAAAGCGGGACGGGCAAGGAGCTGGTGGCGCGGATGCTCCACTTCAACAGCCAGAGGCGAGACCGCCCATTGGTCCCGGTGAACTGCGGCGCAATCCCTGAAAATCTTCTTGAATCGGAACTGTTTGGACACGAGAAGGGTGCCTTCACCGGTGCGACGCATGCGCGGATGGGGCGGTTTGAACTCGCTCATGGAGGCACGATTTTCCTGGATGAAATCGGAGAAATGAGCCTCCCTTTGCAAGTGAAGCTTCTGCGGGTGTTACAAGAGCGGGAATTTGAACGGGTAGGTGGAAACCGGACGATTCATGTCGACGTACGCATCATTGCGGCGACGAATCAGGATTTAGAGGCAATGGTCGAAGAACGCCGGTTTCGGCAAGATTTATTCTATCGGCTCAATGTGATTCCTATTGTCATTCCACCACTTCGAGAACGCCGTACCGACATTCCGCTCCTGATCGATCACTTTCTGAACCGATTCAATCAGAGCAAGCATACTCAGGTGGTCGGTCTCGATGATGAGGCACTTCGACTTCTGACCGAATACGATTGGCCGGGAAATATTCGGGAGCTGGAAAATATGATGGAACGGCTGGTCGTCCTGAAGAAGCAAGGACTTCTGGCCTCCGAAGACCTTCCACAAAAGATCAGTCGGAAGTCCATGATCCCGGAGCTAAAAGAACAGTTCATACGACTGAGCGAAGATGGCATTCATCTCTCGCGAGAGGTCGAGCAGTACGAGAAACACCTCATCATGGAGGCTTTGAGAAAAGCCAACGGCGTCACCTCCCGAGCGGCCCAACTCCTCCATCTCAATCGAACGACATTGGTTGAGAAGCTGAAACGCAAGGGGGTTGATCCTCGGTCACAGGTGGAAACGCTCCCGCTGTGGCCACGCGCATCCAGTCAAAAGATTGACGATCTCACGACGTAGGCGACGCCGATCCTGACGGAATCCATCCCGTCATACGATCCTTCCTGAAAAGTGTTCTGATTTCCTTGAACTTTTTTACCGCTGCCTAGGGCATGAGCCTTGCTGATGCCTTATCGCCGTGTATCGATGTGACCTGCGATATCCTCAGTTGATCGGTTCGATTGCCGTCTGGATGGTCTGCGTCCCGGTGGCGATCGGCGAGTCTCCTCCTCCGTCTTCTCCCACCCTCACGAATACGACACCGGTTGATCGTCCAGCTCCCACCCAAGCTCCGGTGTGGATTGAACGGCTTGCACAACCGCTGCCCGACGATGGACCTAGGGCAGAAGGCCAGTCCTCGGGGATTGATGGACTCGCGTGGCAGGAGGGTCGATCTGCCTACAAGAAAGGCGCGTGGGGCGAGGCGCAACGCTTTTTTGAAAAGATTGTGCACGATCATCCTGAAAGCTCGCTGGTTCCATCGGCGAAAGCCTACCTGGTGGAGTTATCACTTCGAGATGAGGCAGGAACGCAGAACCGATCCGAGGCCATTCAAGAGTACAAGAAGCTTCTGCGTGACCATCCGCAGTCCTCCAACGCCAGGAGAGCGGAATGGCGGATCGCGGATTTGTACTTTGAGCAAGGGTGGTTTCAAGAGGCACAGGCATTTTACGAGCAAGCTATGGCTCATTCCCTCCATCTCCCCGTTGATGGGGATCGAGCCTTGTTAGGGCTCGGTCATACGTTGATGGCCACGGGGAAATGGCGAGATGCCGAGCATGCCTTTGCAAATCTGCGAAAGCGAAGTGAGAGTGATTCGTTGCTGCAGGGCGCTACGGTGGGATTGGCCCATGCGCTCTTCAGGCAACAACGCTTTGCTGAAGCACAGCCCATCTATGAGCTGAGCTATCGACGCTGGCCGCATCTGGTCAAAGGCGATCCGGTTACGCTTCAGCGCTATGCCATGACAGAGGCGCATGTACATCATGACGTCTCTGCGCGAGACTTGATGCTTCTCTTCTACAATCTCTATCCACGCCATGGGTATGCGCCAAAGGCCTTGCTGCATGTGGCTGAAACATTGCGCAGTGCTGGGCAGAGACCTCAGGCTGAGTTTGTGTATGCGTTGATCCCGTCGATTTATCCCCAGAGCCAACTGGACTCAACGGTCAAACTACGACTTGCCACGCTCCTGACTCAGGACCGTGTATCGGACGACGGCAATGTCCTCGGTCCGACCATCGGAGCCCTGATTCACAACGTGACGGATCCGACAGACACCACGGCTTCCTATCGAGCGCTGCTGGAAGAGATCGCCATCCGGGAGGCGGACACTCCTACCGGAAGCGAAGCGCTGTTTTACCTCGGGCAAGAGTACGAGAAGAGACATGAGCTCAACGAGGCCATCCGTACGTACAAGGAGGTGACCTTTCGCACTGCGAGGGGAAGTGAAGTATGGGCTGCAAAAGCCGCAGCGCGGTTGTCGGGCCTCCTCATACCCTGGATTGAGGCGGCAATTGCATCGCATGACGATTGGACGGTTGTGAGTTTGTATCACCGACATGGCGTCATAGCCGAGCAACGGTACGCGCGGTCCCCCGTGTTGCTGGAGATTGCCGAATCCCACAAGCGTCTAGGGTTTACGGCAGAGGCCGTACGGCTGTTTCAGCAAGTATTGAAAGTGCAGAAGGATTCAGCACTGGTTGAACCTGCCTTGCTGGGGCTCGGAAAGCTCTACCTTGATCAACAGGATCCCGAGGCAGCTAGGAAAGTCTTGGAGCGATACCGGTTTCAGTTTCCTCTCGGGCGATATGATGGAGAGGTCCTGCATCTTCTGATCAGCGCCATACGACACCAGCGGGATCTGCAAAGCCTCCTTCATCTCTGCCGAACATGGTTGGTGCGCCATCCGGTGCATCCTGAGCGACCCGCCATGTATTTGCAGCTGGCCAAGACGTTGGGTGAATTGGAAAAGCTCGGTGAATCCGCATTGGCGTATGAAGAGGCGTTCAAGGCCGGCGCGAGTCAGTCTGTCGCCACGCTGTTGTCGTACGCGGATACGCTGTCTCGATTGAATCGACATGAGTCGGCGATTGCCGCTTACCGATCGGTGTTGGAAAAGAAACCAACGGCTCAACAAGCGGAATGGGCACACTTGCAAACGGCCAAGCATTGGACGGCACTGAAGCAATACGATCGAGCCACCATTGCCCTAGCAGAGCTTGATGTCGCTGATGATCAGATGATCAACCGTGTAGCCGCATCCCTCAAACTCAGCCTGCAAACGGCCCGTCAATCTCAGAAGGTGAAGGGGCTATGACGAAAGCCGCGACAGGAAAATTGGAAGAGCGAGCGCTCCTTCAAGCAGCCTTCAGGAGTTTCGACGAAGCAGCACAAACATTACAACAATCGTATGATGCATTGACGGCACGGGTTGAGCAGATGGATGTTGAGTTGGCGCACAGTAACGAGGCACTTCGGGGGCAACTCGGTGAAAACGAGGCCATGCGAACGCATCTCAACGGCATTCTTGACTCATTGTCCACGGGAGTGTTGGAGGTCGATGATCGAGGGGTGATTGTTCGTTGCAATCACGCGGCTGAGGCGATGCTCAGTGCCGGCGCCTCGGAATTGCGAGATCGCAGGGTGTTAGACGTCCTCGGAGAGCGAGGAGTAGCCGTGTGTGATCGGCCTCAACGATTTGGGCAGGCTGTGATGTCAATCAGCCGGGTGCCATTGCGCAACGCCTCCAGGGAAGGGTCCAGTCATCTCATTCTGCTCCAAGATGTCACCCGCCTGTATCAACTTGAAGAGCAGTTACAACGCAAGGATCGATTGGCTGCCATGGGTGAGCTCATCGGTCGAATCGCACACGAAGTCAGAAATCCATTGGGGAGTGTCGAGTTATTCGCATCGATGCTTCAACGGGATCTGCCCAAGGAGTCTCCTGTCAAACAGTACGCTGTGCAGATCTCACAGGCTGTCCAATCGATGGATCGACTCCTCGCCAATCTTCTCTTGTATACGAGGCCGACTCGTATGACGAGCGGATGGCATCATGCCGAACTCTTGATCCATGATTCCATGAAATTAGCCGCCCATGCGATCACCAAGGTGTCGGTAGAGGTTCGATTGGACCTGGATAAGGACATTCCCATGCTCTGGTGTCACGAAGGGCAGATGAAGCAGGTGATCGTCAATTTAGTCGTCAATGCCGTTCAGGCCATGTCCAACGGCGGTCATTTAACGATCAGTTTGCACAAAGAATCTTCCCAGACCCTTGGCATCCCGGCCGTTCGACTAGCAGTCAGCGATAGCGGTGTCGGGATTGATCCGGAACTCCGATCACGCATGTTTGACCCGTTCTTTACGACGAAGGATGACGGAACCGGTCTCGGACTTGCCATTGTCCATTCAATTGTGGAGGCGCATCAAGGGAGGATCGATGTGGAAAGCATGATCGAGCACGGCTCGACCTTCGCGATCATCCTCCCGCATCCGTCGGCTACGGTGATTGCTGGGAAGGGTCAGACGTCGGAGAACGTGCAGCATGAATTGAGTGACGGTGAGCCTGTAGGCCGTGGATGAGCGTCAACGGAGGCCTGATGACATGAACGAACGAGAGAAGAACAGTCCGCTGACCGACAGTGGCGAGGAAAGCGAGCGAGTACTGATCGTTGATGACGATCCATCGATGCGAGCGGCGTTGCTGGAGACGGTGAAGCGACTGGGGTATTCAGTCCAAGCCGCGATCGATGGGAGCGATGCCCTGGAACGGCTTGTTCGGTTTCGTCCCTGGTTGGTGTTGACCGATCTCAGGATGCCACGGCTGAGCGGTCTCGACTTGATCAAGGAAATCAGGTCACGAGCGCCACAGGTCACGATCGTCCTCATGACGGCCTATGGGACGATTGAAACCGCCGTGGAAGCCATGAAGCTTGGCGCGAGCGAATACTTGCTGAAACCGTTTTCGATGGATCTTCTGGAGCGGACGATCGTGAGCTTGAAGGCAGGGCGAGAAGAAGGGCTTCCCGCTGTTCCACTTGCTCAATCGACAGAAAGCCGAGCCATCTTAACCCAAGACCCAGGCATGGTCAGACTGTTGAGCACGATCGAGGGAGTCGCCGCGAGCCAGGCTACCGTGTTGATTCATGGGGAAAGTGGTACAGGAAAAGAGCTCCTAGCGCGGTTCATCCATGCCAGAAGTCCACGGGCCCATCGTCCGTTTATTGCCGTCAATTGTGCGGCGTTGCCAGAGGGCTTGTTGGAAAGCGAACTCTTTGGGCATGAACGTGGCGCATTCACCGGCGCCATGATCAGGAAAATCGGTAAGTTTGAGATGGCCCATACGGGCACCTTGCTCCTGGACGAAATCAGCGAGATGAATCTTCCTCTTCAAGCAAAGCTGCTCCGTGTACTCCAAGAGCGAGAGGTGGATCGGATCGGAGGGCGCGATCCGGTGCCGGTCAATATCCGAGTGGTCGCGACGACGAATCGAGCCCTGTATCATGACGTTGAGCAGGGTCGCTTCCGAGAGGATCTCTATTATCGCCTGAACGTCTTTCCCATCACTGTTCCGCCGCTTCGAGAACGGGCGATTGATATTCCTCTGCTCGCCAAACATTTTGTGGCTCAATCGGCCTCAAGGAACGGTCTGATCCCCTCGACTATCTCGGAAGCCGCGCTGGCGCATCTCCAGCGGTTGGCATGGAAGGGAAATGTACGGGAATTAGAGAATGTGATGGAACGGGCGGTCTTGTTAGCGGGGGATGGACCGATTCTTCCCGAGCATTGTCCTTCAGAAATGCCCAGCGAACCGGTGGGGGTGCCGTTTCGCTCTCACCAACCGACCAATGGATCATTGTGGGAAATGGAACGGGAGTTGATTTTTAAGACACTCGCACGCGTGAAGGATAATCGGACACATGCCGCAAAAGAATTGGGTATCAGCATCCGCACATTGCGGAACAAGCTCCGGGAATATCGAGAAAGTGAGCGGCCATTGTCTATTCCATCGCCATGAGCGAGGAAAAGATTGCCGATCGGCAGGTTTGTGCCAGGCAGTTTTCCCATCCAAGTCGACAGGAAGCAGGATGCATCATAGAGAGCCGGGAGGAGGTCACACGTGCATTTCAATCGGAGTGGGGTCGTCCGGCGAGGCACTATGGTTGCATTAGTAATGAGGGATGGCTCGCTAATGGGAAAGAGAAAGGGGAGAGGCAATGACCCTCTTTAACAAAACCATGCGGTTGCTCGAACGGACGCTTGATCTTCGCAGTGCCCGGCAACGGGTGATCGCGTCGAACTTGGCCAACGAAGAAACGCCCGGCTATCGCGCGTCCGAACTGACGTTTATGGACCAATTACAGTCTGCACAGAAAGGGCGCCTCCCGATCGTAATGGCAGCGACTCAATCTCGGCATTTTGGGGTGCGCGGCCCGCAGGGACTCCAAGCCGTGACAGGGAAGCTCAATGAAGTGCCGGCAGGAGATCTCCCTCTCGATGCCAACTCTGTCAACCTTGAACTGGAGATGGCCAAGCTCTCCGAGAACGCGATGCAGTACAACGCCGCCGCCACGATTTTGGCGGCCAAGTTTCGAGGGTTGCTGAGCGCGATTCGAGATGCACGATAACGACAACTTGTCTTTAGGATGGTGTGTTTGTCGGTGGTTGCTGCTGGTGATGTAGGACTAGGAGGTGTTGTATGGAGATGTCTGATAGCTTGGCAGTCTCAGTGTCAGGTCTGGATGCACAACGGCGACGGCTCAATGTCATCGCCAGCAACCTGGCGAATGCACAATCGACGAAAACGCCCACTGGGGGGCCTTATAAACGTCGGGATGTCGTCTTCCGATCAACTGTGGTTCCAGGCTCCTTTCAGCGGGCCTTTCGTCAAGTCGCGGCAGGGTCCTCATCCCATGCGCTTGAAGGGGTCTCCGTGGCAAGGGTCGTGGAAGATCCAAAACCGGGACAACTGATTTATGACCCACATCATCCGGATGCTGATCCGAAAGGGTTTGTCCGTCTTCCCAATGTCAACGTCATGGAAGAGATGGTGAACATGATCGGCGCATCGCGCGCCTACGAAGCCAATGTGCAAGCCATCAATGCGACACGCGCCATGTGGAACAAGGCGCTCGAAATCGGGAGGTAGCGATGAGTCAGCTGTATGGTGTGACATCGGGTGTTGCTCCTATCGCTGATGTGGGGCAGTCAGGCGCGTCAGGAGGTGCAGGCGCGCCTGGAGCATCTGGATTCTTGGACTCCCTCAAGACGGCAATCGGCAAAGTGAATGATGCTCAGATGGAAGCGGGCCAGGCTATCGACGCTCTCATGACGGGTGAAACGCAGGACATTCACCGCACGATGGTCGCATTGCAGCAGGCCGATGTGTCGTTTCAGCTCATGATGCAGATCAGGAACAAACTGGTTACGGCGTATGAAGAAATTCAACGGATGCAGGTGTAATCCTCCACGCGGACTGAGGAAATGAAAGGCCGGTATGCTGTCTAAGTTCACCATCAATCAGCGCATGATCATCCTCGTTGCCTTGGCGGGGTCCGTTGCCGGTCTGATTGCTCTGACCTTGTGGACCCAGCAGCCGGATATGCAGGTGCTGTTCACCAACCTCAGCAGTGAGGATGCGGCAGCCATCATCGATAAGCTTAAAGAAACCAAAGTACCGTATGAAACCACCGGGGGCGGCTCAACCGTCCTGGTGCCGAGTGAACAGGTCCATGACTTGCGACTTCAACTTGCGACGCAAGGGCTCCCGCACGGAGGAGGCGTCGGCTTTGAGATTTTCGACCGGACCTCGATCGGTATGTCGGAGTTTGTGCAAAAACTGAACTATCGTCGGGCGTTACAGGGGGAATTGGCGAGGACGATTGCCCAGATGCCGGAGGTGGAACGAGCTCGGGTTCATTTAGCCATCCCAGAACGGCGGTTGTTTGCGAGTGAACAAGAAAAGGCTCGTGGATCCGTCATCCTCTCCCTGCGCAACGGACAACAGTTGAGCCAAGCACAGGTCCAGGGAGTCATTCACCTCGTCTCCAGCAGCGTAGAAGGGCTCCAGGCCCGGGATGTTACCGTCGTCGATGGGCATGGGCGGATGTTGTCGGCGACCATGACGGATGAGGCGGCTGGTCTCAGCAACACGCAGCTCGATTATCAACGGAACATCGAAAAAGATGTGGAGACACGGATTCAAACGATGTTGGAGCGGATTGTCGGTCCGAATAAGGCCGTCGTTCGTGTGTCCAGTGTCGTGGATTTTAGAAAAGTCGAGACGACGGAAGAACGCTATGACCCGAACAGCCAGGTGGTACGAAGCGAACAACGGGGGCAAGAGAAAGCCAATGGTACGAATGGGGTCGGTGGCGGTGTGCCGGGTGTGCAGTCGAATGTTCCGCCGGGGACGGACCAAGAGCCCGCACAAACCAGTTCAAACAGCAGCCAAACAAAAAATGAGACCGTGAACTATGAGATTAGCCGGACGGTGTCGAAAATCGTGGAGCCCGTCGGTGTCATCAAGCAATTATCGGTTGCCGTTCTTGTCGACGGGATCTATGAGCCGGTGAAAGCCGGTGAGGGAGAAACCACGGATGCATCAGCCACAGCGAGAAAATACACACCACGGTCAGAAGAGGATTTGAAACGGATCGAAGACATCGTCAAGAAAGCGATGGGGTTTTCAGCTGAACGCCAGGATCAAGCGCAGGTCGTCAATGTGCAATTCGGAACCGGCCCGGAGGAGGCGCAAGGCTTGGTGGCTGAAGCCGAGTCGGAAGGCCGCGCGGCGTGGCTTCCCTATCTTCGGTATGGCGTCGGAATCCTTCTGTTTGCGGTCATTTTCTTGTTCGTGGTTCGCCCGTTGCTGGCGATGTTGGGATCGACAACAGAACAAATGCAGTCCGAAGCCTCGGCGTCCGCCCTTCCCGGCAGTACGGGAATGGCACAAGCCGCATTGGCCGATACCCCAGACCATGCCCAGATCATCGATATGGCACGAAAGAATCCTGACACGACGGCGGTGGTGGTGAAACAGTGGCTCAAGAGTCCGACGTGATTTAGGCATGGCGAAGAATCTGACGGGCGAACAGAAAGCAGCGATTCTTCTTCGCGCCATCGGTGAGGAGGCGGCTGCCCAAGTCATGAAACAACTTGATCCAAAGGAGATCAAGAAACTTGGAGGGTTCATGAGCGGGACGGCACAGATCTCTCGTGACGAGGAGGAAGCGGTCATATCAGATTTTCAGGCGGTGAGTGCGGCGGGTGGGGTTCAGTTTCAGGGGAAGGAGTTCATCAAGACGGTGCTGACGAAGGCACTCGGCCCCGATAAGGCGGCACGCATCATCGAATCCATGACGCAGAAAAGCTATCCAGGGCTGGAGGCTTTGAAATGGGTGGACGTGAAAACGCTTACGCAAATGCTGAAGGTTGAGCATGCTCAAACCGTTGCGGTGGTACTTGCTCATTTAGAGAGCGATCAGGCCAGTCAGGTGTTGGCGGCCCTTCCGGAGGACATGCGAGGAGATGTGGCCCTTCGGTTGGCGACGATGGAAGAAGTGCAGCCCGACGTCTTAGAGGAACTGAGCGAGACCTTACAGGAAACGTTAGTGGCGGGGAAAGAGATGGGATCCCAGAGCGTCGGAGGGGCGGAGGTCATCGCCAATATCTTGATGCGAATGGATAAGACGAACGAGGGCGGCATCATGACCAGAATTTCTGAGAAAAGTCAGACCCTCGCCGATAATATCCGGGCGCTTATGTTTGTGTTTGATGACATGGTGAAGGTCGATGATCGCGGGATGCAAGAATTGATGAAGGAAATCAGCAAGGAAGATCTGCCGGTCGCACTGCGCGGCGCGAATCCAGACGTGAAAGAGAAATTTTTCAAGAATATGTCCAGCCGTGCTGCAGAAATGTTGAAGGATGACATGGAGGCACGGGGACCGGTCAAAGTGTCCGATGTCGAGAAGGCACAACAGAATATTCTTAAGGTCTGTCGCAAGCTTGAAGACGAAGGGCGCATCGTCATCGCTGGCGTGGGAGAGGAGATGTTGTAGTGAATGGTGCGGCGATGACCGCAGGGATGTTTCGTGAGCACGAGCTCGCTCAGCTGCAGGAGACGATCCTCATCGTTGATGATGAAGAGGGGATTCGTCATCTTTTTCTTGAGCTGTTCCGACCTGAACGCGTACCGGTGCGAGTCGCCGGATCCGGCCAAGAGGCGATTGCGATGGTGAAGCAGATGGCTCCAGCGCTCTTGATAGCCGACATCCTTCTGCCGGACCAAGACGGCATTGCGGTGCTGGAGGAAGCCCAGAAGATTGATAACCGGATCATTGGCGTGGTGATGACGGGAGCCGCAACCGTTGAACTCGCCGTCCGGGCTATGAAAGCCGGTGCCATAGATTTTCTCATCAAACCGTTTCAGACCGAACTTGTGGTAGGGACCGTGCGGCGGTTGCTGGAACTCCATCGGTTGCGGGCCGAGAACGCGGTGTTGAAACACGCGGCTGTCCGGTCTGGTGCGGTGCGACTGCACAGTCTTCCGTTTCAAACGTTCGGGGAGAATGGCGGAACGGTGGAGGAGGATGACGACCAGGCTGAATATGAGCGAGGTCTTGCTGATGGACAGCGCCAGATGGAGGAAGAGCGCCGGCATGATCTGGTCGTATTGATCGAAGCAGCGCGTAAATTCGATGCAGCTCGGACCAACTTGCAGCGATCAGTCGAAGATGAGGTGATTGCACTGTCCCTTCAGATCGTGTCCAAGATTCTGCATCAGGCGGCCGAGACGAGCCGTGAGCAAATTGTCATCCAGGTGAAAGAGGCACTGGGTGTAGTCGGAGAATCGGATACTGTGGTGATACAGGTGCACCCTCTCGATGCGGCCGTGATTGAGGCGGCTCGTACAGAGCTGACCAAGCAATCAGACACTGAGGTGAAGCTGACCATCGAACCGGTGGCCTCGCTCCCACGGGGCAGTTGTCTGGTGCATACCAGCACGCGAGTAGCGGACGCGTCTCTCGACACGCAGCTGCTCCGCTTGGGCGATAGCTTAAGGAACCGAGCGTATCGTGAGTCTTAGCAGCCTCATCGAAGATGTCGGCCCCATCGAGGTGTCGGGGAAAGTCGCGCAAGCGGTGGGAATTGTCGTGGAAGGATATGGGCCCATGACGACGGTCGGAGAGCTGTGTCGGATTACCCGGGAAGTGGGAGATGGCCCCATCGCTGCAGAGGTGGTGGGATTCCGTGGAGATCGCGTGTTGTTGATGCCACTCGGAGAGATGCAGGGCATTGGCCCAGGAAGTCGAATTATCATGACTGGTCAGGTGGCCAATTTGGCGGTTGGGCCTGGCTTGTTGGGGCGTGTGCTCGATGGGTGTGGCACTCCTCTCGACGGCAAGGACTTGCCTGCCATGCATATCAGATATCCGCTTCATGCTGAGGCGCCGAATCCGTTGCAACGAGCACGCATTCATGCGCCTCTTGATCTCGGCGTTCGTGCGATCAACGGGTTTCTGACCTGTGGTCAAGGTCAAAAAATGGGAATCTTTTCCGGTTCCGGCGTCGGCAAAAGTGTGATGTTGGGCATGATCAGTCGCTACACACGAGCGGATGTGAACGTCATTGCCTTGATCGGGGAGCGAGGACGAGAGGTGAACGAGTTCTTGGAACGAGATCTCGGCCCCGAGGCGCTCGCGCGCTCCGTGGTGGTCGTGGCGACTTCCGATCAGGCACCGCTCATCCGACTCCGGGCTGCCTTGGTGGCAACGACGATCGCCGAGTATTTTCGTGACGTGGGGAAGCACGTCTTGTTGCTGATGGATTCGTTGACACGATTGGCCTACAGCCAGAGAGAAGTCGGTCTCGCGATCGGGGAGCCTCCAGCAACGAAAGGGTATACTCCCTCCGTCTTTGCGTTCCTCCCGAAGCTTTTGGAACGTGTGGGGACGGGACCTGGTCCAGGTACCATCACTGGATTATACACGGTGCTCGTCGACGGCGATGATTTGAATGATCCGATTGCCGATACAGTTCGGTCGATCCTAGACGGTCATATCGTCCTGTCTCGTGCCCTGGCGGCCCGCAATCATTTTCCCGCCATCGATCTACTTCAGAGCACCAGTCGTGTCATGCGAGATATCGTCAGCCGAGCACACTATGATGCGGCGAGGCGTCTTCTAGAATTGGTCGCCCGCTATCGGCAATCTGAGGACTTGGTGCTCCTCGGAGCCTATAAACCGGGGATGAATGCCAACCTTGATCGCGCTGTTGATGCTCAGGACGCGATCAACGGGTATTTGCGACAGGATATCGATCAGGGAGCAAGCTTTGCGTCGTCAGTGGAGCAACTCGAAGCGCTGGCCAAACACAAGGCATGAGCCTCCACTCGTTACGAAAGCTGCGTGAACAGAGAGTCGAGGCCCTGATGATGGAATTGGGCGAGATTGCTCAATCTCTTTCGCGCAACGAAGAACGGTATCGCCAAGTTGAGGCCGAGATGCAGACGGATACCGAGCGGTATAGGAAAGATATGCAGCAAGGGCTCACTATCGAGAGGCTGCTGGAGTGGGAGGCTCGCTTGGGTTCGCAAGAGGCGACCTTGCACCAGGTACACCGTGACATTGAGCAAGGCGCCTTGTTGTGGAGTCGTACCAACAGCCTCCTCGTCGAAGCGAGCCAGGAGTGCAAGGTGCTTGATCGTGTCCTTGAACGGCGCGAGGCCATCCATCGAGCTGAGGTAGCCCGTCAGGAGCAGCAGGCAACGGATGAGGCTGCCAGTCGTCGTTGTTCGTCACGATGAGGGTGTGGTTCATGAACTCATCTTCTCCCGTACACAGGACAGACCGGGTTCGGTTCACTCGTATGGGACATGATGGTTCAACTGCACGAGCCAATCGCCGTTCCCTTCTTTTAAGGTTGGCTGGTGGACTCATTGTATCGACCATCCTCCTCTGGGTCATGGTGCAACTAGGACAAGCCTCTTCTGAACAGAAAACTTCCAAGGCATCCCCGACAGCATCGCCGTCGTCCTCCCAGGATGTGGTGCCGCCTGATCAACATGGGGAACAGAAAGAAATAGCTGACCAGAACGATGCCACACTCTTAGCGCCTCCTAAGAGTCAGGGGCCTGCCATCGAGGTTCCGCGCGAAGTGCTGGAGATGCTGGAACAGCGCAAACGTGATCTGGACCGACGAGAAGAAACGATTCGTGAAAAGGAGGAACGGCTCATGATCGTGCGTACCCAGATCGAGGAGCTGTTGGAGCAGAACGAAGCATTGGAAAAAAAGATTCAAAGTGCACAAGAGAAAAAAGAAGAACAGGCCTCGGTTAAGCAGGTCAAGGTCCAGGGTGAGAAAGAACGTCAGGTACAGGAGGAACGGATCAGGCTGGCAAAAATGTACGAGTCCATGCCGTCGGAAGATGCGGCGGCTCGGCTGGAGCATATGCCGGATCGGAAGGCGGTTGAAATCCTTCGATTAGTCAAATCGAAAACCGCAGGGTTGATACTCTCCCAGGTTAAAGCAGATCGAGCGGCGAAGCTCACCGAACAGTTATTGGCACAAGTGCCATAGCACAGTCTCTTCACACCTTCCTACGGCTCCCTATCCTTCGGCTTGTCTTACGACAAGGCGATGGCATCCTCCTGAATGCGGACATCAGAGGGGCATTCAGCTTGGGGTCGCTCCTGGCCATGGCCGGATAGGGCAGAGGACTCCCGTCGTCGCACTGTCTTGTATCTTCTGCGAGAGTTAAATTATACTACGTAGGTCTTTCAGTCGCGGTAGCAAGTTCCTGGCTCTGGAAAGGGGTGTCTCATGCATAAGGGTCGAGTGTTGCCCGTCCGCTCTCCGCAACTTGTGCTGGGTGTGGCAGCCTGTCACGTCTTCGCCTTGATTGTTGGGATAGGCGCCATTTCTCGCCCTGCACTAGCAGGACCACCTGTCCCCTTTAGCGCGAGTGGTACCATTTTGACGATTGATGCGGGGGATGTTCGCTCGGCCGGGCAGAGCGGACGATTCATCGTGAGGGATCGACAGATTACCGGGACCCTCACAGGATCGATTGGAGGAACGGCTGGTGTCCCATTCGTCATCACCTATGATTCTAACGTGCCGCTTGCCACCCAGACTGGGCGCATTCATGCTCGGTTGATTGCGGGCGTCTATGAAGCAAATATGACGATGGCCTCCAACGCAGGACCGACTCCGGTCGAGTGTGAGACTCCGGATGGTGCGACGTGCATTGCGACGGGAGCTGGAAATTTCGTTCCGGGGCTTCTACTGAACGGGCGGATGAATTTCCTCAGTGGGGCGAAAGGTCAGGGCACGGTTAATGGGTGGCTGATTCCGATCCTTGACGAACAAGGGCATATCGTCAGCATTGCGGCCAGCCTTTTGAGTCTGAGTGGCCGGTGGATACCCTAAAGGTCAAGTTTCAGGACATTGACTAGGCACTGGTTGGTCGGTAGAGTTTTCCTATGATACTGATCGTGATCATTGCGTTCTGGTTTGGGTATGGGGTTGCTCCGGTTCAGGCAACCCAAGCGGACGCGTTCGATCCGGACCAACCGTTCGAACAGATGTTGGGCACCGGGATTCTTCGTTCCTTGTTAAACCAGGCACTGGATCGTCTGGATGAGCATGTTGAAATTTCCGGCAATCTCAATCCCAATGAAACGAATGGTGATGAGGGGAAGCATCTGCGGTTCAAGTTCTATCCAGAAGGCAAGTCAATGTCAGACCAGCATTTCACGGCTGAAGGCTGGTTCCGCTCATCTCCCGAATCCGGCCAGCACGATTGGCATTTCAAGTTCAAACGGCCGGAGGAACGCCCACAGAAATTGCTCCCGCAGTTGAAATCACCTCTGTAGTCCATGAAAAGATAAGTCCTCATTGCGGGTGCAGGAAACTTTTGCCCACCACCGAATCAAGTTTTCCTTTCTCCTAAGAACGTCGTTGGCCTTGTCATCGTAAAAGCCAAGATATCAAAGGCTTTCCGATCAACCTACCTGGCATGGGGATTGTATTCCTCAGTGCCGGATCATCACGAGGGTCGACGTAGATGCCAACCTTTGCCGCAGACATACTGTCCGTTTTCTCCGGTCCTACCGGAGATGGTGGTATACGAAACGTCCGGGAAACCTCGCTCAACTCGGCCGAGAGTCGGAGGGGGTTTTCGGCGGTACTTCGTTCGGTTCGTGGTGAGGTCGGGAGAGCCACTGTGCGTGAAGCGGAAGATCCTCGACCAGCGAGCAACGCCGATGGCGGCTCCGTGGCGAAAGGAACGAAAGGGTCGCATCATTCTGCTCGCCTCGATACATCGGATAGCTCCTCTCAGACCACGGAGAAAGTCGATACAGCTCAGAGTGACGACAAGCCGGCTGATGAGACCCAAGTAGGCGCTGAATCCTCAGCCCGTCAGACGGATAGTGGGTCTGGTCTCCAGGATCAAGGAACTCTTCCGCTCTCAGGTCTGATGTTTGTTTCGAACCAGCTTCAAGTGATGGATGAGGCGCAGGTTCAGACACAGACCGGGCCACATCTGCTTGGTGATGAAACGAGTGTGGATACGAGCTCAGTGCATCCGTTGATGTCCGACGAATCGAACGAACCCGTGGCCACCACTCCGGAGACGAATGGGAGCCATTTCTCTCTGAGTCGTATGGGTGGGATCTCAGATCCCTCTTTAACGCAACCCTTACACCGAGCTGACTCTTCCATACATGCCGGTGAGGGCGAGGGACCGGGTGTTGAAGGAAGGGCAGGCGAAGTGATCGAAGACGGTGGGAGGATTGCGGCCGATCTGAGTGGCCTTACACCTGTTCAGAAAAATACTATTCCTGCTGAACCGCTTCGCGTTCATGATCCAGGTATTCAACAGGTTCTTCAAGCCCATGTCCAGGGCGCCTCGCTGCAGGGAAGCGTCTTAGCGACGAAGGTCGAGACGGGGCAAGATGATGCAGAGCCAGCCGATCATTCTGTTTCCAGTCTGGCCGCTCGGCAGGGAGAGACAATCGGGGATCATCTTGTGGTCGGTGCAGGCAAGGAGCAGTCGTTTACACAGGGGCAACAGTTCGGGAGCGAAGGATCTGAGCAATTTGCTGAACGATGGTCAGGTCCCAACGGGAGACAGATGGATACAGGTGAACCGAAGATCTCCCAGTCATTTCTCGTTGATCCGACGCTCGTAAATGGATCGGTAGCGGACTCGACCGTGTCGGGATCCTCACGCCAGGCCAGCTCCCTTCCTGGAACTCCCACAGCGACATCGTTTGCCAGCCAAACTCCTTCAGGTTCAGGCGTAGAGGATACTGCTCGATTGGCAGGTACGCCGGCGATGCGATCAGTCGTCGTCAACGTTACTCAACCCGACCTGGGGCACGTGAATATTCGCGTCGCCATGGCCAATGATGTCGTCCATACCCATTTTTCATCTGACCGGCTCGAAGTCGGGCAGTTCATCGTAAATGGTCAGGATCGCCTTCAGGCGGCATTGCAATCGAGCGGATTGGATATGGGGCAGTTCCGTGTCGACATTGATCGTCAGGGCGGAGGGCGGTCGTTTCAACAGGGCGGATCTCCGGATCATGGTCAGTCTTGGAGCCAGGGGTCGCATGGGATGGGACAGGAGTCCCGTCAAGATCAGCAGGACCCTACGCGTGGCCCACTGCCTGGTTTGTTGAATTTGGTCGCCTAAGCAGGAAGGGAGCGTGTCGACATGCTAGATGTATCTCAACTCACCTCTGCAGGCGCGACACCCGCTCCGGAACGAACGGGGCCCCGCCCACTAGGGCAAGATGATTTTCTGAAACTCCTGATTACACAGCTCAAGAACCAGGACCCCTTGAATCCGACGGACAATACGGAATTCGTCTCGCAACTCGCCCAATTCAGCCAACTTGAGCAGAGCGCCAAGCAGGCTCAGCTGCTTCAGCAGAGTCTCGACGCGCAGACCGCATCCTTGCAGTTTACGTTGCTTCCCATGATCGGCCGAACCGTCACCATTGGGGAGCCGGTAGTTCAACTTGGGGATGGACCAGCGGCCTTTGGCTATACGCTCGAAAAGAACGCCCAGAAAGTCCTTGTGAGTATTCAGGACCATCAAGGACAGGTCGTACGGAGCCTGGAATACCGGGATCAACAAGCCGGAGTTCATGCCGTTGAATGGGATGGAAAGGACCAAGACGGCATCGCCATGCAGAAAGGGCTCTACCGGTATGTCATTTCAGCGCTGGATGCTGAAGGGAAGGCTGTTCCAGTGGAAGGGCGTGCCTCACTCACTGTGACAGGAGTGCGTATGGAAGAGGGACAAGCCAAGCTGCTTGTAGGAGATCTGGCTATCCAGCCATCTGCGATTGTTGAGTTGCGGTAAACAAGAGGAGGACTTGCACCGATGGGAATTCTGTCGTCGCTTTTTACGGGCGTCAGTGGGCTCAACGCGAATGGGAACGCCTTATCTGTGGTGGGGAACAACATCGCGAACCTGAGTACCGTCGGGTTCAAATCCAGCCGTTCGGTCTTTGCCGACCTGATCAGCTCGTCACTCGGTGGAGCGGGAGGGGCGATTCAGACCGGTCTGGGTGTCGCGCTCAACGGTGTACAAGGAAACTTCAGCCAGGGATCGCTGAGTACGACGAGCAACGCGCTGGACTTGGCGATCGATGGGAACGGATTTTTCATTGTGCGCGATACGGCCGGTGCGACCTTCTATTCTCGGGCCGGGCAGTTCCATTTGAATGCACAGAACCAGATCGTCGACCCCAGCGGGTTTTTACTCCAAGGCTATCAAGTCAACACCAACGGGTTGATCACCGCCAGTATCAGCGGGGTCACACTTCCAACCACCACGGCGCCACCTAATCCGACCACAACGGCTGATATCGGGGCCAATCTCGATTCTCAATCGTCGACAGGGACCTTTTCGCTGCTCGACCCGGCCGGCACGGCGGAATTCTCGACGTCACTCACGGTCTATGACTCCGTCGGTAATAGTCATCTTCTCACGACCTACTTCACAAAGACCGCACCCAATGCATGGACCTATAATATTTTGGGAAGCACGAGTGAGATCGTGACCGGCAATTATAATGCGGCCAATGTGAATGCCACATTGGGGCTTGTCCGTTTAGGGTCGGGCAATCTCACCTTCAACACTTCCGGTGCACTGGATACCGAAAGCGTCGTCACGAGCTACAATGACGGCACCGCCGGTGGAACCGCTGGAGGCGCCGTAGGTCAAGCCCAAATCGATTTTATCGGCGCTACGGCGAATCAGGCGATCGCCTTCAATTTTGGTACGAGCGTGACGACCGATGGTGGTACCGGGATGGATCTCTCGACACAATTTGGTGCCGCATCAGGTCTGGTGCAACAGTCGCAAAATGGCTTTGGTGCCGGTGCGCTTCAAACGTTCTCGGTGGAGACCAATGGCATGGTCAACGGAAGGTTTTCAAACGGTCAGGTTCGCCCACTGGCACAGCTGGCACTCGCACGATTTCCGGATCCTCTCGGTTTGGTCCGCACGGGGAAAAATACGTTTGCTGAATCTGGCACGTCAGGACAGCCGTTGGTCGGAGCGGCAACCACAGCGGGCCTCGGACGGGTTCTTGCTAACACGCTTGAGCTCTCCAACGTGGATCTTGGAGAAAGCTTTATCGACATGATTGCGGCGCAACGAGGATTCCAAGCCAACTCAAGAGTGATCACGACCTCCGATGAAGTACTTCAGGAATTGGTCAATCTGAAACGATAAGCGCGATGGGTTTGGCCTCGGATAAACCTGGAACCGAGGCCAAGCCCACTCCGTCTCTCTGGTTCCCCCTCCGACCGTGACACCCACCCCGTGCCGTCAGTTTATTGACGCCGTCAATGGATTCCCTGACGAGAGGAGGAGAGACTCCCTTGCGCGTCCGATGACTCCTTCGTAACTGCGCGTTGGATGGGTGGATTACCGATCATCACCGTGATGGCATAGCTCCATATAATGGCATATGCATTGCAATCTCCCTCAGCTGGCCAACGAGTCATGTGAGGAGGAGTTATGGCAGATGCAGCCGCGGCAGACGACAAATCCCCAGTAGCGGCCCCCGCTCCTGGGTTTCCGATCAAATTGCTCATAATGGTGTCGGTGGTCGCACTTCTGTTCGGTGTTGGCGGGGCTGTGGTCGCGGTCAAGTTATTGGGCGGATCGGACAAAGCTTCGGAGAGTTCAGAAGAGCATAAAAGTGAGGCGGCGGCGAAGTCCGAGTCCCATGGCGGGGGAAAGCAAGGTCAGGCGGCCGCACCAGGCGCCATGTTCGACTTAGATCCCTTTATCGTGAACCTCGCGGACACGCCGGACGTTCGGTACTTGAAGATTACGATTAAACTTGAAGTAGAGAATGAGGCTGTGTCCACGGACTTGTCCGCGCGAGTCCCTCAAGTTCGTGATGCCGTACTGGTTCTGCTTAGCAGTAAAGATGTGAATGCCGTCCGGACGACACAAGGGAAATTCCAACTGCGTGACGAGATTACGCAGCGCATCAACGGCCTCCTGCCGAAACCCGGTGTCCGCTCCGCATACTTTACCGACTTCGTCGTTCAGTAACAGCCGACATTATGGAAAAAATTCTTTCACAAGAAGAGATCGATGCGCTCTTGAAAGGCGTCGTCTCCGGAGAAGTCGATACGGCTCCCAAGGAGAATGAAGCCGCGTCGAAAGGAGTATCGCAATACGATCTCTTCAACCAGGAACGGATCATCCGTGGTCGTATGCCGGGGATGGAAATGATCAACGATCGTTTTATCCGCCGTCAGTCTGTGGTCTGGACCAACATGTTGCGTGAGGCGGTCGATTTTGTGGTGGTCGGAACGCAGGTGATCAAGTTCGGCGAATTTCTTAAGAAGGTGCCGATGCCTTCGTCGTTGAACGTGTTTCATATGCCACCCCTACGAGGCAGTGCGCTCTTCGTGATGGATGCCTTCCTGGTGTATCTCATCGTCGACTATTTCTTTGGTGGAAAAGGGCAAACACATGTGAAGCCTGAAGGGCGAGACTTTACGCCTGTTCAGTTGAGAATCATCAGGAAGTTGTTGTTGCAGGCCCTGATTGACCTGGAGAAGGCTTGGCACGCCATTGTGCCGCTGAAAGTGGAGTATTTGCGTTCTGAGAGCAATCCGCAGTTTGCGATGGTGGTCACCTCCTCGGAGATTGTCGTGGTCGTGACGTTGCAAGTCGTATTGGGTGAAACCGCACGGGAGCTGTACATCGTCTATCCCTACGCCATGCTCGAGCCGATCAAAGAAAAGTTGTATTCCGGGTTAGTGTCCGATCAGGTCGATCAGAATGGAGACTGGAGTCAGCGGTTCCGCGAGCGACTGCAAGAATGTCCTGTGCCGATCGCGGTTCGCCTTGGCACGGCCACGGTCACGGTGAAAGATGTCATGAACTTCTCCAAGGGCGACGTGATTCTCCTCGATCAGCGTCCTGGTGATCCTCTCCACTGTTATATCGAAGGCTACCTCAAATTTCATGGCAGTCCCGGTATTTATAAGGGCAATCATGCCTGTCGTGTGACGAAAGTGATGAATTAGTCCTCACGGAACAACGAGAACATTATGGCTGAATCAGAACCCCTCATGCGTGCCGAACCACAAACGGAAGGGAAAGCCTCACCCCAACCTGCCTCCTTTCCGCCTGTACAGGGTGGAGAGACAGGAGGGGGGCAAAAGAATATGGATTTTCTTCTCGATATCCCCATGAGCGTGGCGGTGTACGTCGGATCTGCCAAGATGGCGATTCGTGACCTGTTGCAGCTGGCGCAAGGCTCGGTCATCGAGCTCGACAAACTGGCCGGGGAACCGATGGAGGTGATGGTCAATAACAAGCTGGTGGCTCGTGGTGAGGTCGTCGTTGTGAATGAAAAATTCGGCATTCGACTGACGGATGTGGTTAGTGCAGCAGAGCGCGTGCAACAGCTTCGTTGAGCGGCCGAAGGAGAGCTAGTGATCGACCTGTGGGAAAGCCTGTTCCGTACCGCCTCCGCCCTGGCGATTGTGTTGGTGTTGATCGGAGTTGTGACGATTATCTTTCGACGTGTGACAGGGAATCGATGGAGAGTGGGCGGAGGACGTCCACTCGTTCAAGTCTTGGCCACAGGATATGTGGCTCCACGGAAAACGATATCGCTGGTGTCTGTCGCCGGCGAGTATCTGATCGTTGGGACGACGCCAACCGATCTTGTCCCGCTGGGGCGTATCAACGATTCTGGTCACGTGACGGAATTGCTGGCTCAGACGTCGGACACACAGACGTCGTCCACTCCGGATGCGGTCTTTTCGTCATGGCTTCGGCGTCGCGATCTCGTCACGGTCTCCAGCGAGAAGGATGTTCATGGACCATAGTCTGGACAGGAGACATGGGATGATCTGGGTGAGCGGCCTCTGTGCGACGGCGCTTTTCCTGATATCGGCATCGGACGTGCTGGCGAGTGGTCCATCGCTCAGTCTCGATTTCGGACCAGACGGTCCGAAACAAACGGCCGTCGTCATCCAGATCTTGATTCTCCTCACGGTGCTGTCCCTGGCACCGGCCCTGTTCATCATGGTGACCTCGTTCACGCGGATCGTCATTGTGCTGTCCTTCCTGCGTCAGGCGCTTGGCACTCAGGCGGTTCCACCTAATCAAGTCCTGTTGTCATTGGCCCTCTTCTTAACGATGTTCATTATGGCGCCGGTCGGTCAGGCTGTGTACAGCACTGCCTTGCAACCGCTCATGGCAGAGCAAATCTCGTATGAAGAGGCTTGGAACAAAGGAAGTGCGCCGATTCGCGGATTCATGTTGCGTCAGGTCAGGGATAAGGATTTGGAACTCTTCATCACGTTGAGTCAGATTCCCAAGCCGGAACGAGTGGAAGATGTCCCGACTCATGCGATTATCCCAGCATTCATTCTCAGTGAACTGAGGATCGCATTCCAAATTGGGTTTTTGATCTATATCCCATTCTTGATCGTCGATATGGTCGTCGCGAGCATTCTCATGTCGATGGGAATGATGCTCCTGCCGCCTGTGGTGATCTCACTTCCGTTCAAGTTGATTCTCTTTGTGTTGGCCGACGGGTGGTATCTGGTGGTGGGGTCGATGGTGAGAAGTTTTCAATGAAGCACGGATCTGGAAGCGTCGTGCTCCGGTCGGTTGGAGGCTGTTGCAGGAACAATGAGACATGAGCAACGAGGGAATAGGCCATGACGCCAGAAATGGTGACTGAATTGGGTCGGCAGGCACTTGAAACTACGCTGTTAGTATCGTCTCCGATCCTCGGGCTGAGTCTGTTGATCGGGCTGGCCATCAGCGCTTTGCAGGCGATGACGCAGCTGAACGAAGCGACGCTGACGTTTGTGCCGAAGGTCTTAGCGCTCTTCGGGGCGTTGCTCGTGTTTCTACCGTGGATGCTGAGTGTGATGACGACGTACATGTCGAATCTGCTCATGAATATTCCCAACTACGTGCATTAGTGACACACGATGGCTTTCGCGCAGCCGATTCACATACTGCTTCCTGAATTCCAGGCCTTCCTGGTCCTCATTTCCCGCATCGGCGGACTGCTGGCGGCAGTCCCTGTCTTGAGCGGACGCGCGGTTCCGCTGAAGGTCAAGGTCGCCCTGATTCTGAGTTTGGGACTGTTGCTCGCTCCGATGCTCCATCTCCCGAGCATGCCGTATGACCCATTGGCCCTTGCAGCCGGGCTGGTGAGCGAAATGACGATCGGTCTCGCGATCGGGTTGGCGGTTCGGTTGCTCTTCAGCGCACTGGAGGTTGCGGGTGAACTGATCGGTATCCAAATGGGGTTCGGTGTCGTGCAGCTGTTTGATCCAGCCACGGCAACCCAGACTCCCATCATCGCACGATTCTTTACCTTGTTGGCATCGCTCGTGTTTCTCTCGATGAACGGCCATATGTTTCTCGTGGCGACGATTCTTTCAAGTTATGAGGCTATTCCCGCCTTCGGGGCGTCTCTTCCGGGGAGCGTGGCCGATGATGTCCTGCGGTTGTCTCAGAATATGTTTCTGCTCGGGTTGAAACTCGCCGCGCCTGTGCTCGTCATCATTTTTGTGATCAATATTCTGTTAGCCATGCTGGGACGGGCGGTCAGTCAAATCAACGTGTTTGTCTTGAGTTTTCCCGTGACGATTGCCGGGGGTTTGGCCGTCTTAGCGCTTTCCATGCCGTTTACGATTGGGCTCTTGGCACGTGAGCTCGAGCAACTGCAATTCACCATCCAGGGGCTTCTGAAAGCATTGGGACATGGCTGAAGACAAGTCCAATAAGACAGAGCCCGCGACTCCGAAACGAAAGGAGGAGGCCCGGCGAAAAGGGCAGGTCGCGATGAGTCGCGATGTGTCGACGGCGGCCATTCTCTTGGGGGGGATTGGGTTGTTGGCGGCGATGTTGCCGGTCGGCCTGCAGCGAATGACGGAGATGACGAGGCAAGGGCTCACGCTCTCGTTCCCTGCCGGATTCTACGAAGGCATGTCCATCGAGCAAGTCTACACGGTCGTGATCCAAGCCGGGCTCACGGTGTTTGCGTTGAGCCTTCCGATCGTGGTCGGAGTGTTTGTGGTCGGAAGCGCCGCCTCCCTCCTGCAAACCGGCCTGTTGTGGAAATCAAACGGGCTGCAGCTGGAATTCTCCCGTATCAATCCGATCAAAGGGCTTTCCAAGCTGGCCTCGTTCCGGTCCGTCATGGAATTGATTAAGGGGCTGTTCAAAATTGCGATCGTCACGGGAGTCGGGATCTGGGTCATCCGGTACGACATCTTACGAGTACCTGAACTGATCGAATTTGATATGGGGTCGGTCTTACAGACGACCGGGTGGTTGTCGCTGAAAGTCGGATTGGCTGTGGCCGGGGCGATCGCCGGGCTGGCCGTGCTCGATTATTTTTATCAGCGATATGAATGGGAACGAGACCTTCGCATGTCGAAGGAAGAAATCAAGGAAGAGCATAAGTCCACAGAAGGCGATCCCTTAATCAAGAGTCGGGTACGGACGGTCCAGCGAGAGTTGACGAAGAAGCGCATGATGGCTGCGGTCAAGACGGCGGACGTGGTGATTACCAACCCAACACATTTGGCAGTCGCCCTGAAATACGACACGACGAAGATGGCGGCACCGGTCGTCGTGGCCAAAGGAGCAGGCCTGATCGCCGAAAAGATTCGCGAGTTGGCACGGCACCATGGTGTGCCGGTCGTGGAAAATAAGTTCGTGGCGAGAACGATCTTTAAACTCGTCGAGATCGGGAATGAAATTCCGAATGATCTCTACCGTGCCGTGGCTGAAATATTGGCGTTTGTGTACCGCGCCAGAGGCGTGACCCCATGAGTGCTGGATAGGTCGGGACAGGTATGGCAACAGCAACGGAACCCATAAGCGGAAATCAGCTCCTGAAACATCCGGACATTCTGATGTCCGTTGGCGTGGTGGCCATTATCATGGTGATGTTGCTGCCGCTACCGCGTTTCATGCTGGATCTGCTGCTGAGTTTTGATATTACGCTCTCGGTCATCATCCTGCTCGTGGGGCTCCAGGTACGGAGACCGATCGAGTTTTCCGTATTTCCCTCGATCCTCCTCATGATCACGTTGTTTCGGTTGTCCCTCAATATCGCCTCGACCCGACTGATTCTGTTGCATGGCAACGAGGGGGCTGGAGCGGCCGGCGAGGTCATTCGGGCATTCGGGAATTTCATCGTGGGGGGAAATTACACGGTCGGCTTGGTCGTGTTCACCATTCTCGTCATCATCAATTTTGTCGTTGTAACCAAGGGTGCGGGACGGGTAGCCGAAGTGGCCGCTCGATTCACCTTGGACGCGATGCCGGGGAAACAGATGAGCATTGACGCGGATCTCAATGCCGGTCTGATCAATGAAGCTGAAGCACGTCGCCGTCGGCGAGAGATCACGGAGGAGGCCGACTTTTACGGTGCGATGGACGGTGCCAGCAAGTTTGTGCGAGGGGATGCGATCGCGGCTGTGATCATCATTCTGGTCAACATTCTCGGTGGGTTGGCGATCGGTATTCTGCAGCAGGGCATGAGTCCAGGGCTGGCAGCGCAAACCTATACGGTGCTGACCGTCGGTGAGGGATTAGTCGCACAGATTCCCGCTCTCATCGTCTCAACGGCAGCCGGTATTGTCGTGACGCGTGCTGCTTCTGAGACAGATCTGGGTGGAGAGATGGCTCGCCAGCTGCTGATGTCCTCCAAGGCGGTAGGCGTCGCTGCCGGGATCCTCCTGACGCTCGGACTCGTACCGGGTCTTCCGCATGTGGCGTTCCTCGTATTGGGAGCTGGGGTCGCATGGATCGCGTACCATCTTCACCAGCAAGAACAGGTCCAGGCAGCGCCGACACCGGCTCCCGTCACCGCTAAAGTGGAAGAGGGCGTGACCCGCGTGACACCGCTTGACCTCATGGAGGTTCAGGTCGGGTACGGACTGATCGGACTCGTTGAGGGCACGCAAGGGACTGCGTTGCTGGATCGGATTAAGGCGCTCCGGCGGCAATTTGCTGAATCAATGGGGTTTGTCGTACCTCCCATTCACATTCGAGACAACCTTCAACTGCGTCCGAATGAGTATGCCATTATTTTGAAAGGGGTCGAGGTGGCTAAGGCGGATGTCGTTCCCGGCCATCTCTTGGCGATCGATCCAGGAACCGGGCAGCGAGGATTGGTGAAGGGAATTGAGACCAAAGAACCGGCATTCGGTCTGCCGGCGCTCTGGGTTCCTGAAGATGCGCGTGAGCAGGCTCAGATCGCTGGGTATACGGTGGTTGATGCGAGTTCAGCCATCGCAACACATCTGTCTGAATTGATCAAGCGCCATGGGCATGAACTACTGGGAAGGCAGGAAGTGCAAGTGTTGTTGGATGAGGTCGGAAAATCGCACCCCAAGCTGGTGGAGGAACTCATCCCCACTCTGTTACCGCTCGGGACGGTCGTGCGTGTCCTGGGTAATCTCCTCAAAGAAGGGATTCCTATTCGGGACCTTCGATCCATTCTGGAAGCCATCTCTGACCAGGCGACGAACGTCAAGGATGCGGATATCCTCACGGAGTATGCGCGGCAGTCGCTTGCCAGAACCATCACGAAGCAATATCAGGCGCCGGATGGAACCCTTCAGGTCATTACGTTGGATCCACGGCTTGATCGGTCTTTGGCGGATCAAGTCGCGGCACTCCCCCCCGGGGCCGCGTTGAACCTGGATCCGACGCTCTCACACAAACTGCTGAGCAATTTGAAGCAAGCCGCCGAACGCGTTGCCGCGCGAGGGCAGCAACCGATTGTCCTGTGTTCGCAGGTGGTGCGTCGCCACCTGCGGCGGCTCAGCGATCGTCTGCTGCATTCCGTGCCCGTCATGGGTTTGAACGAAGTCGATTCGTTCGTTCGCCTGCAATCCCTCGATACCGTTCGAGTCGATCTGGAATTGGCGCAGCCGTCCTAGGATAAGCGATGAAGATCAAGATCTTTCATGCCGTGACGATGCAGGATGCCATGCGGGCCATCAAGGAAGAACTTGGGCCGGATGCCATCATCCTGTCATCGAAAGAGGTGCGTGAAGGGGGACGGTTGCTGCGGGTATTCAATCGGCCGGTGCTGGAAATTATGGCGGCTGCTGAACAAGAGGTACAACAGCCTACTCAGCCGAAGGAGAGCCGTCAAGTCAGCGATCGCTCCGCGGCTCCCATCGCTTCTCAACCGCCTTCGCCGGTCGCGTTGCAGACCTTTCAGCAAACGCTGCAAACCATTCTGCAGCCGAATCAGGACAAGAGCACGCCATCTGGAAACCAACCGGTTCCTCCGTCGAGACCGACGCGTGTTCAGAGAAAGAGACAGCATCAACATCACATGCGCGTGGCTGTGGCGGAGCTCACCAGATTGGTACAGGATCTCTCGCGTGACCCCATTCACACGGCTGGTCCTCCCGTATCACCGCTTCTTTATGCCATGCGCCGTCCGCTCTTGGCGCGAGGGCTGCAATCATCAACGGTTGAACTCCTTGTCACGGACGTTCACTCGACACTTCTGCCTGAAGAAGCCTCCGACGAGGAGTCAGTACGACGCGCACTTCACCGAACCATTGCATCACGCATCCCCACCACCGGTCCCGTGTCAACTGATGAGAGACATCCCACGATCGGCATTTTCCTTGGACCAAGTGGAGCCGGGAAAACCTCCACTGTGGCGAAGCTAGCGGCCTATTATCGTTCGGAGCAACGCAAATCCGTTGCGCTGATCACCTTTGATACCTTTCGTGGCACATCGGTGGAGCAGTTGCGGCGATATGCCAAGCTTGTAGGAGTGCCGTTCGCCTGTGCCTTGTCTGCGCGTCAGGTCTCTGCAGGATTGCGTCGCCAGACCCGGTGCGATGTCGTGCTGATCGACATGCCTGGAATCGGACCAGACGATCTCACCTTGGCCACAGAGCTGGCCTGTCTGTTACCCGAAGACTCGGTCACGACCCATGTTGTTCTTCCAGCTTTTACCGGGGTACAGGAAGCTCGTCAAATCACTGCCCGCTTCGGCAACCTCCCACGGCCGCGTCTGTTGTTTACGAAGCTGGACGAGACTGAATCTCTCGGGATGATCTTCGAAGTGTTGCAGCAGGTCCGTATGCCTCTTTCCTATTGGAGTATCGGGCGACGAGTGCCCGGGGATCTTGAGGTCGCCTCATCGGAACGTCTGGCCACGCTTCTTACGGCTTATGAAGCTGCCGATTTTCCGATGGCCAGGCGTCAATCGGTTCGAACGTCGGTCGGCACGCCTGTCATGACAGGAGTCGGAACTCACCGCGGATAACTGGCTGGAGGTCACACAATGCAATTCAGAATGCGAAGGCCCACCCCTGTATCAGAAGATGCGGACGCTGTCGGTGAGTCGCCAACACGTGTCATCGCGGTGACCAGCGGGAAAGGTGGGGTGGGAAAAACTAACGTCGTAGCGAATCTTGCCGTTTCGCTCTCCAAGATGGGGAAGAAAGTCCTCATTCTGGATGCCGATCTGAGCCTCGGGAATCTTGACGTCCTCCTTGGGTTGGTTCCACGGCATACTATTGAAGATGTGCTTATCGGTTCACATACCCTGGCTGAGATCATGCTATCAGGTCCGGCGGGCATCCATGTGCTGCCGGCCAGCTCGGGCGTCTCACGCCTGACATCGCTGACGGAAGCGCAACAGCTCATGATTCAAGAGCAGCTGGCTGACCTGGCTGCGGAGATGGATATCTTATTGATCGATACCGGTGCCGGGATCTCACCGACTGTGACGTTTTTTGCTTCGTCGGCAGACGAGACGATGGTCATCATCTCACCTGAGCCTACTTCCCTGACCGATGCCTACGCGTTGATCAAAGTCTTGGCTCGCCAATATCGTGAGCGTCGATTCAAGGTACTCGTCAATCAAGCCAAGAGTCCGCGGGAAGCCTCAGAAGTATTTGGGAAGCTTGATGTCGCGGTCGATCGATTTCTGCATGTAGCCGTCGAATTGGTCGGCACAATTCCTGACGACGACTACGTTCATATGGCCGTAATGCAGCAGAAGGCAGTCGCCGACATGTTTCCTGACGCACCGGCTGTCCAGGCCTTCAAACGGCTTGCTCAGCAGGTGGCGCAGTGGCCAAAACCTGGCCTTCCCAAGAGTTCCGTGCAACTTGTGTGGCAACGAACCGCGACGCATGTAGGTAACTGAGAGGACCCCTCAACGGAACACCCATGAGAAAGACAGCCGTATCACAGAATCGCAAATCGTTCTCAGCGCAGGGAGCGAGACGGGAAGAGCTGATCAAAGAGTTTGCGCACGTGATTCGTGCGATGGCCCATCGGCTGGCCTTTCGACTTCCGGCGTATCTGGATGCCGAGGACTTGATTTCAGTCGGTACCATCGGGTTGATGGATGCCATGGATAAGTATGACCCAACCCGCGAGGCAAAATTCAAGACGTACGCGGAGTTTCGCATTCGCGGGGCCATGCTCGATGAAATTCGGTCGATGGATTGGATTCCACGCTCTGTTCATGAGCGCATCGGCCTTCTCCAAAAAACACACGTCACGCTCATGAGCCGACTGGGGCGTCCTCCGCATGATGAGGAGGTGGCCGCGGAGTTGAAGATGTCGATGGAAGAACTGGATGAGTTCATCACGCGTGCCAGAGGTGCCGTCATGATTAGTGTCGATGACTTGAGTCTGCATGAGCCGGATGGACATAAGGTCGTCAAGATGTTAGCTGATACCCATACGCCTGATCCGCTCGCGTCCTTGGTCAACGAACGGGAACGGGAAGTGATCGCCACGGCTATTCGGCAGCTTCCGGAAAAGGAGAGGTTGGTGCTCACGCTGTACTATTATGAAGAGCTCACCATGAAGGAAATCGGGGAGTTGATGAAGGTGACGGAATCACGCGTCTGTCAAGTTCATACCAAAGCCATCATCCGCCTCAAGGCGCAGCTACAAGTGGAACGGTGATGGTGGTGTCTCTGTTTCGCGTGGTTGATCATTCGAGGACAATGTTATCCTCTTCCCCTCGTGAACTTCGTGATACCCGCCAGTCTGACTAGGAATAATTTTCACCCCACCAGGAAGAATCGGTCCTCGCTTCATAGCGGGGTGAGTGTTGTCCGACTCGGCCGTCGTCCCTCATCGGAAATTCTCGCCTGAATTCAGCAGGTCCCGACGGCCTGAGCGAACATATTTGCAAAGATACTCCTGGCACGAGGGTTGCTGTCACTCTGTGGAAGCCACTATGGAGTTGAGTACATGAATCGAGGCATCTATCCGATTTTGTCCGGGGCGTTGGCCCACGAGCGCCGCATGCAAGTGTTTGCCAACAATATGGCGAATGTGAACACGGCCGGTTTCAAACAGGATGAGCAGGCGTTCAAAGCGATATTCCCCCGATATAGTGCAGTGATGCCGAGCGGTGGTCGGATGGGAAGCTTAGCGCAACAGATCATGGCCAGGCCCTTTGGGCCGACTGAACGGGCCTTTGTGGCACCCCACCAGATCAAGACGACGTTTGAAGCGGGACGCGTTCGATTGACCGGCAATCCCCTGGACATCGCCATTCAAGGCCGTGGGTTTTTTGAAGTACAGACGCCTCAGGGACCTCGGTACACCAGGAACGGGATGCTCTCTCTCGACGCTGATCGGCGGCTGGTCACCGGGTTGGGTTTCCCGGTCATGGGCACGAAGGGCGAAATCAAGATTCCAGCAGGGAAGCTGGATATTTCAGCGCAGGGAGAGATCAGAGTCGACGAGAAGCCCGTCGCAAAGATTAAGGTCATGGAATTCTCGGAAGACGAGATGCCGACGAAGTCATCGGATGGGCTCTTCTTTTCAGAAAACGGTACGGAAAGCAAGAACCCACAGATTCAGGCCGGACATATCGAAGAGTCCAACGTTAATTCGATCGGGGAGATGGTGAAGATGATTCAGGGCATGCGGAACTATGAGTCGACGCAAAAACTGATTCAGACGCTGGACCGGATGGCTGAGGTCGCCATTCAGGATGTGGGACGCGTGCTATGAGCAATGCGCTGAACAAGAGGAGTTCAACAGCCGTTGAGGTTTATGCCGTTCCGAACCTCATGTGCCATCAGGGTTGGCTTGGAGGGAAACCATGATTCGTGCCATGTGGACAGCCGCAACCGGAATGACGGCTCAACAGATCAACGTCGATACGGTCGCACATAATCTCGCGAACGTCAATACTAATTCTTTTAAAAGAAGCCGCGCAGAATTCGCCGATCTGCTGTACCAGATTCAACGACTGCCCGGTACAAATGCCTCCAATGTCGGTGTCTTCCCGGTGGGTATCCAGGTTGGAGCCGGGGTGCGACCGACGACCGTGGCGAAGGAATGGATCCAGGGGAACATGCGCCAAACAAACAATGAATTGGATCTCGCGATCGATGGGACGGGTTTTTTTCAGGTATCCCGTCCGGACGGGACCATCATGTATACGCGCAACGGCTCCTTCAAGCGAGACAACGTCGGCAATCTTGTTACGGGCGATGGAGATCTTCTCAACCCTGTTATTACCATTCCTTCCGGTGCCCTCAAGGTGGATATTGGCCAAGATGGGACGGTCTCCGTTCTGCTTCCTGGAGTCACCCAAGCTTCGCAAGTGGGGCAAATTCAGCTGACGCGATTCGACAATCCATCGGGTTTAGTAGCCATGGGGAACAATCTCTTTATCGATAGTTTTGCGTCCGGACCGCCGACACAGGGGACGGGCGGATTTACCACCGGATTCGGCACGATCCAGCAAGGGTTTCTGGAAAGTTCAAACGTGAATCTGGCTGAAGAAATGGTGAACATGATCATCGCGCAGCGCAGTTATGAGATCAACTCCAAGACGATTCAGGCATCGGATGAAATGATGGCCATCGCCAATAATCTGAGACGGTAAGGAGTCGCTTGTGACTAGGTTCTTCATCGTGATCCTGCTCCCATTCCTGGTGGCCTTTGGGACTGAAACGGTAGCGATGGCTGGGACTCAGGCAGAAGCCCACGCAACTGCCGTAAAAAAGAGACCAACGAGTCCTGTGAAGGTCGCACCTGCTGCGGAACGCCAGAGTACCAGTGAGGTAACCGTGGAGGTACTGACTCTGGTGGTTCAGAAGTACCTTGAAAGGGAGTGGAAGCAGAAGGTGGCAACGGTCTCCGTTACGGTTCTGGAACCAGCTGAATCGGTCGTCATTCCTGGCGACTCAGCCGACTTCCAGGTGATTCCCGGCCCTAGTGAAGAGGGCCCTGGACGCCGTATGTTTCGCGTGGCGGTCGCGAATGGCAAATCCAAAAAGACCCTTCAAGTGGTCGCGGATGTGACGGCAATGATCGATGCGGTCGTCCCCAACCGCTTTCTGAAGGCCAATGAACCGATCGATGCCGAGGATCTTAAGACGGTACGGATGCGCGTTCACCAAGTGAATCATCCCTTTCTGACGAACGAACGTGAAGTCATCGGGATGAGTGCGGCACGGCCTCTTCCGCCAGATGTTCCCTTGCGCGCCGCGTTTATCAGACCTCCGCTGGCTGTCAAAAAAGGCGACCGTGTCCTGATTGAGGTGCAGCGCGGGGGGCTGTCGATCAGAACCTATGGCATTACCAAATCGAGCGGACAGATCGGGCAAACTATTACAGTCGCTAATTTGGATTCCGGCAGGGAACTGACGGCCAAAGTGGTTGGTCCTAGCCTCGTGCAAGTGGAGTTTTAACCGGATGCCAACGAAGCTCAGAAGGGCCATAAAACTTGTTAGAGGGTCTGAGGCGAAGGCTCGCAAACAGGAATTGCCCATACCTGGGAGCGGAACCTGGGTTTTTCGTCAATCGTCGATCAGTTGTCTGTGTGTGTCCGTCATCCTCTTGCTGCTGGGATGTACGAGTCCCCCGGATGTCTCGAGCAAGATTGCAGTGGCTCCTCTGCCTCCGCCGAAGACTGTGGGGTCCTTGTGGCAGGAAGAAAACGGACGGGCCTACCTCTACGAAGATCTTCGTGCCATGCGCATCGGCGATATTCTCACCGTAAAGATCGTTGAAAATCACAAGGGGTCAAAATCAGCCGATACGGCAGCGCAACGCGAATCGACGATCCAAAATAGCCTGATCGGGACCGGCATGGGTTATATTGGAATACCAGGCATCCGTTTCAGTGATGAAACACGTCGCGGAATGGGGGTCGATGCGAGCGCCAACAGTAAATTTGGCGGAAAGGGTTCCACGAGTCGGGCTGGGACACTGACTGGAACTATCTCGGCGATTGTGACAGAGGTGCTGCCGAATGGTGATCTTCGTATTGAAGGGCGGAGAGAAGTCACTGTAAACAGTGAAAAGCAACTGATGAGTATCGGAGGAATCGTCCGTCGAGTCGATGTCGATACCAAGAATACGGTGCTCTCCTCCGCCATTGCCGATGCCAAGATCGAATATTCTGGGCTAGGTGTTCTCGACGATGTTCAGAGACCAGGCTGGTTTGTTCGCATTCTTGACTGGATCTATCCATTTTGATGCAAGGAAATTCGATGCCGGCTCAAGTGAGACGAAAAGTTTGGAGAAGCAGTCTGCCAACGCGGCGTCTGCTCAGTCATGATTCTCTCCAACTGATGGTGCAAAGTGGGGTGGTACGACGCGCTGACTCCAGTTCTCCTCACGTCAGCCTGACCCAATTCCATGTGATCGAGAATAGTGATCAGAGCTACAACAAGGATATGGTTGTCGAGCGGGGATGGCTGTCGCGCATCGTCCTGGGACGAAGGTCGCAATCACTGTTCGTGAAACGTCCAAAAACATGATAGGTCTTTCATCTATGCGTTCACGCTGCGTATTCTTGATCGGTATGGTGGTGCTTACGGGGACACTTGTCTCTCCCTTCCCGGCCGATGCCGTGCGGATCAAAGATATTGGGGTGATCGAGGGAGTGCGCGAGAACCAGTTGATTGGCTATGGGTTAGTGGTCGGACTCGACAGTACCGGGGACCGAGTCATCGGAGGCCAATTCACGATCCAAGCGATGATGTCCATGTTGAATAAGATGGGAGTCAATCTTGTGATTGACCCGATCCAATTGCTGACGAGGAACATTGCGTCGGTCATGGTGACCGCCAAGCTTCCTCCGTTCTCGAAGGCCGGCATGACGCTGGACGCAGTCGTGTCGTCCATGGCCAATGCGAAAAGTCTACAAGGCGGTACGCTCTTGTTGACGCCGTTAAAGGCTGCAAATCAGCAAGTGTTTGCCGTGGCGCAGGGACCGGTGTCCATCGGGGGATTTCTCGGAGGGACGGGCGGAGCAGGTGGCGCCACCGTGGTCAAGAATCACCAAGCGGCTGGAGTGGTTCCTGGTGGGGCCATCATTGAAAAAGAGCTGCCTGTCGACATCGATTCCTGGGAAACGGTTTCCGTGCTTCTGCGGCGACCTGATTTTACGACTGCGATCAGGACGGCCGAGGCAATCGAAGGCGCGTTCGGGAAGGGCAGCGCCTCAGCGGTCAATGCCGGATCTGTCAGGTCGACGATCCCTCAAGCCTTCCAGGGTCGCGTCGTCGAGTACATCGCCTCAATTGAGGGGCTGGACGTGGCCGTGGATGCCGTGGCCAAGGTCGTTGTGAATGAACGGACCGGAACGGTCGTACTAGGGGAACATGTCCGGATTTCGACCTGTGCCATTTCACACGGCAATCTGACGATTTCAGTGAAGAATACGTTGAACGTATCTCAACCGTCGGCTCCGCTCATTGGTTCAGCAGCCGGTCAAACAACCGTCACTCCTGACGTTCAGACTGAAATCAAGGAGCAGGAATCGCGTCTGATTGTCGTGGATGAAACAGTGACCTTGGGTGAAGTTGTACAGGCGTTGAATGCCGTAGGCGTCACCCCTCGTGATCTTGTGGCTATCCTCTCGGCATTGCGAGCGGCCGGATCTCTTCAGGCCAATCTAGAGATAATTTAGGTCATGGCATGACTCATCCCATCAAACAGACATCCATGGATGGTGCTCAATGGGTCTCCTCACCAGCCTCCGTCTATGGAGGTTATGACGTTGGCATCCAGCCCAATCGTTTAGACAGTCGGCTGAACTCTTTGAAATTACAAGATTCCGTCGAGAGTCGTGAGCAGTTAGTGCAGGCTGGTCAGGAGTTTGAATCCTATTTTATCTCGTATTTACTGAAGGTTATGAGAGAAACGGTGCCGGAAGGCGCCCTCGCGAACAAGCAAGGCGCCTATTTTTACTCGTTCTATGACGAGGAAATCGGGAGGCGGGCGGCCGAATCTGGGGGAATTGGGAT
Organism: Nitrospira sp.; assembly: GCA_019636875.1. Taxonomy (GTDB): domain Bacteria; phylum Nitrospirota; class Nitrospiria; order Nitrospirales; family Nitrospiraceae; genus Nitrospira_D. The sequence continues at coordinate 37,360 of JAHBWR010000002.1, forward strand.
TGCCAGAATGGTACAGGAATACGCCGATAAACATTTTTCATCATCTCCTGTGAAAGACTCAAGTTCTGGTGGGTAGGAACCGATAGAGGGTACGACCGGGGTAAAGGTCGTGATGAGGGTAGGCCGGTAACATGGCCCTGGAAATATAAGAAGGAGTGAGGTTATGCAGATTTCAGGTCATGGGAAAGTCGATCATCTAGCAAAGGTGTTGCTGGGGGTTCACGAGGCTGAAAGCTCAGGATCCCGACACGCAACGGCCCGTACGCAGGCAGGAAAGGATGAAGTTCAGATTTCCACCCAAGCGAAGGAGCTTCAGCGAATTCGCGAACTGGCCAATCAGCCAGACCCGGAGCGGGCTGAGCGAGTGGAGAGCATCAGGCGTTCTCTCGATGCCGGCACCTACGATGTCAGTGGTCGTGCCGTCGGTGACGCTCTTGTGAAACAGGTGCTGACCGACGCGATTCTCTAAACTGATTCCGTTTTGTGTTCGTGCGACAGCAACGGACGGACTTCCGTTCTGGCCTATGGATGGGCAGGTTGTCGATCGTGAAAGACTCACGCCTTCTCGAACAGGTACTTCATCTCCTCAGCCGTGAATCCGCGCAATGTGACCTCCTGGCACACAATATTCTCCAAGAGCGTGATGCCATTAAGCGTATGGCCCTTCACGAATTTATCGCCATCAATCAAACTCGGATTTCAATCCTCGAGTGCCTGAGCGGATTGAAAGAAGAGTTTGACGAGTTAGTGCGAGATCTCTCCGCCGCTCATGGGCTACCGGACACGGGGCGAACCTTACCGGACATTCTGCAAAGCATTAAGAGTGCACAGGCTCTTGCCGGCTTGGAATTGTATGAACGACTCGCTGATCGAGTTCGAACCGTCCAACGGGATATTTCAGTCAACCAGCTGCTCGTGAAGAACATTCAGTCGTTTATCGTACGGGCTTTGGAGGCTCATCGGCAGACTGCTCCAGAAAGTGATGTCTATTCGATATCGGGTGGTCGGAGCTCCACCGGCACGCCTGCGTCGTTGATCAGGTGTAAGGGGTGATGATCGATGGGGATTAGCGGACTGCTCGACGTTGCGAAGACCGCTCTCTTTACCGCCCAACAAGCGTTGACCGTGACCGGTCATAACATCGGCAATGTGAACACTCCAGGCTTCTCCCGGCAAGAGGTCATACTGACTGAGCAGCGCCCGGCCGATGGGAGTCCAGGTCAGGTCGGGACGGGTGTGAAGATCGCTGAAATTCGACGAGCCGTGGATACGTTCCTGAACCGGGAGTTAATCCAATCTCATGAAGATCTGGGCCAGTTCACTGTGGCGCGCGAGGAACTGAGCCGGTTGGAGAGTCTCTTCGGAGATGCCAGAGGACAGGGTTTGTCGGAGAAACTGGACGCGTTCTTCAAGGCACTGCAGGACGCGACTACCACCCCGTCTCAGCTCGCTCCACGTTCCGTAGTTCTTTCACGAGCCTCGACCTTGTCGAGCGCATTCCAACAGCTCAACGGGGATTTGGTCGAGACCCGTCGAGCCCTTGATGTGCAAATCGGTGTCACGGTTGGCGAGATCAATAGCTTGACGGGCAAGATTGCCCAATTTAACAGCCAGATTAAATCGGCTGAAGTCAGTGGCCAGAACGCCAATGATCTCCGCGATCAGCGTGACTTGACGATCAATGAGCTTGCCGCACGAGTCGAGGTGCTCACCCTCGACCGTCCGGACGGCACGGTGTCAGTATTCACCGCCCGTGGACTTGTCTTGGTGGACCAGCAGACGACGCGCAACCTCATCGGAGTTGAATCATTGGACAATAGCGGCCTGCTGGATATCGGATATGATATTGGCGGGCCTCAACCGTATGTGATCAGCGATCTGATAGGAGCGGGGAAGTTACGTGGACTTTTGGACGTCCGGGATCAAACGATTCCCTCCGTCCAACAGGGCGTTGACGCTCTGGCCGGCTCGCTCCTGACCGAGGTGAACCGCATTCACCGAGTGGGATATGGTCTTGATGGGTCGACAGGGCAAGATCTCTTTGGTGGACTATCGGTCACAACCCAGGCGCCTGCTACGAACGTAGGGTCTGCGTCGATCGCCAATGGCTCAGTGACGGCGCCGAGCCTTCTGACCTTCCATGACTATGAAATTCAATTCACAGGACCGAGTGGATACGCGATCATCGATGCGACAACGGGTATCGGGATCAAGGGAAACTATACCGGAACCGTGCTGACACCTCCCACGGTTGATGTCCCCGTCAATATTGTGACCGGAATAAACGACACACTGGTCGTCTCGATCGATGGTACGACGTCAGGAACGATTACGCTCAACGGCACCGGGTCACCGGGGTTGGCCTATACCTCTGGCGAGGCTCTTGCCGAGGAGGTCCAAAGTCAGGTCAATGCGGACTCTACACTGGCCGCAGCCGGCCGTCAGGTCACGGTCTTGTTTGATCGTACGACCAATCGACTGGTCTTGCAGTCGAATTCCACCGGAGGAGGGAGTTCGGTCGATGTGACAGGCGGAACGGCAAGGGCCACGCTGGGATTGTCGGGCGGGGTCAGTACTGCGGCGTCCGGCACCTATAGCGGACCTCAGACGTTTCATCTGGACGGGATTGCGGTGACGGTTTCGGGGGCTCCGGCTGCCAACGATGTCTTGCGGGTGAACTCCCGCGAGAATGCGGCGAGAGACCTGGCCGTCACGTTGTCCGACCCGGCGAAAGTCGCGTTGTCTTCAACCCGGGCCGGTGTCCCGGGAAACAACCAAAACGGATTGGATCTCGTTGCCCTGCAGTCGAAGGTGCTCACCGGCCTCGATAACGCGACGCTCTTCGACGCCTATCGTAAGACCGCAACAGATCTTGGCGTGTCCTCTCAGGTGGCTGGTCAACGTCTTGAGACGGAAGAGATCCGCCATGAGCAGCTTCAGAACTTTCGGGCCCAAGTATCCGGTGTCTCGCTTGATGAAGAACTTGTCAATCTTCTCAAGTTCCAACGCGCGTTTGAGGCAGCTTCGCGTATGATCGTCGCGGCCGATGAAATGATGTCGACCTTGATTTCGCTCAAGCGGTAGGCAGAGGAGCACCCCATGCGTGTCACAGAGCAACAGGTATTTGGATTTCTGGTGAACAGCTATCAACGGGCTCGATCTCACGCACTGCGATTACAAGAACATCTCGCGACCGGCAAACAGGTCTTACAACCTTCCGACGACCCTGGACGTTTTCATCGGATCGTCGGGGAACACATCACGCTGACAAGGCTGGAGCAACGTCTCCGCAACATTTCCACGGCGACGACGCGAGTGGAACTGGCCGATACATCCCTCCAAGGGACCACCGCTACCTTATCCCGTATCCGGCAGTTGGCGGTTCAGTATGCATCTGATACGAACGGTGCGGCTGAACGAGCGGCTGGTGCACATGAAGTGCGGGCCCTCTTCCAGCACCTGCTTCAGTTGGGCAATGCGGAGTTCGACGAGAACCAACCGGTATTTGGAGGCACGAGCCGCCATGGCTTCGCCGCCGGGCTGGCGGTCTCTGCACCGATTACCTTGACGAACGCGGTCGCTGATACGTTGAGTGTGAGAATTGATGGTGTGACATCCGGTCTGATCGATTTGACAAGCGGCACCGAGACGCTCACCGGTCCAGAAACAGCTGCACGAGTACAGAGCCGGATTAATACTGATTCAACCTTACTCGCAGCGGGAAAAAGCGTGTCGGTGACGTATGAGAACGGTCGTCTTGTGATTGCATCAAATTCCGAGGGACCGAGCGCCAGCGCAGAGGTGGTCGGAGGGTCCGCCCGGGGCCTGCTCGGATTCAACGGAGGGAGTGCCGGCGATGGTGCTTCGACATTCGTCCCCACGGTCGTCACACAGGTTGCCTCGACCAATATCGGAGGCGCCACAATCTCTCAGGGGCAGGTGCGTAATCCAGGCGTCACGTCGTTCGACAACCATCTCATTCGATTCACGGGACCGGCGAGCTTCGATGTCCTGAATACTTCAACGCCGGTTGCGGTGACGGCAAACGTAACCAATGTGGGACGGGTTGGTACCATCGATGCCGGGGTCGTCGATCATCAGCGTCTGACCCTCGATTCGTACGAGATTCAATTCACGTCGTCGTCGCAGTATTCTGTCGTGAACACAACGACCGGGTCGACGCTGTCGACAGGGAACTCGTATGTCTCCGGAAGCGCCATCGAATTTGATGGGCTACGTGTTGTTCTTGCGCACGAGCAGCCAGGGTCGCCGGTTACCGGGGATCGATTTGCCGTGGCGCTTGCCCCCAAGACGGTACTGAGCGGACAGACCTACGTCTCAGGAGCCGCGATCACATTTGATGGCCTTCAGTTCGCGATCAGCGACGGAACAGCACCTCCTGCCGCAGGAGATCTCTTTCATATCGTCAGCCAGAGCCGATATACGGGAGATTCCAGCGTTCATGAAATTGAAGTGGCCGATGGGGAGGTCATCTCCACAAGCGTACCCGGCCATGAAGTCTTCAGCGGTCCGAATGTCAATGTGTTTGAGGCGGTACAACATCTGCTTGCCGCCCTGCGAGGAAACTTTAGAGCCGGTGTCGAAGAGAGTTTGGGAGACTTAGATCATGCACTGAGTCAGGTGTCGGCAGCTCAGGCCGAAGTGGGCGCGATCGCGAATCGTTTGGAAGCCACCTCCTCGGCATTGGATGACACCAGAGTGCTGGCCACGAATACGCTGTCCTCGTTCGAAGATATCGATTTGGCACGAACCATCTCTGCTCTCACGCTGCAAGAATATGCGATTCAAGCCGCGGGCGAGACGCTCGGTCGGATCTTCGACAATTCCCTCCTGAAACATCTCCGGTAGGATCGTTCTCAAGTTTGTACCGTGGAGAGCCGATAATTCCATGTCACCTTGTGTCGCCATGGAAGGCTGTCATGCTGGTACTGACTCGTCGACGTGGAGAGAGTGTCACAATCGGTCCCGATATCCGTGTGGTCGTGCTGGGGATGAAGAGCGGGCAGGTTCGTCTCGGAATCGAAGCCCCACCGGCTGTCGCCGTACATCGGGAGGAGGTCTATACGAGAATCCAAGAAGAGAACCGGTTGGCCGCCAAAACACAGGTTGTGCCGATTGATGCGTTGCGGAGCTTAGCTCCTGTGAAACGGCGTGTGGTCTCGTGAGGCTATGTCCGTGAACTGCACATCGACTCGATTTGGGTCCTTCGAAGTTCCCGATGAAAGCGTCGTCACGTTTCCTTCTGGGCTACTGGGGTTTCCCGAGCAGCAACGGTACGTGATCCTTGATCATGATACCGAGGCGCCCTTCAAGTGGCTTCAATCAATGGAAGAGCCTGATCTTGCCTTTGTGCTGATGGATCCTGCCACGTTCCATCCTGATTACCACGTTGAAGTGCCGGCCGATGCTCTGATGGAAATTAAAGGAGGAGAGCGCGAGGATCTCACGTTGGTCGTGATTTTGACCATTCCTTCGGATGATCCAAGCCGAATCACAGCCAATCTTCGTGGGCCGCTACTCATGAGCCACAAGAGCAAGCTTGGGAAACAATTAGTGCTCTCGGAGGAGTTTCCTACCAGACATCCGTTGTTCCCGAGTGCGTCTCCGTCTCGAGGTGCATCCACGGATGTACAGCCCACCACAGAATGTCCTGCGTGAGTCGTCGCAAGGGAAATGCGAGCGGACACAAGTTGGTTTACGCAGCTGCCTCACGGGTAGGCTGATAGCCTCGTCGGTAGGATTCCAACACGCGGACGAGCCGAGCGACTTCGAGCTCGAGCTGTGCGTAAACGGGCGGCGCATCGTGAAGCGCGCTGAGCCGGCCGACGGCTTCCAGACGACTGGCCGTGAGTCCGACCTCAGAAGCACACAGATTCCCGGCGGTTCCTTTGAATGTATGGGCCGCTCGTTCGACTGCAGATGAATCGGCATCGGCCAGTGCCGTTCTGATTTCAGCCAGCATCGTCTGATGACGATCAAGGAACAGGCAGATAAGCTGAGCGAAGAGGTCGTTGTCACTCCCGATATTTTGGTACATTCTGGCGGGGTCAAAGACGCCCCGTGTCGGGTCGGTCGTCGCCTGGGCTGGTGGGCTTGTCTCGGAAGCGGTACTGCTAGGCGGTAGGATGGCCCACCGTGCAAGCGCTGCACGAAGTTCTTCCAACTTGATGGGTTTGGAAAGATAATCATCCATTCCGGCGGCCAAACAACGCTCCCGGTCTCCCTGCATGGCATTGGCGGTCACGGCAATGATCGGGATATGCGGCATGGATGATGGAGGCCCCTTCAATTCGGCATCGCCTCCTGCCGGCGTGGTGGAAGATGCAGCGCTGGCTTCACGCTCGCGAATGTTCTTGGTCGTTTCAAACCCGTCCATGATGGGCATCTGACAGTCCATCAAAATGGCGGTGTAATCACCCTTTTTCAACGCAGTCAATGCTTCCTGTCCGTTGTCGACGACATCAGGTTGATACCCGAGTTTCTCAACCATGCGAACGGCGAGTTTCTGATTGACGATATTGTCTTCTACCACGAGTACGCGTCGGTGCTGGATATTTTCGGCGACCGTATGCCTGGTAACGAGTTGAGGAACCGTCGAGAGTGTCCGAGCTTCTTTCGGTTTTTGGGTATCGGCCAGACCGAGAACGGTTCGCAAACAGTCTCGTAACTCATCATGGCGAACGGGTTTCGGTAGGTACCCCATGGCACCTGCCCGACGGGCTTCTTCGGCGTGGCCGCGTTGGAGCAGCGAGGTCATCACGACAAGGCGTATTCCAGCCCCTTCCGGATGGTACTGAATTTCTCGGGCAAGCTGGAGTCCATCCTTCCCTGGCATCACGAAATCCAAGATGGCGAAATCGTAGGGTGTACCACGCTGTGTGGCGTCGGATATTCGACGTAAGGCCGAGTCAGCGTCTTCTGCGAGGTCGTCCACCATCCCCCAGCCGGAGACCAAGTGATGAAGGATGAGACGGTTCGATTCGTTATCATCGACGATCAAGACACGTTTTCCGGCAAGATCTCCCATCGGAAGAATCGCACGTGGTGAGTCGGGTTGTTTGCGGAGACGTGCCGTACACCAGAAGGTGCTTCCTTGCCTTTCCGTGCTGCGGACACCGATCGTCCCTCCCATCAGTTCTACGAGTTGTTTCGAAATCGAAAGGCCAAGCCCGGTACCGCCGAACTTTCTTGTTGTGGAACTATCGGCCTGCACGAATGGACGAAAGAGTTTGGCTTGAGTGGTCGGGCTGATGCCGATCCCGCTGTCGGTGACTTCAAACCGAATGATGGCTGACTCCGGAAGATCTTCCTCGAGATAGGCCTGCAGCGTCACTTCTCCCCTGTCGGTAAATTTCACGGCATTCGCCACAAGATTGGTCAGGATCTGGCGCAATCGTCCGGGATCACCCTTGAGTCCGGTCGGGACTGCGGCGTGGACGAGCCCGGTCAGCTCAAGTCCTTTCGTCTCAGCACGTTCGGCAAACTGGGCGAGCACCTGTTCGACCGTCGTGCGGAGATTGAAGTCGAGGCACTCCAACTCCAGCTTACCTGCCTCAATCTTGCTGCATTCCAGCACGTCATTGATCAACTGCAGCAACGCTTCACCGCATTGGCGTATGGTTTCGGCGTAAGACTGCTGCTCCGGCGTCAATGCGGTTTCCATGAGCAAGCTTGTCATGCCGATCACGCCGTTCATCGGGGTTCTCAATTCGTGACTGACCGTTGCCAGGAACGCCGTCTTGACCCGTGCAGACTCCTTTGCCTCTTCCAGTGCTTTGTCGAGGCAGTGATTGCTGTGAAGCAGTTGGTCGGCAGACAATTTGAGCGCCTGCTGGACCTTACGGACGTTGGTCATATCCGTGGCATAGCCACGAACCACCCCATGTTGAGGAAGGGGGCAGAAGGTCCATGAAAAGCTCGCGTCCGGCAGGAGGACTTCCTCATTGTGGAGTGGGCGACCAGTCGTGAGACATTGCTTCACAATGTCTTGTAGACGGTTGGGCGCGACGTTAGGAAAGCCCTCAAGGCCATAGCCGAATCGAGAGAGGAGCGCGATCATCGCAGGATTTGCGTACAAGAGGCTGGAATGGTGATCCAATTCGATCAGAGGCGAAGGACTGTCTTCGGCGATGGCGGCTAGGCGATCACGGTCCTGTTCCAACTCTAGCTCATGAGACAGGTCTCGAATGGTGATGAGCAGCACCCTCCCGGCATTGAATGTGGTGCGGACACAGGTCCATTCTACGGGGATGCGCATCGTGCTGCTCTTGAGGAGAAGCTGCTGTGTCGAGGAAATAGGAATGCCTGTTTTCAGCGTGTTCTGTAACTGAGAGGAGAGGCGAGTTTCACTGCATCGGGTGAGTTGTGTCCAGAACGTTGGGAACGGCAATCCTTGAGCTACGCTCGATCCTGGTCCGAGTAACCGGATGCCCTCTTGATTGATCCCCTGCACCGCGAGAGTAGGGTCAAGAATGAGGGTGGCAAAAGGAAGCCCGTCAAGGAGTTCCATCGCTACGGGGACGACTGTGTGAGCGGAGATCTTTGGAACCCGATGGCGTCTTTGTTTCCGTTCGGGTTTATTCATCACGCGGCTCGTGGCAGACTGGGTTCCAGGTGCATGCCCACATTGACACGCTCGTGACTCGGGTCGAGGACGCGCAGGACGGTTCGTACGGTATGGTCGGATGACGGTGCCGCGAGATCGATCTCAAGCGGCGTGGCGTAGGACCCGCCCTGCGGGTCGGTCGTGACCTTCACAAGGGGCTTGAGCCGTTGCTGGGGATTCACGCCGACCACAATGGCCTGTTCGCCGGTATTGAGTTTGAGCAAGCTTCCAACCGGGTAGACTCCGATACTGCGAATCATGGTCTCCACCAAGGGTTTTGGGAACTGTCCCCGCTCGCCTGCGAGAAAGAGTTGACGAACGGCATCGTGGGGGATCATCGCAGGGCGTGTTCCCCGCCGAGTGACCATTGCGTCGTACACGTCTACAATCCCGACAATCTGAGCGAGAGGGCAGATCGTGTCGGTCCCAAGACCTGCTGGAAAGCCTGTCCCGTCGGCACGTTCATGATGCTCCCGTACAATACGAAGGACGTCCTCGTGCATCCCCGGGTGTTCGGAAAGGAGCGCCACGCCGAGTTTGCAATGTTGTTCAAGCAGGGTCTTATCCTGGCCTGTACATTCATCCCGTTTACGAACGAGATTCCGAGGGAGACGGACATAGCCGGCATCGTGAAGCAGCGCGCCCATGCCGACCAATTCTTGCTGTGGTTGTTCCAGGCCGTTTTCAATGGCGACGATGAGAGAGAGGACACAGGTATCCAATGCGTGGGTTGTCAGAGACCGATCGAATTGTTTGATTTTCTGGATAGCGACTTGAGTGGCCATAGCCACCCGGTCATTCAGGACATGCTCCAATACGTTCGATACGATGGCCTTTGTGGCTTCAGGACTAGGAGGCACTCCACGCTCTAGGTCATCAAAGATGCGCTCGACCGCTTCTTGGGCTTGCGCGTACATAAGCACCGCAGACTGATTGCCAAGTACGGGCTTGCCGGTTTCGTCCATGTGTGGTGTCTGAGGAGGAAGGGGAGGGGAAGGAAGTGGAGGTGGAACCGCTGGTTGAGTGCGATCGGATGGCTCAGGCGGCATCGAAGGAAGATCGGCTCCTTTATTGGTATCGATTGTGACCATCCGAATGCCATGCTGCTTCATGATCTCAATGGTTTGCAGGTCGTTGACCATTCGTTTATGGAAGAGGAACGGGGTCCGGTACCAAGGAACATCCATGTCAATCACAAACATGCCGGGAACGAGTTGCTCGATCGCGATACGCTTGGTCGCCATAACGACTATGCTCCAGGTCAGAAGAATTGCAGGTCGGCCATGCCGACGGAAGACAAATCTGTGAGTCATATCGGTGAACTCCGCGTTGAACTTGACGATTGTGATCGAGGGAGGGTGCGTACAGTGTCGTTGAGGTCGGTGTGACGGATACTGTCCGTTTGTCCTCAAGACGAAGCGATGAGTTGCCGATAAGGTTCATCAGCGATGGTTTGTGTCGGCTGACAGACATCAGGAGTCATGGGCATGAATGAAATGATCGTGTCGGTTCCTCCCGCCGTGTCGTTTCTTTCGGTTGGGTTGCCGCTGAAAATATCGCTGACTCTGGATCAACAGAAGATGATGTATGGCTCGACCCTGTTGGGCTGGAAAGATCATGCCTGGCTCATCTGTGAATGGCCGCTGCAGCTCGGCCATGACCAACCGATCAGTGGTGGTACGCCATGTACGGTCAGCTACCTCCATGAGGGGAAACTGGTTGGATATCGCAGCGAGATACGCGATGTCCTCAATGCGCCGGTGCCGTTGCTCTTTCTGGCCTATCCGAAAACCGTCGAAGAGATGCACATGCGCAAACATGTGCGGGTGCCGTCGAATGAGCCGATCTTACTCATGCGAACCGATCAGGGGCATCCATCCGAATCCACCGTCCCGACCAGCGATTATTTCGGTGGGTTACTGAAAGATCTCAGCGAGGGGGGATGCAGCGTCGCGTTGGTCACACGACCGGGCTGGCTGGGTCCCGGCAGTACAGTCCGTTTGGAGTTCGAGCTGCCTGGATTGGGACACATTACGAACCTTACCGGCATCGTGAAGAACTCCGATAGACGTCATGGCAGCGAGATGATCGGCATCGAGTTCTGCTTCAACGAACTCGAGTACATCGAATACCGAGGGTGGGGCGGCTCCGTCCGAAACGCCATCGAGCAATGTGTCTTTCAGAAGGTCAGCGCTTCGTTCCTACTCCCCTAGTGCGGCTCCCCTTGTCCCGGACATCGGATGATTCTTCCGTCTCGCCGGGCAAATCTTGCCGAGAGGGCGAGGCCTGAGGCACTCCTCCAGCTTCGAATAAGCTAATTTATCTTATCCAATCGCGACACCAGCTGGCACAAGACTTGGAAGTAGGTGCCATGCGGTAGGTTCTATTCAAGGGTGTTGTGGGTCACAAATGCATAGTGTGGAAAAAATACGACCTATTCTTTCCGATCGAGTTGAAACAGAAGAGCCTGTTCAGGTTTTCACTCGTTCAAAGCTGGATGCTCTCCGGTTGGTGAGAGAGGCCTCGACTCTGTTTCGAGATGCCTGGATGCCATTGGAGGTATGTCTGTCTCTTCGTGATCAGACGACAACCGAGTGTGAGGGTGAGGATCCGCTCGCGACACTGTTCCAGCGTGTGCGGGGAACCGTGGGGCGATTTCGAAATACAAAACTGCAGCAACTACTCACGTCTGAACCCGTAGATGGGTGGGCGCTGTGTGCAGAAACTCTGGATTATCTCGTAGACAGGATAGAGCACGATCGTCCAACTGCAATACTGGAATTCGGGAGCGGAACAAGTTCTCTCGCGCTGGCTTGGGCAATGACGTGCTTGCATGGGCAGTCGTCGACACCTCGTGTATTCAGCATCGATCAGTCAATGCCCCATATTGAACAAATCCAAGGGGTGCTGCGGCGGCATCATCTTGCCGACGCCGTCCGCTTTCTCCATGCCGATCTCTCCATGCAAACCATCGGGTCGCGAGCGGTTCGCTGTTATGCCTTACCGCCTAAAACCATTGAAGAATTTCTGGGGGGAACACGGCCGGAGATGATCCTCATCGATGGACCTGCAGGGGAAAACGGGATTCGGTTCGGAACCGTCCCGCTCGTCAACAACATTGTGGCTCCTTACGCGGTGCTGTATCTCGATGATGGACTTCGCGACAGTGAACTCGATACGGCAGATCAGTGGAATCGGTTAGGCTATGTCCGATGGAAGGGAATCCGTTGGGAAGGGAAAGGTTTACTGAGTGGAAACGTACGCCCGGTCCTGCATGCACGAAGACGACGGTGGTTGGAACAGGTGGAAAGTACGATCCAATCACGGTCTTGGAGCGCGCCGTGGAGGGAGCCTACTGCCTTAGAGCAGAACGAGCCCAGCGCGAGGGTACTATCTATGTCTTCAGGTCAGCAGCCTGTGACCGCCCATGCGGCGGCAGGCGCTGCAATAGCAGCGCGTACCAGCAAAGAATTGCCAAGGTGCTTGTTTGTGAATACCTATTATCCGGGGTTTCTGGACCAACACTATGCCGTTCATTCAGCACTCCGATCGGCGCCCTACGAAACACAGCATGAAGCTCTTCAGGCAGCCTGCTTCGGGGATAGTGATTATTATTCTGTCGGCTTGCAAGCCGCTGGATGGGTGGCGCAGGAGGTGATCGCAAATTGTGTTCCACTGCAACGGCAGTGGGCACTCGAACAGGGATTGGACTCTACGGCAACGCCGTTGCAAACGACGCTCAACCAGATCGCCAAGGTGCGACCCCATGTTCTGTATGTGCAAGACCTCAGTGTCGCGACTAAAGAATTCCTTGCTGCAGTTCGTGCATATGTCCATTTGATTGTCGGTCAGATTGCGTCGCCCATTCCGTCTCAGACACATCTGGATGGATTCGACATCCTGATCTCCTCGTTTCCTCATTTTGTTGAGTTGTTCCGGAAACAAGGGCGTCTGTCTTACTACCAGCCGTTGGCGTTCGATCCGCGGGTACTCATGCGATTGGGGAGTCATCAACGCCGTCATGCCTTGACGTTTGTCGGAGGCGTTTCGCCAGCCCATCAAGGGCGCTATGACTTGCTAACTGCCATGGCCAAAGCGGTCCCCATCCAGTTCTGGGGGTATGGCACGCAGGCATTACGTAAGCACGGAGTTGAAGAGAGTCGGATTCATGGTGAGGCGTGGGGCTTGGACATGTTCACAGTGCTCGCCGAGTCTAAGATCACTCTCAACCATCACATCGACGTCGCGCAATCGAATGCGAACAACATGCGACTGTTCGAGGCTACGGGGTGTGGCGCACTCCTTGTGACGGATTACAAAGACAATTTGAGTGATCTGTTTGATATAGGCTCCGAGCTTGTCGCATACCGGTCCGTGACGGAGTGCGCAGACCTCATGCAGTATTACCTCACCCATCCGGATGAGGCAGCGGCCATCGCCGACCGTGGACAGGCGAGAACGCTTCGGGATCATACCTACGAAATCAGAATGCGTCAGACTGCAGAGTTGTTGTCTAGGCATTTGGAGATCAAGATCGGATCTCATCGTCTTCCGGATCCCGATCTCGGTCGGATTTCGTATGGTCGACGAGAAATCCAGTCTGATGAGGTCACGGCCGAACTTGCCCAATCCTGGCAATCAGATCGCATTCCACTGAAGCAACGAGCGTTGGTTCAGCGTGAGTTGCTCGATATGTATCGGGGAAATCCTCCTGTCGTATTTCGGGCCCTTGCCGACGCCATCCGACCTTATGTCAGGCCGCACGTCGGCGTACTGGAGATCGGTTGTGCAAGCGGCTACTACTACGAAGTGTTGGAGTATCTGCTCAATACACGCCTTGCCTATCTTGGTGTCGATTTTTCCGATGCCATGATTCGTACTGCCCGTGCCTACTATCCACACGCTCGGTTTGAGATTGGAGACGGCAGCGCGCTGCGGTTTCAGGATCGATCTGTTCCTATTGTTGTGTCGTCGTGTGTCTTGCTGCATGTGCGTGAGTACGCCTTGCACATTGCTGAGGCGGCGAGGGTGGCTTCAGAAATCATCGTCTTTCACCGGACACCCGTCGCACGCCAAGCGGCAACCAAACACTTCACAAAATTCGCGTATGGGGTAGAAACCTTTGAGATTCGGTTCAACGAAACGGAATTCTTCAGGCTCTGTCGCGAGGTCGGTATGGAGTTCATCACAATGGTGGACATTTCCAGTGATCCTACGCGGGATGAATTTGAGATGACCTATGTCTTTCGTGCACCTCAATCGTAGCTCGAACTCGTTTCGTGGCGCTCAGGTTCTCATTACTGGAGGCCTAGGGTTCATCGGATCGAACTTGGCAATCAGGCTGGTTCGTGAAGGTGCGGAGGTGATAGTGGTCGACAGCATGATTCCAGAGTATGGAGGTCATCTCTGGAATATCGAACCGGTCCGAGACCAGATCAGAGTCAACATCGCCGATGTTCGCGATGAACACGCCATGAGATATCTGCTCGCTCGCAGTGAGTACTTATTCAACCTGGCCGGGCAAACAAGCCATCTTGATTCGATGGATCATCCCTATCAGGACCTGGATATCAATGCGAAGGCACAGTTATCTCTCCTGGAATGCTGCCGGCACTACAATCGCAACATCAAAATCGTCTTTGCGGGGACACGCCAGATCTATGGGAAGCCACGCTATGTGCCGGTTGATGAACAGCACCCGCTCGACCCGGTCGATGTTAATGGCATTAATAAATTGGCCGGCGAGTTGTATCACCAACTCTATCATCGGGTGTATGGCATCAAAACCGTCGTTCTGCGGCTGACGAATACGTATGGGCCTCGGATGCGGGTTGTCGATGCACGGCAGACATTTCTCGGTATCTGGATTCGAAATATTCTCGAGGGTCGTCCGATCGCCATTTTCGGGAGCGGTGCACAAGTGAGGGATTTCAACTATGTCGATGATGTCGTGGATGCATTGATGCTGGCCGCCCTCTCAAGCGAGAGCGCAGGAGAAACCTATAACCTTGGAGCCGAGCAGCCGATCAGCCTCAAGGAGACCGCCGAGTTATTAATACGATGTCATGGGCGTGGGACGTACCAACTAGTGCCGTTCCCTCCGGAACGGAAGTCTATCGACATTGGAGACTACTACGGCGACTTTCGAAAGATCAGCAGTCACCTGAACTGGAAACCATCCGTCTCGCTAGCTGATGGTCTCATGCAGACCCTAACCTATTATGAGAAACATGGGCACCGATATTGGCCTACAGCCGATGCCGCCTAGCACTATCCTCGTCGCCGACCCTGGGGCAGGCGTACGATGTGAACGAGAGATACTGCTCTCGGCCATGGATCGTGTGTTGGGTGGCGGCCAGTATATTCTTGGCCCAGAAGTCCACTCCTTTGAACAGGAGTGGGCGGGGTATCTTGGAGTCTCTCACTGCGTTGGGGTGGCGAATGGCACGGATGCGCTCGCTTTGGCTCTGAAGGCGACAGGGGTGCAGGCCGGGGATGAAGTCATCACGGTGTCCCATACCGCCGTGGCCACCATCGTCGCGATCGAGGCAATTGGAGCGATCCCGGTATTTGTCGATATCGATCCGACTACGCGGTGCATGGATCCTGGTCTTCTCAAGGCGGCAATCACGTCGCGCACGCGTGCGATCGTTCCGGTGCATATGTATGGCCAGCCGGCGCCGATGAACAACATTCTCTCTCTAGCTCGTCGATTTCACTGTTGGGTTGTCGAAGACTGTGCTCAAGCCCACGGGGCCGCGATCGGTGAGAAGAAGGTCGGAAGCTTTGGGGATGCCGCCGCATTCAGTTTCTATCCGACCAAGAACTTGGGGGCGATCGGTGATGCCGGCGCGGTGGTATGCCAGAGTCCAGTGATCGAGTCGCGTCTCCGCGCACTGCGTCAATATGGCTGGCGCGATCGGTATGTGAGTGAGGATGTGGGAACCAATTCCCGGCTGGACGAGCTCCAGGCGGCCATTCTTCGAGTGAAACTCCGTCATCTCGACCAACGGAACCGCACGCGGAGGGCTATCGCTGAGCGGTATCGGGGTGCACTTGCGTCGACTGGTGCGGTCCCGCCACCGACCATTCCCGGCACAACTCATGCGATGCATCTGTTTGTCTTAGAAAGCGAGCAGCGAGAACGCTTGGCAACATACCTTTCTGAGGTAAATATCGCGACGGCACGGCATTATCCAGTCCCGGTGCACCGGCAGCCCGCATATGTGGGACGAATTACTGGAGCGGATCGATTGCCAGTGACGGAGGCGCTTTACCAGCGAATCTTGACAATCCCCTGCCACCCGGAGCTGACCGATGAGCAAGTGCAGCGGGTCTGTGATCGATTGCAGACCTGGTCCGAAGTCACGTCGTCATCGCTTCATGTATTGGAGAAGACAGCCTCATGACACGCTACTATTGCACATATTTTGATCGGAAGTATCTGACGCGGGGTGTGGCTTTGATCGAATCGTTGCGACGGACGGAAGCAACGAATTGGGAGATTTTCGTCGTCTGTATGGATGAAATAACCGCAGTCGTATTACGGAGTCTGTCGTTGCCTAATGTTCGTCTTCTCCCAGTGCATGAGATCGAGGCGCGAGACCACGAACTCCTAGCCGTGAAACCTGCACGAACGGTGGTTGAATATTATTGGACTATGACACCGACGGTCATTCTTCGCATTCTGGAACGGAATCCGGAAGTGAACCAGTTGACCTATCTAGATGCCGATCTCTTGTTCTTCTCCTCACCCCAGCCGCTGTTTGACGAACTGCGTGACGGATCAATTCTGATCCACGAGCATCGCTTTTCTCCGGCTCAGGCTCAACTGGGAGCAGGGAACGGCAAGTACAATGTCGGGCTCCTCTCATTCAATAGGACGGCGACTGCGTTCAAGGCACTGCAGTGGTGGAGAGCGCGATGCTTGGAGTGGTGTTTCGCACGGAGTGAGAACGGGAAAATGGGCGATCAGATGTATCTAAACGATTGGCCTGAGCGATTCAAGGACGTCGTCGTTCTGGCGAACCATGGCGGTGGAGTCGGTCCGTGGAACCACGATCAATATCGCTTTCAAAAGGATGAAAACGGTTTGCCCTGGGTCAACGAGGTTCCAGTTATCTTCTACCACTTCCATTCCTTCACTCAAGTGACCGACGATGTGGCACTCCCGGTCAAGCATGCACACTATCCCTTGCCATGGACGGCATTGACGTACTGTTTTACTCCGTATCTGCAGGCTCTCGAGCAAGCGACGCAGCAGGTTCGGTCTCTGTTCCCACAAGGCCTCTGGCATCTATGTCCAGAACAACTCGTCACCTCGCAACACACTGTTCTCGTCCGACGGTCAGTATCCGTATCGCGTGACACCGCGCGGAGCGCTCACGAGCGGATTCAGTTGGATGCAGAATGGGACTGTGTGTGTTCAAACCAGGTTCTTGGGCGTCCCGCGACATCGACTCTTTTCGTACATGGCGTGAGGGGGAAGACGGTTGCACAATCGGGAGACTCTCATGGATTCGAGAAGCCTGCTTCAGGTTCTGCTTCCAGTATTGAAGGGAGTCGCATTCGACAATCGGTCGGTGTGAGTGAGATAGGACAGCTATACGAAAGCTTGGCGAGGTTGATGCAAGCGTGCGCAACTCTCTCAGCGGAACTGGCTCGATCTGGATCCAATCCAGTCGGTTTGAATCAAGCGCTCATGGATTGGACGAAGGCGAATGCTCACGATCCGATGGTGGTACAAGTCATTCGTCAGCTCCAGCAGCGTGATCCCTATCTATTGGCGTTTTTACCGCAACGGCTGCAGTTGGCAATGGGCTATGTCACTCGTCCTCTCCAAGATCTCGTGGCCTGGTTGGGAACCTCGAACGAAACAACCAATCTCACGTATGATTTAACTCCCGCAAACACCATCCACTTGGCATGGATGCTGTCTCTGGTTACATCCATGCCTCTTTCAGCGATCCAAGGATTTCTCACTGAGTTGGATGAGGATGTCCACCTGAAAAGCCATATCAAGCAGCAGACCGCCAGCAGTCCCAAACGGTTGACGGCCGATGCCGAGGCTCGATATGGCCGGCGCGCTGGATGGTATGCCCTCGTTCGCGCATTAAAACCAAAAGTTGTGGTCGAGACCGGAGTTGATAAGGGCTTGGGGACCTGTGTGCTGGCAGCGGCACTGATGAAAAACCGCGATGAGGGACATGGGGGCCGTCTCATCGCGACAGATATTGATCCGACAGCCGGGTTTCTCTTTGCCAGTCCTTATGATCAGGTCGGAAAGATCATGTATGGAGACTCGATCGCAACCCTGACGGGTATGCGGGAGGCCATCGACCTCTTTATCGCAGATAGCGCGCATACGGCTGAGTATGAACGTGGAGAATACGAGACGGTACAGCAGCGGTTGGCGCCACAGGCAGTCATCGTCAGCGACAATGCGCACGTGACACAAGAGCTTGCCCATTTTGCCGAGCGCACGAGCCGCCAATTCCTGTACTTCCAAGAAAACCCGCGCGATCACTTTTATCCAGGCGCTGGCATGGGGATCGCCTACCGTGGACATTCCGCTCCCAAGGAGCACATCAATGAGCAAGCAGACCTACGAGTTCTCAGAGTGGGAACACCAACACCCGATGAGACAGTCGATCCCGCTCGCAACGGGAGCTGTGATCCACTGGTGTCCGTTCTGGTGTCTGCTTACGAGTCCGAGGCCTTCATGCGCGAGTGCTTGGAAGATTTGGTACAGCAGACAATTGTGGATCAAATGGAGATCATCATTGTGGACGCGGCGTCTCCACAAGGTGAAGGCACAATTGTGAAGGCCTTTCAAGAACGCTATCACAACATTCAGTACATCAGAACTCCCGCTCGTATCGGCGTCTATGCCGCTTGGAACATTGCGATCAGGCGTGCGAAGGGGCGATACATTACTCCGTTCAGCACAAACGATCGTCTACGGCCCGACGCGTATGAAATCTTGTCGAACAGTTTGAATCAGCACCCCGATGTATCGTTGGTTTACGGCGATACCTACCTGACGGATCTGCCGCACCAAACATTTGAGCGACATCAACGAATTGGCGTCTGGCATTGGCCGGAATACTCCTATGAATATTTGTTGACTCATTGCACGATCGGCCCCCATCCGATGTGGCGACGGCAGCTCCACGAAACAGTGGGCTATTTCGATGAGAGCTACATCGCACTTGGTGATCAGGATTTTTGGATTCGCGTCGGGGCACGGCACCCTATGCTGCATCTTCCCATCGTGACCGGCCTCTATTGGCGCTCAACGGATGGATTATCCAATCGCCCCGAGATTGTGGGACCTGAGCAACAGCGCTTGCGGGAGACGTACCCGAATGACTCTTCAGCGTCAAGTTCCCGTATCTCCACAGTCGATACCGTCAGGTATGACTGCTCGGTAATTATTCCGGTGTGGAACCGATGTGAACTGACGCGGCAATGTCTGGAGGCTCTGGTTAAGACGACCGATGACGTGTCATGGGAACTGATTGTGGTCGATAATCATTCGACGGACGAAACGGCGTCATTCCTTTGCAGTCTCGGAGGGGATGTTCAGATTATCACCAACCAGGACAATCTGGGATTCGCTAAAGCCTGTAACCAAGGCGCGCGGGCGGCGCGCGGTAAGTATCTTGTCTTCTTGAATAACGATACGGTTCCGCAGCCTGGTTGGCTGAGTGCGCTGGTAGCGGAAGTAGACACACACCCGGAGGTTGGCGTTGTCGGTAGCAGACTGCTCTACCCTAATGGGACAATTCAACATGCCGGCGTAGTCCGGGACTGCCAACATCGCCTGCCATACCACATCTACAAATCTTTTGCTGGCGACCATCCGGCCGTCAACCTACGACGTGAATTCCAAATTGTGACGGCTGCATGTCTCTTAATCCGTCGGTCGTTGTTTGAGGCGGTTAGTGGATTCGATGAGGGGTATATCAATGGTTTTGAAGATGCGGATCTTTGCCTAAAAGTAAGAGAACACGGATATCTGATTGTCTATCAGCCACGGAGCGTCGTTGTTCATCTCGAAAGCCAGACTCCTGAACGGAAGGGACATGAGCATTCCAATGCCGCTCGGTTCTTAGACCGATGGGGGGGGCAATGGTGGGCAGCGGACGAAGATCGGCAGTTCCACATCGATGGCTATAAACTGAAACGTATTTTCCGTGATGGGAGCCTGGGAGGGGATATTCACCTGATCGGTGACATTAAGGATCGTGTCTCATGGTCGCATGTGGCGGCTGCACAAACCGCTGCGCTGAAAAAAGACTGGCTATCTGTGCGGCGCGAATTGGCCTTGGTCGATGACTGGCCACAGGACCTGTACGTCTTGTCCTGGGGGGCGATGGTGGCTGAGCGGCTGGACGAGTTAGCCTTACAGGTGAAGTTTCTCGACCGTTACCTGGAATTGCAGGATGATCTGCCGATGCGTCTTCAGGTCATCCATACGTTTCTGGAACAACAGGATCTTGGAGCCGCTGACCGACATCTACAGAAGTTGTTGAGTGTGAGCCCCAATCACGCCGAAGGTCTGTTGCTAAAGGGGATCCTCGGCATGCAGCGCGAACAGTACGAGCAAGCCGAAGCAGCATTCGATTCGGCTATGCGTGCTGGGGCAGACAGGAAGAAATGTTTGATGGGAATGGGGATGGCTGCGATGGGTAGGTCCTACACGCAAGGGGCGTGGGAGCGATTTGTTCGGATCCTAGCAGAGTATCCTGATGATGCTGAAGCGATTCATTGGTTGCTGCGAGCGGGGACTGCGCAAAATCGTTGGCGGGAGCTGAGCGGACAGCTGCACGGCTATGTCGAGAGAAATCCAGAAGACGTCGCCATGCGATTTGCCTTTGCCAGCGTGTTGTTGCGTGGGGAGCAGATTGAGGCAGCCCGTCGGGAGTATGACACCCTTCGACAGATTGCGCCGAGCTATGACGGGTTGGATGAACTTGGTCGAGCCATCACAGGGAGAGAAGCAGCGCTCGCACTCGAGGCCGCTTCGTCGTAGCCGGATGACGCCACGCGTCCTTGTGATTCAACTGGCCAGATTAGGGGATCTCGTGCAAACGATTCCTGCGATCACGGCGATGAAGATGTCTCACCCAGATTGGCAGATTGATCTCTTGTGCCCAAGGCAGTTGTCTGCCCTCGGCCGTCTCGTGCCTGGAATCTCGGAAGTCGTGCCCTGGGATGGCGCCGCATGGCATCGGCGAGCGGCGAACGCTGAAGAGGAGGTACGTGCCGAACATCTTGCTGAAGCCGGTGCCGGGATTCGTGCCATCAGCGAAGACCTCTATGACCGCGCGTGTATATTGAACCAACATCCTCGAGCGTTCCTAGCCGGCGCACTCCTCGCACGCGAGTCCGTTGGGGCCGTCAGCGGGAAGCCGTTGAACCATAAGTTGTCTCCATGGGCGGAGTACATCAGACGCGTGGCGATATCCAAACGCAGCCATCATGTTCATTTGGCTGACGCGTTTTGTGGCATGTGTGGCCTCTCACCACCGAATGACATCAGGCCGATACACCTTCCACCAACGGTCTTTCCCACCGATCTTGAGCCGATCGGGCAGTCGGATGGTGATTGGATTGGCCTGCTGGTCGGGGCGGGGGATCAGGAGCGATTGGTTCCGATTGGAGTCTGGGAGCGGCTGATTGTCGAGTGTCTGTCGATTCGCCCTGCCAGTCGCGTCGTGCTGATCGGGGATCAGCACGAACAAGAGCGGGCTCATCGTATTCAGGGAGCACTCTCTCCGTTGCTTCTGGGTCGGGTGTGGGACACCACTGGAAGATTCTCACTGGTTCAGCTGGCGAACCTTCTCGCTCGTTGTCGTGTTGTAGTCGGAACGGACACCGGTCCACTTCATCTCGCAGCAGCGGTCGGGACCAGAGTGATCGGGTGGTATTTTGCCAGGGCTCGTGTGCATGAAACGGGGCCGTATGGTCCGAATCACTGGGTATGGCAGGCGGAGACGAAAGAGATGGATCGGATGGCCGCCATAAAGCCAACTCAATGGCCTATTGCTGAGACGATCGCCTTGCTCGGTGATGCCGCTGCTGCATCGGTCGAGGACTGGTCGTTGTGGAGAAGTTACCGCGATGACCTGGGCGCCTATTATGTCGAGTCGGATCACGAGCCGATCGAGCCATGTGAACGGGCGCAGATCTGGCGGCAGCTGCAACCGTTGTCGGTGGCCTAAGAGGATGTAGTGGAGTATCTACAGCACAACTTGGAGAGGCTTCATCCTCGATGGCCGGCTCTCGCTATGGCCATACGGGAAAGTGCTGGAAACGTCCTAACCGTGACGCCTTCGCGTGAAGGCGCCCCCTCTGCCATGTATCAAGGTCAATGGGTCCACAGTGCCTACGATCCTCGTACGGAAGCAAGATCTTGGGCAGAGCAACAAGTGGGTGAATGGAAGCGGGGAGAGTTGGGTGTCATCCTCGGGGTTGGGTTGCTGTATCACATCGAGGCCTTGGCTCAGGTTATCCCACACGATTCCCGTCTCGTCGTTGTCGTGCCAAATTTATGCGTCCTCAAAGATGCACTAGGAGTGAGGCCGCTCGGTCCCTGGCTCGACACGCTTACCTGGGTCACGGGGACCGCACAGGAGATGGCCGAGCAGCTGGCCTCACACGCTACGCCGTTGCGATTCTTTACCTATGGGGCGGCGGCGCGAGTCCATGCTGAGGAACACCAGCGGCTTGAGGCCAGCTTGCGGCGAATCGTTGCCGCGCAAGCAGGAGGCCGCCTGCACGTGGCGGTGGTCGGTCCGATTTATGGTGGCTCGCTTCCGATTGCCCGTTATGCCGTCCGCGCCCTCGGCGAGTTAGGTCACCGGGTTACGTATGTCGATCATAGTGTTCATCATGCCAGTTATCAG
Source organism: Nitrospira sp. (assembly GCA_019636875.1). Lineage (GTDB taxonomy): Bacteria > Nitrospirota > Nitrospiria > Nitrospirales > Nitrospiraceae > Nitrospira_D. The sequence continues at coordinate 59,899 of JAHBWR010000002.1, forward strand.
GCCTTTGAAAACTATCGGGATGAACGATCTCGACTGACCGTGCAGAGCCGCTTTGCCGATGTCCTGAGTCTCAGTACCATGGCCACCATCGCCGAGGATCCTCCCGACCTCGTGCTGGCTATTGCCCAGGCTCCGTTGTCGTTGGCTGTCCTCCAACATTTGCAGAAAAAAAAGTTTCTGACGGCCATGTGGTTCGTGGAAAATTTCAGGCATCTCACATACTGGCAACAACTGGCGGCCGGGTATGAGTACTGGTTCGTCATTCAACAGGCGGAGTGCATGGACGCACTGAAGCGGGCCGGAGCTACGCAGGTGCACTACCTTCCCATGGCAGCGGATCCGGTCGTCCATCATCCCATTACCCTGACGGGTGATGAACAGCAGGCGTATGGGGCCGACGTTTCGTTTGTCGGAGCAGGATACGCCAATCGACGCCGTCTCTTGCCTCAGTGGCTCACCAAGGAATGGTCCTTCAAGCTGTGGGGAAATGAGTGGGATGGTGCAACGGATCTCTCCGGCGTCCTCCAACGAAACGGAGCCCGTATCGATACTGATACCTGCATGAAGGTGTTCAATGCGACAACCATTAATCTGAATCTCCATTCCGTTTCTGGTATGGGACTGGATGCTCATCCTGATTTTGTGAACCCTCGCACGTTTGAGCTTGCTGCATGCGGAGCGTTCCAACTCGTGGATGAACGATCCCTGCTTTCAGAGCTTTTCACGCCTGAGGAGATGGTGTGCTTTCGAAGCCCAGATGAGGTTCCATCATTAATTCGGACATGGCTTAAGGACTCGGGCGGGCGGCGAGCCTATGCAGAGGCCGCGCAACGGCGCGTGTTGCGTGAACATACCTATCGACACCGGATGCAGGATCTCCTCGCTGCAGTGGGCCTGCATCAGCCCGATCGAATTGGCTCGATCTTGCGTGGCGAGCGATCCGCGACTGAACTACAGCGTCGGACAGATTCCGCGACCGAACTCTCTCCGTTGCTCAGCCGATTTCCTCCCGGCCAGCGGGTCGAGCTCAAAGATCTTGCGGCCGATATCCGGGCACGGGCGCCCGGTCGCGAGCTGAACCGAGAGGAATTGCTGGTCCTCATGTTGGATAGTTATCGAGGCGAGACGAGGGATTTGTTGTGACCAAGCAAGTGTTGATCATCAATATTACTCGAATGGGTGATCTCGTTCAGATGGGAGCCCTGTTGAACCGACTTCAAGAAGAATGGCCGGGAGCCTCGGTGGATCTGGTTGTGGACCGGCGGTTCGCTTCGGTGGCGGCCTTGATGACGGGTTTGCGGGACGTGATCCCGTTCGATTTCCACGTGCTCATCGACGAGAGCCGAGCCGCGGTAAAAGATGTGGTCTCACTCTACCAAGGGGTGAACGCCTGGGTGCGCCCCCTTACCGAACGGCGTTACGATCGTATTATCAACCTCACGTTCAATCGGCCCAGTGCCCTCTTGGCTGGTGCGATCGGAGCAGCGGACATTCGCGGCGCGCGAAGCGCATGGGACGGTGGAATGGTGGTCGACAATCCATGGATGGCCTATTTTTGTGATTTCCACCAATTCCGCCGGTTCAATCGATTTAATCTCGTGGACGTATATGCGTTAGGTGGCAGCGGTCTCGGTTCGTTTGCGCCACTGCAGGCCAGGATTCCGGCAGAGGATCGCCTCTGGGCCAGGCACGTTCTGGTAGGACCGTCTCAGTGGGTTGCCGTTCAGGCCGGGGCTAGTGATGTTATGAAGGCATGGCGTCCGCATTTATTTGGCTTGTCACTGGCACAACTCTCTCACCAATGGGATGGTGGTCTTGCCTTCATCGGCAGTGCCGATGAGGAAGGGACCATTGCTCAGGTCATGCAGGCCTATCGAGAGGCGGGGGGCCGGAATGCGGTCAAGAACCTCGCAGGTCGTACGACCTTAAGTCAGCTCGCCGCGCTCTTGTCGGAATGCCGAACGCTCCTGACGAATGATACGGGCCCTATGCATATCGGAGTTGCAGCGGGAACCTCGGTGATCGATCTTTCAGTGGGTCACGTGGATTTCCAAGAAACGGGTCCCTACGGGAGGGGGCATTGGGTTATTCAACCTGAACTCGATTGTGCTCCCTGTGGGTTTGAGCAGGTCTGTGCCCATCATGCCTGCAAGGATCGGATTGCACCGGACCTCGTGGCGGATCTGTTGCTTCATATCTTGAAGGGTGCACCGCCACCATCACGAGCGACGGGTGTGCGGTTGTATCGGTCGGATGTCGATGAGGATGGATTGGGGACGTTCCGCTTGACCTCAGGATCGGAAGCCGTTGGAACGGCGTGGTATGCCGGCTTCTGGCGCCGGTATTGGTATGAGACCTACACCGGAGTTGAGAGTAGGGTTCCGGCACCCGAGGGGGCACCCCCTGATGAGCAGCAGGCAAGAGCATCCCTGCAACGGTTGATTCCGCTTCTCACGGCTGCGTGCCGGAAAGCCGAGGAAATCGCTCATATGGCTGGTCGGAAAACCGTGAACATTGCCAAGATCACACAGCTTCAACAGCAGCAGGGGAAAGAAAAGGAGCGGCTGGTTCTTACCGGCATGGGCAATTCGGCCACGGCACCGGTGACCGCTGCCTTTCTGCGACAACTCCAAAATGACAACGTCAAGGGCTTGGACCGGTTAGCGCATCACCATGCAGGTGCCTATCGAACGCTTCTGACAAGGGTATTAGATATTGATCGACGGTTTTTCGGTTCACGTGCAAATTCAAGTGACTCCTGTCCCTCACCGAGTCTCAGACCATCTATGCGCCAGACTGGATCGACGCAACACGCTGCGTGAATTCCTCTTGGAAGAAGGAGACATCGTATGCAGATCAGACTAGATGATGAGCAATGGGTGGCGCCGACCGATGCGTCATTGGAGGAGGTCTTTGCCGAGTTGAGCGAGCGTGCGCACGCCAAAGCGCGTATTGTGACGACCATGACGCTCGATCGGCGCCGACTGACGGATCGCGATCTGGAGCCAGGATTACTGAAAGAATCTTCCGCCAAGTTCGGGAACCTCGTCGCGATGTCACGCACCCAAGAGGAAATCATCGAAGATGCCCGTGGTGCAATCCGTCGATACCGAGAACTGGTCGTTCAGGAAGGAAGCTCACTGGCACGTCAGCTTCGGCTGGGCCACCAGGAACTCCCCTCACTGGATCGATGGTTGGGGAAGGTAGCCGATCTGCTGGAATTGATCGGAAACCAGGCGTCCAATCCCGAAGCGGACTCGATGGTCAGCGACAAGGCCAAATGGATCGAGGAGCTCCTGACCGCACGGCAGCTCAGCGATACGGTTCGGATGGCTGATCTGCTCGAGTATGAAATCCTCCCGAGGCTGTCCTCCGATAACGCCGGTATCCGTTAAGTACCGTTGCAGAGCAGTGCCTCCGCTCTCTGGTGGTTGGTCTGAAGGCTCAAGTCCCACTGGGAACGGCCGATAAGACAGGCACGCCACGTAGAGGCGTAATGGAATACGGCTTCTGCACGGATGTCGGAAGCACAGCAACGGATGGTGTTCTAGTTTCAAGGAGGAAGGGCAATGGCTCTTATCGTTAACAACAACCCCGCGTCCATTGCGGCGCAGCGGAACCTCGCGATCAACACCCTGAGTCTGAACCGTTCGGTCGAACGGTTGTCATCCGGTCTGCGGGTGACCCGCGCTGCGGACGATGCCGCCGGGCTCGGTTTGTCCGAGTCGTTGCGCGCACAGATTCGTAGTATCAACCAGGCGACTCGAAATGCCTCGGACGGCATCAGTCTGACGCAGATCGCAGACGGTGCCGCCGCGACGATCGGTTCGTTGCTGGCTCGACTTCGAGAGTTGTCTTCACAGTCCGCCAGCGGAACGGTGGGCGTCACGGAACGGTCCTATATCGATCAAGAATTTCTTGCTTTGCGCTCCGAAATCGACCGGATCGCGCAAGTGACGGAGTTCAACGGGCAGGCCTTGACCAGTGGGACCACGATCAGCTTCTCCGTCGCCATCGGGTTCCGTAGCGGATCGGGGAATACGTTGGACCTGGCGCTCAACGATATCACGACGACCTCGTTGGGGTTGAGCACGGTGAACGTGTCAACCTCCGCGAATGCGACCAGCGCGTTGGCAAACATCGATAATGCCATCAGCGCGATTGCGAGTGCACGAGCGGAATATGGATCGATTCAGAATCGGTTCGAAGCGACGATCGCGAATCTGCAGGTCACGAGTGAAAACCTCACGGCTGCAGAATCACGGATCCGCGATGCCGACATCGCACTCGAAACATCGATCTTCACGAAGAACCAGATCTTGGTGCAGGCAGGTATTGCGACGTTGGCACAAGCCAACACCTTGCCGCAACAGGCGCTGGCGTTACTCAGAGGATAATTGGCAGCACGTCGTCCACCACCCCTCTCCTCATGAGGAGAGGGGACCGGTGAGCGAAGTGATATAAGGGGGGTATCATGATCACCAATGTTACATCGAAGGTGGATCTCCCGACCACTGCCAACCGGAAAAGTCAAACCGATGCTCCTCCCACGAACACACGTGTGGCTGAGCATGCACGGGGTTCAGAGTTCACGCCCGCGTCTCCGACGCAGCGAGCTGCGCTTGAACAAGCCGTGGGCAAGGTAAGGGAAGCGTTGCAGCAATCGGGTTCACACTTGCAGATCGAAGTGGATCAAGAACTTCAACGAGTCGTCGTCAAGATTTTGAAGGGAGACTCGGGAGAGGTGATCCGGCAGATTCCTCCTCAGGAGGTGATTGATCTGGCCAAGAATTTGGCCAATCACAAGGGTCTGCTCTTTGAAGAACATGTCTGATCCGACGCACAAGGATGTGAAATGCCGACGATAAGTTTCGGAGGCCTAGGGAACGGGCTGGATTTTGGACAGGTCGTCGATCAACTGGTGAAGGTGGCACAACTACCGGTTGATCGACTGACCAAGAAGCGAACGGATCTCAATACCAAGCTGACCGATCTGACGACGGTGAGCACCAAAGTGGCGGGGTTGCAGAGCGCCGCGGAGGCGCTCAGGCTTTCGACCTCGTTCGACCGGACCACGGTATCCGTCAGTGACTCGACGGTGTTGTCCGCCTCCGCCTCTTCTTCTGGGGCAACGGGGACCTACAGCGTGCGGGTCGTGCAGCTGGCACAATCTCATCAGATCGTCAGTAAGGCGGCCAAAGCGGTGTCATCAGAGACTTCGGACATTGTCAGTGGCGGATCTGCCACATTCACCTTCCAGGTAGGGTCCGGATCTAGCCAAACCGTGAATTTAGGATCGACCGCCACATTGGCGGACCTGCGGGACCAAATCAACGATCTTGGAGCGGGAGTGACAGCCTCGCTGATCAATACCGGGACGGAAGCAACCCCGTCATACCGGTTGGCGTTATCGTCCAACAACACGGGGAGCGACAACGCGATTACCATTGTTGCCGACGGCACGGATCTGGATCTCTTGAACAGCAGTGGTACCGGTGGGATTGATACGCTGTCGGCCGCCCAGAATGCTCAGGTCGAGATCGGAGATCAGTCGCTTGATCCGTTGACGATTGAGCGTAGTTCGAACACGATCAGCGATGCCATCCCAGGACTCTCTCTGACGCTCACCAAGACGACAGGAACGGAAACGGTTCAGGTAAGCCTGTCTCAGGACGTCAATGCCGTCAAAACGAATATCAAGGCCTTGGCAACCGCATACAATGAGGTCGTGAAATTTATCAACGAACGAACGACCTACGACGTGACGACCAAGCAAGGCGGCGTGTTCTTTAACGAGTCATCCGCTAGAACCGTCATTGCGCAACTCCGGACCGCACTATCATCCACCGTAAGCGGCGCCACTACCTACTCGAGTGTTGGACAAATCGGGTTTAAGACTGAGCGTGACGGGACCATCACGGTCGATGATGGGCAGCTGACCACCGCCTTGAGCACCAACTATAGTGCGGTGAAAGCACTCTTCACCAATCAGGGCGCGGTAGCAGGCTTGGCCCAATCGCTCGTCTCCGCTGTGGATGCGTTAAACGACATCGCAGGTGGCGCCCTCACGGTTCGCAAGAATGGCTTAACAAACGAGATCACTCGAGTGGGCAACGACATCGCCAGGCAGGAAGATGCCGTGAGTCGCTATGAAGAGCGACTCAGACGCCAGTTTGCTGCGCTGGACGGACTCCTGCGCCAACTCCAGGGACAAAGTAGCTTTCTGCAATCTCAGTCTTCATCGAATCAATCTCAAAACTAGGATCATCAGCTATGCTCACCCAGTATGCGCGTCAGTACGAACAGACCCAGGTCGTGACATCCTCCGGGGTCCAGTTGGTTGTGTTGCTCTATGACGGTGCCATTCAGTCGATTGAGATCGCGAGGCGAGAGATTCAGATGAACAATGTCCGAGAGAAGGCACGACACCTTGGGCGAGCCATCGCCATCATTGGAGAGCTGAACAGTGTGTTGGATCATGAGCAAGGCGGAGCCATCGCGAGATCGTTACGGAGGTTGTACGACTACATGATGGCAGAGCTGGTTGAAGCGAATGTGCGTAACAATGAGCAGAGGCTGGAAGGGCCTCTCCGTTGCCTGATCACGTTGCGCGAAGCATGGCGCGAAGTCGCTGCCCAACAGCAGTCTCGCATGGCGGGAGTACGATGAGTGCTCCGAGGCCTCACCATACGTCCGAGATCGAGCGACTCACCAAAGTTGCCGTTGATGCCGCTCAATCAGGGCAATGGGATGTGGTCATCCAATGCTACCGAGACCGGGGAAATCTCTTGGAAACGATGCACCCCATACTCGAACAGGGAGATGAATTGTTACAGTTGGACCGCCAGGTTTTCAACCACGTACAGACCACACAGGCCGTGCTGACATCGCTGTTAGGGGAAGCTGCGGCGACCAAACGCCGATTACAAGGGCTCCGTCAACGACTAGGGGGGGCTGCCTTGGCGCCCGAGGCGATGTCCGTGGAAGCCTAATCGAACTAGGAATGGACAATGGCAAGCGAGGAGCTGCCTCCAGCCAATCTCCAGCGAACACCTGATCCCCAGCTGCTCCCGACCAACCAGCGACTGGAATCGCTCCATCAGTTGCTTGCCGCGGTGGCGGCCTGCCAAGACGAACATGACATACTCAAGACGTTGACAAGACGATTGCCCGAGCTGATCCCCGCTGATGCGATCGGAATCGCTCGATCAAGGTGTGAGCATGTCCGGCTCTGGTCGAGTGATCAGAGTCGAGAAACAGAGGCACGTCTCCGTCGCTACCTCCTTCGACGTCTCGGTCTTGTGGCTCCTGATACGCCTCAGCCCGCAAGGCCCCGACGGTCGGGGCGTTCACGACATCTTTCGCTCGTGCCAAGGTCGGGGTGCACCTTCCTAGAGCCCGATGAACGACCGACGAATGCACATGAAATATCCTTGGCCTTAGGACAGGAAGAGGGAGGTCTATTCTTGGTTAAGAGAAACGGCCACGAGGCGTTCTCCGAGTGGGAAAGACAGGCGCTTCATATCGTCGGTACGGTCCTAGCGGTGTCTTTTCGGAATGCCGAATCTCGGCGATTTCAGCAGGACCTCGACCGTTGCGATTCGTTGACCGCCATACTCAATAGCCATGCGTTCGATGGTGCCTTGACCCGTGAATTGCGTGTCGGGCAACGCTACGGAATCACGGCTTGTTTGCTGGTGATCGGACTCGATTACTTCAGAACCGTCAATGATCGTCTTGGCCACGAAGCAGGGGATCACGTGCTTCGATCGGCAGCGGCGGTGATACGCGAGATGGTGCGTGACACTGATATCGTGGGGCGATGCGGAGGTGACACCTTCGGAGTGGTCCTCCCGCATACGGAGAGGCGGCAAGCCTGTCATCTGGCGGAGCGATTGAGAGAACGCATCGAGCGTCACCTGTTTATCAGTCGATCGGGGCAGGTTCGTATTACGGCAAGCATGGGAGTAGCTGTGGCTCCGGATTTGGACGTCGCGACGAGCTCGGATTGGGCAACGATTGCCGGGTCTGCCTTGAAGGAGGCGAAGGCTCAAGGAAGAAACTGCGTGGCCATCCATGTGCCGCAACCGCCGGCGTTGGCCTGTGCCGTTGCACTCAGTCTGGCGGCATAACGCCAATCGGAAGGTACCCATGACTTCACTCAGCACAACATCATCGGTTCCGCCGGTCGAGATCTCACAGGACGAACGGCGTGAATGGATCAGAATCGACGATCGGATATTGATGGAATATCGCATCGTGACCGAGTCGGGGAATGCTCTTCCCGTCACGGCGGCACTTCCGACGGCTCAGTCGATTTCTGAAGCCGTGGCGAAACCCACGGCGGAACTTCTTGCTCGCTCAGGTGAATCGGTGATGGCCTCACCGATGCTGCCATGGATCATGAAGGTGGATTATCTCCTCGAGGTCATCTTGAACTCCTTGGCGGCCAGTCGACCAGAGACGGTCAACATTGCTCGACTGACGGATGTCAATTTGAGCGGGGGAGGAGTAGGATTTGCGGCTTCACAGGAGTTTGTGAGCGGGGATCATCTGATGCTCAAGCTGATTCTCCCTCCGTTTACTCCGATTCAGACCACCGTCCGAGTCATCCGATCGGAGCCGTTGACACAGGGCCAGGGGTTCATGATCGCGACGGAATTCATTGATCTGAAGCCCGATGATCAGGAGCATCTGATCCGCCACATTCTTCAAACACAGGCGGAACGACTGCGATCGCGTCGAAAATCCCCAACATAGGCACACCCTCACAAACCTGCTGGGCTAGGCTGCTCGAGTGGAGGGTGTCGACAGGATGTGGAGCAGAGCCTCTCCCATCTTCGTCAACGCCGTTGCAGCCGGAGAGGACGGAGCGTGTTGGATCACAGGGGTATAGGCGCGTACGGCTTGCTCCATTGCAGGATCTTCAGGAATCTCACCGAGCAGAGTTAAGTCACCACCGACATATTCCTTGAGTAACTTTTTCAGCTGCGGCACGTTGACGCGGGCACGTCCCGATACACGATTAAGGACGAGGGCAGGCTGAAAAGCCCGCAATGTTGATTCAGCGATCGTTCGCCCTGATTCGTCCGTCTTGCCGGCGACCTCGAGCACTTCCTCCACGCTGCAGTAATCGCGATTGGCAAGTCCTTCCGCCATGACATCGCGCATCAAAAACATGGAGAGCACGCGTCGAATAGCGGCCAGCTTGATAAAGCGGTAGAGATCCAGAACCGAGGTCGGATCAGGGGTCGCCACCGCGAGGTGGTGGTCAGCCATAAGAAAAAAGTCAAGCGCGTGATAGCTTGTGCCGGCTCCGATATCGGCGACAATGACGTCGGCATGCACGTCTTGGAAGGTGCGAATGAGTCGCTTTTTTTGAGAATACGCCATATTGGCTGTTGCGAGTGTGTCCCCCGTTCCCGCGATGATCCGAAGCGAAGGATGCAGAGGAAGAGGGAGCGCCAACTCGTCGAGACACTTCACCCGGTGATCAAGAAAATCAGTCATCGTCAGGGTAGGGTGTAGCAGTCCGACCAGCACGTGCGCATCGGAGCCCCCTATGTCGAGATCGGCGAGGACGACCTGTTTCCCTCTCTTTGCCAGGGCAAATGCCAGATTTGCTGCGACGACACTCTTGCCGACCCCTCCCTTTCCGGATGCAACTGAAATGATGTGTGCCATTAGGATCGGTTCCTGCCGGTTGGCACGGGGTCTAGGGTCCGCTGTGAGGACGTCTGAACAACCTGAATAGACATCGCCAATCCTCGCCTAGTGGGAAAAAACGAAGCCGAATGTCGGTACGTTGAGTATAGCACCGACTCAAGTTTTCACACTACGGCACCGATACGGCACCTGTCATGAATGGTGACGTCTCTACGGCAACTGAAGATCAGACGGAATCCCGTACGAGTCAAAACGGTGAGATTCTAACCGTGATGGAAGTCGCACGCTTCCTCCGAGTGCCGAAGTCCACTGTATATAAGCTCGCACGGGCCGGCGAATTGCCTGCCTCAAAAATCGGGAAGCATTGGCGGTTTCTTCGCCGGGATATCCATGAATGGATGCACAGCCGCTCCGGCCTGACGAAAGATCTATGACCTGCACGTCAATCGTCCAATCCGCATGTGCCGGTTCTCAACCGGCGACCCTTCAGGTGCTGAAGACATGAACGGCAGGAACGGTCCTGCCGGCCTTGTGATGTGCCGAAGATATCGTATTCGGTTCAGATTCCCTCTCACGTGTCTTCGTTCTCTCTCCAATCGTTTCGGCTCAGGTCATTCACCACACATGCCGATATTCCATGAGATGCCAAGACGTAAAAATGGCGCGGGTCCATCACTGTCCAAGGCGGGACGAACCGTGACAAAGGAGCGATTATGCCAGCCGATCCGAATATGAAGATCCTCGTGGTCGATGACATGGTGACGATGCGACGGATCGTGAAAAACGTCCTGAAGCAGTTGGGATTTTCCAATATGGATGAGGCGGAGAACGGGCAGGAAGGTCTCCAAAAGCTGCGCGCCGGCTCGTTCGACTTTGTCGTGTCGGACTGGAACATGCCGGTGATGACGGGTATCGATATGCTCCGGGCGATTCGAGCCGACGAGAAGCTCAAAGCGATTCCCGTGTTGATGGTGACGGCAGAGGCTCAGCAACACAATCTGGTCGAGGCGGTACAGGCGGGGGTGAGTAACTATATCGTCAAGCCCTTTACCGCAGAAACCATGCAAGAAAAACTCGCGAAGATATTCAAATAGCACGAAGTCCATTGGAGGGCGAGGTGCTCGAATTCGGAGGGAGGGGAGAGTGAAAAAAAGAGGACATAAGCTCTACGAGGAGCTGGGTGAGTTGGCTCGATTCGTAGAAAACGCCATGAAGGCGATTTCTGATGCGAGTCCTCAGATTACCTCCAGTGCCACACAACTTCCGACGGCGGCCTCTCATCTGGCGGATCTCTCAAAAATGACTGAAGACGGGACGATGGAGGTGATGCGCCTGACGGAAACGATTCAGGACAATCGCGACCGCATTGAAAAAGAACTCGCATCGATCGCCGAAACGTTGCACGCAGTGGATTGCGTCACGCTTGAAGAACGGGTCGAGACGCTTACGGCTCTACTCGCACAAGACGGGAAGCATCTGACGGAGATCATGACGACCCTGTCGTTTCAGGATTTGGTCGCCCAACGAGTCAAGAAACTCGTGACGATTCTGGATGAAGTGCAAGGCAAACTCATGCATCTCGTCGTCGTCTTTGGCCTTCAGCAGAACAATCAAGACTCCGTCGATCATGGACTGGCCGGTCAGATGCTCAAACAACTTGAGGATTCCAAGACGACCGCGATGAAACAAAAAGTGGCCGACGATATCCTGGCGCAATTCGGGTTCAAATGAGGCGTTCTCATAATGGATATTGCAACAATTCTCGGGGTGGTCATTGCATTGGGCTCGATCGCCGGAGGGCAAGCGCTCGAAGGCGGGCATCTGGGCTCGATCATGCAGCTGACGGCCTTCATCATCGTGATCGGAGGAACGATTGGGGCCATTTGTATTCAGAATCCATTGTCCGTCGTACTGAAGGCCGTCGGCGCCCTCTCGCTTACCATTTCGAGTCCCCATATCGACAATAAGGGAACGATCAAGCTCATTCTCGATCTGGCCAATATTTCGAGGAAGCAAGGCTTGTTGGCACTGGAGGGGAAGCTCAAAGATATTAAAGACCCCTTTATGAAAAAGGGCATTCAACTCATCGTCGATGGGACCGAACCGAAAGCCGTGATCGAGATCCTGGAGATCGAGGTTGAACACCATGAAGAACAGGGTGTCATCGCGGCCAAGGTCTGGGAAGCAGCCGGTGGGTATGCCCCGACCGTCGGGATTCTCGGTGCGGTCCTTGGATTAATCCACGTGATGGAAAATCTGGCCGATCCTTCAAAGCTAGGGAGCGGGATTGCCGTGGCCTTCGTCGCGACCGTGTATGGGGTCGGTGCAGCCAACCTCTTTTTCCTCCCTTTTGCCAACAAGATCAAGCTGAAGCTCAAGGAGGAAGCCGGAGCCCGCAATCTTATGATTATGGGTCTGGCCGGACTTGCACAAGGCGAAAACCCTCGGCTTCTTCAAGAAAAACTGGAAGGGGTGCTGCCCCATAACGAACGAACCAAGGAGACAAAGAAGTAACGCGTGAAATGTCATGCTCCAAGGCTGAGGCAAAACGTCTCACCGCTCACGTCTAACGGCATACGCACACCATGGCGAAGCATAAACACGAAGAACATGAAAACCACGAGCGGTGGCTGGTCTCCTATGCAGACTTCATCACCCTCCTGTTTGCCTTCTTTGTCGTCATGTATTCCATCTCGTCCGTCAATGTCGGGAAGTACAGAACGGTCAGTGAGTCGATCAAAGCTGCGCTCAATCCCGTTGTCAGTCCTCCGTCCTCTCCGGCGGCGTTTACGTTACAGACCAATAAGTCGGCACTCACGGCGCCGGACGCACCGGGGAGCAAAGAACTGGTTGTTCGAAAGCTACGCAATCTGGTGAAGAGCATCAAAGCGGTGCCTCAAATGTCGGCGGTGCGTGTCACAGAAAAAATCAACGGCGATATCGTGATCACGATTCCTGATCAGCTCCTGTTCAACAGTGGTGAGGCGGCCGTGCGAACCGAGGCGTTGCCATTTCTTGAGGGTCTGGGCAGCGCAATTGTCGAACTCAATCGGTACACCAGAGTTGAGGGGCATACCGATAATGTTCCTATTCACACCGCACAATTTCCCTCCAACTGGGAATTATCAGCCGCCAGAGCCGTGATGGTTGTGCGGGTCCTGTCTGAACTCTATGGCGTCCAGACCGATCATCTTGCCGCGGTCGGACATGCCGACAGCAGGCCTGTGACGAATAACCTTGATGCCGACCAAAGAGCCAAGAATCGCCGAGTGGAAGTCGTGATTTTAGAGCAAGCGCCGCCGTCTCCTTTGCTTCAGGAAGAGAGTGATGCGGCTGGTTCAGGGGAATCCACGGGACTAGAGGAGTTGTCGAGCGCCTATCCGTAGACCCAAAACATACTCGGGCATGAGGCATTCAAGGGGAGCTGATCGTGGGGCAGAGTGGGCCGACCACTTAAGTCTCCCGAAAAAGAGCCGACAGTAGATTCTGGTGACTTCACAATGGGGAGCACAGCAGATGACCACGGAGATATCCGGATCCCAGATGAGTGACCCGGGAGATGCCAATCCACGGCACCTGGCTCCGACCGGCGATCTTACGATCTTTGAAGCAGGAGAGTTCAAGGAGTCATTGGTGAATCTCATGGCCAACGAAGGGTTGGTCTCGATGGATCTCAGCGGAGTGGCCAGAGTGGATACCGCCGCCATTCAATTGATGTTGTCGGCCAGGAAGCAGGCACGCCTGCTGGTGATGGGCATTCCTCAGGAATTGCAGAACAAGTTGAAACAACTTGGGTTCACCGAGCAACTGAGTGAGTAACGCGTTGTGCTGATTGAAGCTGAGACAGGATTCGGGCGTGGGCGGCCATGACACGTTATCGTACGCCGTGACCATGAGCGTGTATTGCTCAGAACGGAAACACCGCTTCTGCGACAAACGACGATGAGGATCGTGAACGACCACGAAGGAGAATCTCAAAGATTGGCGACTGGTGGGCAGGTCTCCACGACAGAGCTGGCGGCCCGGCAGCAAGCGTGGAATGCGTTTGCCGACGGGGCCATGCGCATGATTCCAGCCCTAAAGGCACAAATGACGGCCGTGACGGCGGAAACCGAACGGGCTGCGGTCGAGCTGTTGGTACACTTACAAGCCCTCGCCTCTCGCGCGGATACCATGACTTCCACGGAACGCTCGGAGAGTGTGTCCCGGGTCGTCGTGGCGATGCAGTTCCAGGACATTACAAGACAGAAATTGGAGCATGTCGGTCTTGCGCTCGATCAGCTCAAGCGCCACCTGCAAGTTTTGCAAGAAGGGCCGCTGACGGAGGAGGCACGACAGGAGATCGCGGCGCTTGAACGCATCGAAGAGACGTTCACGATGGAGGAGGAGCGTCGCCTGCATAAGGCCGCACTGCAACCGGATTATCAAGAACCCGTGCCGGTGGATGTATCGGACAACGGCGGGGATGCGGTGACTCTGTTTTGATGGTGCACCTATACACCCGATCGCACACGCAAGACGGTCCTGGAGGGAAACATGAGTAAGACAGCGCTGATCGTAGATGATTCACCGACGATGCGCCAGATGGTCGCCTTTACCCTGACCAACGCTGGATTTACTGTGGTTGAAGCCGAGCACGGGAAGGATGCCGTGAACAAGGCCTCAGCCGGGGGGAAGATGGATATCGTGGTCACCGACCTCAACATGCCGGAGATGGATGGAATCACGCTCATCAAAGAATTGCGGAAGTTGAGTGCATTCAAGTTCACACCGATTCTCATGCTCACGACCGAATCAGCCATAGAGAAGAAACAAGCCGGAAAAGAAGCGGGTGCGACCGGATGGATTGTCAAACCGTTCAATCCAGAAGTCCTCCTGAAGACGATCGCGAAAGTCTTGCCGGCGTAAACGTCGTGAACCGTGAACGGTAAAGCGTGAGATGGACGAAATGCGTGCTAGGGAAAGTATCTCAACAATTCACGGTTTCGATCTCGCATTTAACGAGGGCCTATGAGTAACGATTTCGCCCAATTTCAAGACGCCTTTTTCGAAGAAGCCGCGGAACACCTGGCCATTGTGGAGGAAGGTCTCCTGGCGCTGGAACAACATCCGCAGGATCTTGAGCTCCTCGCGAAGATCTTTCGATCGGCCCATTCGATCAAGGGCGCCAGCGGAATGTTCGGATTTACTGCCTTGGCCCAATTTACCCATAAAATGGAGACGCTGCTCGATCTGTTGCGGAACGAACAGAAGGTCGTGACCGCGGCGATCGCTGACCTGCTCCTCAAATCGACCGATTGTCTGAAGAGTCTGATGGAGGCAGCCAAATCGGGAGTCGCCGTCGATGAGGAGACGGTGCAGCGCCTGACGACGGAATTAGCGACAGCGAGTGCATTGGAGCCTCAACCGCCGGCGGTACAAGAGGCGAAGCCAACGGCAGCTCCTGCTCGCTCTGATGGTCAGGAACGTACCTATCACATCACGTGGACTCCGCCGGAGTGGTTATTCAAGAGAGGGCTCGATCCTCTTCAAGTCGTGAAGGAGTTGAACGGCCTTGGGGAGTTGAGCGCGGTGAAGCTCGATATGTCGCGAGTGCCGGATCTGAACCTGATCGATCCGGAAAAGTGCTATCTCTCTTGGGAATTGCAGTTGCTCACCGGCAGAGATTTGAAAAGCATCGAGACAGCCTTTGAGTTTGTCCGCGAGGATAGCAAGTTATCCATTGAAGAGGTGAGGAGCACGGAGTCAGGGGGTCATAGTGACGAGCGGAAAGTCTCTGCGGGATCTGGTGGTATCCATCACGGGGAGGGTAGTGACCCCAAACCTCTGGGCGAGATACTGGTCGAGAGCGGTGTGGTCTCGCCGGCGGCTTTGGAACAGGCGTTGGCGCAGCAAAAGCGTGTCGGGGAAATTCTCGTCGAGCAGAAAGCCGTTACTCCACGACAATTGGAGCAGGCCCTGCACACACAGCGGCAGCAAGAAGTCGCGGCACAGACCAAAAAGGCCGACTCAACCTCGATTCGCGTGGATACCGCCAAGATCGACAAACTGATCAATCTCGTCGGCGAGTTAGTCATTACGCAATCTATGCTGAGTGATTTGGGGTCGCGCTTCGAGATCAAACAGCTGCCGGTCCTCCTGGAGCGAGTGGCGCAGCTGGAACGAAACACGCGAGAGATCCAGGAACGTGTCATGGGCATCCGCATGCTTCCGATCGGAACGGCCTTCAGTCGCTTCCCAAGATTGGTGCGCGATCTCTCGGCGAAGGCGGGCAAGAAGATTCAGCTGGTGCTCTCGGGAGAGGAAACCGAGTTGGATAAGACGGTGATCGAATCCATCGGGGACCCGCTCACCCATTTGGTCAGAAACTCGGCCGATCACGGTCTGGAGCCGCCGGAGGAACGACTCGACAACAATAAATCGGAAGTGGGGACCATTCGGCTGAATGCCTTCCACGAAGGCGGCAACATCTGTATCACCGTCGAAGACGACGGCCGAGGGTTGAATCGAGAGAAAATCTTCGCCAAAGCCGTGAAACAAGGCATGGTGGGCGAAAATGAAAAGCTTTCCGACGATCAGATCTGGCCGCTCATTTTCCGACCAGGATTTTCGACGGCGGAAAAGGTGACCGACGTGTCAGGTCGCGGGGTCGGAATGGATGTCGTGAAGCGCAACATCGAAGCCCTTGGAGGAACGGTCAGCATCAAGACGGTCACGGGAAAGGGGACGACGTTCACGCTGAAGCTCCCGCTCACGTTGGCCATCATCGAAGGGATGACCGTACGGGTCGGCCAAGAAACGTACATCGTTCCCCTCCTTTCCATCCTGGAGTCCATCCAGCCGAAAGAAGGCGCCATCAAGACCGTGATCGGAAAGGGAGAGCTGATCAATGTGCGGGGAACCTATCTCCCGATGATTCGCATGTATGAGGTGTTCACCCTTCAACCGGAGCATACAAGCCCGATGAAAGCGATTCTGCTGATCCTCGAAACGGAAGGCGAACGCGTGGCGGTGATGGTGGACGAAATTCTTGGGCAGCAACAGGTCGTGATCAAGAGCATGGAACAAAACTTCAGGAAAGTCGAAGGCATCGCCGGGGCAACCATCTTGGGAGACGGCACTGTCGGGTTCATTTTGGATGTGCGCGGACTCCTGGAAATCGCACGGCACGGGGCGCCGATTGCGGCGTGAGGGGGCAGTGATGAGGAAGACAAGATCGACGGACTCGGCAGCGCCCTTTCACACGATTGAAGATGTCGTCCACGATCTCAAGCAAGGCAAGTTCATTGTGTTGGTGGATGACGAAGATCGTGAGAACGAAGGCGATCTTGTGATCGCGGCCCAATTTGCCACCGCACGGGCGATCAATTTTATGGCTCAGCATGCACGTGGGCTGATCTGTCTTGCCTTAACGCCGGAACGTGTCGACGAATTGCATCTTCCCCAACAGGCCAGTGAGAACACCGCCACCTTCGGGACCGCCTTCACCGTGTCGATCGATGCGAAGCACGGCATCACAACTGGTATCTCAGCCGCCGATCGGGCCAAGACGATACACGTGGCGATCAACCCTAGGAGCAAGGCTTCGGATCTGGCGCGGCCGGGACATATCTTTCCTCTTCGAGCACAGCCTGGTGGAGTCCTCAAGCGTGCCGGCCAAACTGAGGGGTCGGTCGATCTGGCTCGATTAGCGGGCCTGTATCCGGCCGGGGTCATCTGCGAAATCATGAACGAGGACGGGACCATGGCGAGGGTCCCGGAATTGACGCAGTTTGCCGTGCGGCACAAGCTGAAGATGGCCACCATCAAAGCGTTGATCGAATACCGCATGAGACGGGAACCGTTCGTGGAGCGAGTGGCGAGTGCGCAGTTGCCGACGAAATACGGAAAGTTCGAGGCGATCGCCTTTCAGAATACGATCGACGGCAGTACGCATGTGGCCTTGGTGAAAGGTCCTATCGATGGAAGCAAGCCCACCCTCGTGCGCGTCCATTCCGGCTGTCTCACGGCCGACGTCCTCGGTTCATTGCGGTGTGATTGCGGTGACCAGTTACATCGAGCGATGGAATTGATCCAGCACGAAGGGTGTGGGGTGTTGCTGTATCTGAATCAAGAGGGGCGGGGGATCGGTCTGCTGAACAAGATCAAGGCCTATGCGCTTCAGGATCGGGGCAGCGATACAGTCGAAGCCAACAAGAAATTAGGCTTTCAGGCGGATCTGCGCGAGTACGGAGTCGGTGCACAGATCCTTGCCAGCTTGGGTCTCCGGTCGATCCGGCTTATCACGAACAATCCACGGAAAATCGTCGGGATCGAAGGCTATGGGTTGCGGGTCGTGGAACGGGTTCCGATCGAAATACCTCCAAGCCGGACCAATCTCAGGTACCTGCGAACAAAGAAAGCAAAGCTGGGGCATCTCTTGTTGGCTGTGTGATCTGGAGCGTGGAATGTGCTCCGGCAGAGTAGGTATGAAGACAGGGAGTATTCGTCCGTCATCACCTGCGGTGATCATGGAGGCAACTTATGGCGTTGCTGATCAATAACAATTGCATCTCCTGCGATGCCTGTCTCCCGGCGTGCCCCAATCAAGCGATTTTCGAAAAGCGAAGCGATGCCGAATCCACCGGGTACCATGTGAGCGATGGGCAGGGAACCGATGGGACGACCTATGTGATTTCCTACGACCGTTGTACGGAATGTGTCGGCCATTTTCCCGAGCCGCAATGTGCGGCTGCCTGTCCGATCGGCGAGTGCTGTGTGCCGGATCCAGGGATTCCGGAATCGAAGGAGGTGCTGTTGGAGCGGGCTCGCCGGCTTCACCCGCACAAGGAGATTCAGCACGACATGGCCTGGTCTGGGGTGCGGGGCTAGCAAGTGGGGTTGGGAATGAGGATATGTGACCAAGCGTGGAACGGGCGTCCTCAAGTTCCCAATCAAAGAGCCGATACGGTCCTGTCGACCCCGAGAGACGGCAGGGCAGGTTTTCGATGATGGGGGACGAGGCATTGTCTTGCAATCGTGTGTGGGGGGCAGCAGGCCCGATGAAGGAGGAGCTATGGCGGCAGCAGCGCTCGAAACCGCTACCAAAGAATTGAATCAGCAGATCGGCCTGAGCGGCGATGGGAGCCAATTTTTAACGTTCAATCTTGGAGAAGAGCTCTACGGAGTGGATATTCTTCGCGTTCAGGAGATCAAGGGCTACACCACCGTCACGAAGATTCCCAATACTCCCTCCCACATCAAGGGCGTGCTCAATCTCCGCGGCACGATCGTGCCGATCATCGAATTGCGCACCAAATTCAATATGCCGACGATCGACTATACGGCCTTTACGGTGATCATCGTGGTCGTCGTGCGTGACAAGGTCATGGGATTGGTGGTGGATGCCGTTTCCGACGTGTTGAACATCGACAAGAAGGATATTCAACCGGCTCCGCAGTTCGGAGCCAAGGTGGACGTCAGCTTCTTGAATGGGATCGGAAAATCCGGCGACAAGCTGGTAGCGCTCTTAGACATGGACCGCCTGTTGTTGGATGACGAGATGCTGGATGGCGCGAAAGCGGCATAAGCGGCGTGGTCTGGATGAACGAGGAGGGGCTGGTATGGAGCCTGAGCTGACCGGAAACGAAGATGATGCGTCTGTTGAGACACCCGATGATTCTGCGATGCGGCTTCGCATCCAGCACAACAAGAAGGAGGGAGGGCGATCCATGGATAATGTGAACGTCGAAGAGCTGGCTGCGAAACTGAAGGCGATCGACAAGGTGCAGGCCGTCATCGAGTTCAATATGGACGGCACGGTCATCACGGCCAACGACAATTTTCTCAAGACCCTTGACTATACCCTCGACGAAATCAAGGGCAAGCACCATCGGATGTTCTGCGATCAAGCCTATACCAACAGCCCGGAGTACCAAGCCTTCTGGGCCAAGCTGAATCGCGGCGAGTACGATGCCGGTACCTATCAGCGGGTCGGCAAAGGGGGCAAGGAGGTCTGGATTCAGGCCGCGTACTACCCGCTCATGAACGGCAGTGGGAAACCCTACAAGGTCGTGAAATTCGCGTC
>JAHBWR010000020.1 GCA_019636875.1 Nitrospira sp.
TGAGAAATCAGTGATCGGACAATTGAAATCATGATGATGGTCGGTGGCCCTCAGGACGAGATCTCTCTCGGCTCGACTCCTCCTCGCCTTTCAAAATCGAAGTATCTCTCTGGATTGCAATGCCAGAAGCGGCTGTACTTGGAAATTCACCACCCGGCGCTGGCCACGCCGCCTGATGCCTCGACACGGGCGATTCTGGATATGGGGACCGAGGTGGGGGAATGGGCTCGCCGTCGATTCGACGGCGGTCGACTCGTTCAGGCTGGGTATCGACAAACTGAGGCGGCGTTGACTCAGACCGCAGCGCTTATGACAGACCACACGGTCCCGGCGATTTTTGAAGCGGCCATTCAGGCTGACGGCGTGTTGATCCGTGTTGATGTCTTGGAGCGACTTTCCAATGGCCAACCAGATCAGTCGACGTGGCGGCTTGTCGAAGTGAAATCCTCCACCAAGGTGAAGGATGTTCACCTCGATGATCTCTCGTTGCAACGACATGTGCTTCTTCAGGCAGGAATACAAGTGGCCGCATGTGCACTCATGCGGATCAATACCGGGTATGTGTATGCCGGAGGAATCGTTGATCTGGAGCAGCTTTTTGCGATCGATGACGTGTCTTCTCTCGTTGAGGAACGACAGAGCAAGGTGAATGAGAAGTTGGCCATAATGAAATCGATGTTGGCCGGCCCAACCATACCCGTCGTGGAGCCGGACGACCATTGCTTGGTGCCCTACGAGTGTCCATTCTGGAAGCACTGTACAAAGGATAAGCCTGCACGATGGATCTTCCACCTGCCGGGATCGAAGAAACTTGCCACCGACCTCGTGGCCCAAGGAATTGAGACGATTGACGAGATTCCCCCTCAGACACGCCTTACGATCGTTCAACGAAAAGTGAAAGACAATCTCGAATGGGTCTCTAAAGATCTTTCCGCACAGTTGAGGACAGTAGCATTCCCTGTTCATCATCTTGATTTTGAAACGTTTAATCCAGCCATCCCACGCTATCCCAGAACACGGCCTTACCAGTCCATCCCGATTCAATGGTCGAATCACATCGAACAGGTGGACGGAGCACTCGTCCACCATGAATTTCTCCATGTGGAGATGAATGATCCGCGTCGGCCTCTCGCCGAGGGGCTGTTGAAATCGCTCGGCGAAGAAGGAAGCATCTGTGTTTACTCGCCTTACGAAAAGTCGGTAATCGAGCAGCTAGCTGAAGCCTTACCGGAGCTTCGCGTGGAGCTGCGCCGCTTGATCAAGCGGATTTGGGATCTCCATCCGATCGTCAAGGATCACTATTACCACCCGGAGTTCGGTGGATCGTTTTCGCTCAAGGAGGTGCTGCCGGCCGTGGTCCCTTCATTGCGATACGATGATCTCGCGATCAGGGCGGGTGGACAGGCTGCAGCTGAATACTACCGCATGGTGTTTGTTGAAATGGATTGGGTCGAACGGGCGACAATTCGTGAATCACTGCTGCGGTACTGCGAAAGAGATACCTTGGCGATGGTGGAGTTGAGACGGGCGCTCAAAGAAAAGTCTGGGCATCTGTAGGGGCTTTGGGGCGAGCAAGCTTGTGGTGGCGGAGAGGGTGGGATTCGAACCCACGGTCGAGTTACCCCGACAGCAGTTTTCGAGACTGCCCGATTCGGCCGCTCTCGCACCTCTCCGCTTTGTCGCTGTCTGTTTGGTTGGCCTATCGTACGTGTGTGAACGAGTGAGGTTGATAACTGTACCGAGCTTACCTTGACCTGTCCTGTTTTGCAATGGCTGGGTTGACCGCTCCATGGATTTTGATGTGGTCGAAAAACAAGTCTCAGCTACCTGGTTGGTGGAGGAAAGGACAATTCTGTCAATTCGGCATGTTCAATCCCTCGTTTGATGAGTGAAGAGATATCCAGCATCCGCTCGACTTTCAGCACGTCGTCGATCCGAGTTTTAGTGCTGGGATGGGGTGGCACAAAGAGTTTGCAGCAGTCCTGGTCTGGCTCGATGGAAATATCGTAGGTGCCGATGTGTTTCGCCTCATCAATGATCTCGCGTTTGTCCATTCCGATGAGTGGCCGGAGAATCGGGAGGTCTGCCGCCTCCTCAACGGCGCAGAGGTTCTGAGGAGTTTGTGACGCCACTTGTCCAAGACTATCGCCGGTTATGAGTGCCCAGCAGTGTTCCTGCCTTGCCAATGCTTCGGTAATGCGTACCATCATCCGTCGATAGAGCACCACCCGAAATGGGGCGGGTGCAGTCAGGACAATCTCCCGTTGGATTTCTCCAAAGGGAACGACATAGAGTCTGGAGTTGTACTGGTATGCGGTGAGGACGCTCGCGAGCTCACGGACCTTTTCTTCGGAAGCTCGACTAACCAGAGGGCGGCCAGAAAAATGAACGAAGCTCGCTTGGCATCCACGTTTGATCATGCGATAAGCCGCGACGGGTGAGTCGATGCCTCCGGAAAGTAAACAGGCCACGTGGCCGCTGACGCCAACCGGCATGCCGCCAGGTCCCTCATGCTTTTCTGCTGAGCAGAATACTTCCTTTGATAAGAGTTCGACGTACACGGTCAAGTCAGGGGTTTTTAAGCTGACCTTCTTGCCGGTTTTGTTGCAGATGGCGGCACCAAGCTCTCGCTCGATGTCCATTGAGGTCAGCACCAGCCTTTTATCTGCTCGTCTTGCAGTAACTCTGAACGTAGAAAATGAGTGCTGCGTGATCTCCTCTATGGCAGCAGTTGTGAGAACGTCAAGGCTTGGATTGGAGAGCTGGAGGGGGATCACTTGGCCGAGCAAAAAGTTCGCAATGCCGCAAACACGTCGCAACCGCTCTCGAACGACCTCTGGAGCCACTGCCAGAGGGAGCCAAATCCGGATCCGACTATGGAGGTTCTCAATCTGCCGAACTCCCAGATCTAGGAGGGCAGTTCGAATGTTGTGGATGAGACAACGCTCGAATGCTTCACGATTCCGGCCCTTGAGGGCGAGCTCATGATAGTGAACAATGGCGCAACGCATCAGAATCCCGTGAAACGTGAAAAGTGAGAGGTAAACCGTAGAGAAGGAAATCGCGAAAAACTCACAATTTGCCACCCAGGTGTCGGATGAGACCGCTCAACATCTTATCAACCCTCTCAAGCAGCTCATTCAGTGTCACCCACTCGTTCTGATCTATGTATTCCAGTCTTTTGGCGAGTTCAAGTTGTGTATCGAGCTCGCTGAGTGAACCTCTAGCAATATGGAGAAACTGAAGAAACTCCTTCTTGCCATGCCTGGCGGCGCCTTCGGCGATGTTGCTGGGGATGCTGACGGCCGCCCGTCTGATTTGGCTCAATAAGCCGTATTGTTCTTTAATTGGAAAGTGGTCGGTGGTCTGATAGGCGAGTTGAGTTAAATCAATAGCTGAAGCCCAAGCATCGAGCTTCTTGTGGGGTGTGTTCATCCGGGTCTACCAGCCATCAACTTTTAACGTTTTACGCCTTACGTTTCACGCACTCTCGAGGAATCGTTCGGCGTCGATGGCGGCCATACAGCCGGTTCCGGCTGCGGTCACGGCTTGGCGATAATGCGCATCTTGTACGTCGCCTGCAGCAAAGACTCCAGGAATGCTTGTCGCCGTACCATGGGTTGTGAGGAGGTAGCCGGTCTCGCTCATCTTCAGTTGTCCTGTAAAGAGTGCCGTATTGGGACGGTGGCCAATAGCGAGAAAAAGGCCGGCACAGGATAGATCCCATATCTTGCCGGTAACAATATTTTTGACTCGAACTCCGGTCACGACATCTTGTCCGAGTACATCTTCAACAACGCTGTTCCAGAGAAACGCAATCTTTTCATTCTTCACCGCTCGATCTTGCATGATTCGAGAAGCTCGCAGTTTGTCCCGACGATGGATGACCGATACCTTGGTGGCAAACTTCGTGAGGAACGTAGCTTCCTCCATCGCACTATCTCCGCCACCGACGACGACGAGTTCCTTGTCCTTGAAGAAAAACCCGTCACATGTGGCACAGCTGGAGACACCGTGGCCCCACAAACGTTTTTCGTTGGGAAGACCGAGCGTAATCGGGGAGGCACCGGTCGCAATGATGAGCGTCTTGGCTTCCAGGGGTTCTTCGTCATCCACGACGATTTTGAATGGGCGAGCCTTTAGATCCACAGCCGTGACATCACCAGTCCTAAACACCGTCCCAAATCGGGCTGCTTGGGCCCGCATTTCTTTCATCAGCTCAGGGCCCATGATGCCCTTGGCGAAGCCAGGATAATTCTCAACTTCGGTCGTCGTCGTTAGTTGGCCACCTGCCTGCCACCCCTCGATAAGAAGTGGAGACAAATTGGCTCGAGCTGTATATACCGCAGCAGTGAGCCCCGCAGGACCTGAACCGATGATCACAACGTTATGCATAACGTGTGACTCTATCACAGGGGACGAAGCGGAGGGTAGAACGATGTTGCACAATTCATGGAGATCAATCAGTCCGGCGGCGGTCTTGACCCTTGCGGTCCTTGGCTCGATGTCTCTCTATTCGAGGCGAGCGTGTGTATCAGAGAGACCGGAAAGACTTATATAACTGGCGAACGGACTTGGCCAGACTGCGAAGCTCCGTCGTGCCCTCAAGCACATAATCTGCCAGGCGACGTTTCTTAGCGAGTGGCATCTGGCTCTTGATCCGACGCAGAGCGTCAGCTCTCGTGAGCCCGTTGCGTTTCTTGAGTCGGGCGATTTGGGTTTCCTGATCAGTTGTGACAACGATAGTCTTATCCACACGTTTGTCGATACCGGCTTCAAAGAGGAGGGGGACGTCATAGATAACGACGGCGTTCGGATTCTTGCGACGGCCCTCTCGTGTAAGGCGCTTCTGCTCGCGGGCCACGCGGGGATGGATGATGCGCTCCAGCGTCCGGCGTTTTGTGGGATGGCGGAACACGATGGCGCCGAGTGCGTGACGATTGATCGTACGGTCAGGATTCAAGACCGATTTCCCAAAGCGAGCAACAATCTCGCGCCAGGCCGGTTTCTCCGGCTGTACCATGTCTCGTGCCAATGCATCGGCATCGATCACAATGGCGCCGCATAGTTTGAACAGCTTCGCCACGGTACTTTTTCCGGTCGCCACACCACCAGTGAGTCCAATAACAGTCATGACGGCGGAGCTTATCATGTGGCATACCAATCAAGAAACTGCGATTGACATCCCCAGTTTCCAGCGAGTATGAGTTTCTTCATGCAGCAGGTATTTCTCATAGCACTCGGCTTATGGTTCATGGGAACTGGGTTAGGTGTCGCCGAGACCGATCTCAGGGTGTCCACTGCGCGAACGATCACCGTCGAACCAGATGGTTCGGGGGATTTCTCGTCGATTCAAGAAGCCGTCGACAGTGCCGGGAAGGGCGACACCGTGCTGATCAAGGCGGGGGCCTATGCTCAAGACCTCACGATTCATAGTAAAGAGAAGATCAAAATCATCGGTGAGGGAGTGGATCGAGTTGTTCTACAGGGCCGCGGTGAGATGGTTGGGGTCCTGCATATCGGGAAATGGCCTTATGGGGCCACGGACATCGAGATCAGCGGGCTAACGATCAATGAACATGGAGGCCACGCGCTCGGAATCTTCAATGGAAAAGGCATCACCCTACGGCAGGTTCATGTGAAAGGTATGGTATTCGGCCAGCAGGTCCAAGATGTCAGAATCGAAGACTGTGTGATCGGGGGGAGCGAGACAACGGGCCTACACTTTTCTGATTCTCAGGCTGTTCTGATCGGGAATGTCATCCATGATAACGATCATGGGGTCAATGTGACTGGAAGGTCCTCGGTTCGTCTTGAGCGCAATATCATCACCAGAAATCTGTTCGAGGCAGTCGTTATTACTGATCAGGCGACCGCGGTCTTGATGAACAATACGCTCGTGAAGAATGGTGGAGGAGCGTCGTTCCTCGGTATGTCTATCAACGAGGTCTCGGGAAACATTGTCAGCTTGAACAAGGTTGGCCTGCTGATCGCACCATCGAGTCAGACCAAGACCTCGTACAATGCCTTGTTCAATAGTGAAGCCGACTTCATGATCCCCGGCTCACCGAATCGTCCTGCCCCAGAACTGAAGGTTGCCACGGATGTCACTGCCGATCCGCGGTTTGTCGATGCGGAGCATGATGACTTCCGCCTCAGGCCCGATACGGTACTCCTCAATCGCGGCGGATTTCGCTACCTTGGAGCGCTCCCTCCTGTTGAACCTTCTTTATCTAAACACCCGTAACCCTTTTAAAAACAAATGGATATAAAATTCCAACACTACTGGGAGGAATGCGTATGGTATGCTTTCTCAATAGAGGGCTGACTTCCAGGTGAGTTGCCTCAAGTCTCAGAGCATTCGCGCCGACAAGGAATCAACCAGGAGGTTCCCTGTGGCTAGCTTCCGGAGCAATCTTGAAAAACCGTCAGGTGAGGGAATTCCTTCCCTCATGGATATGGAGTCCGGTAAGCTCGTCGGAGCGGTCTTGCCCATGTCCGAGCAGGCGCAGATCCAGATGCGCAATAGCATCGAAGTGATCGAATACCTACTCAATCAGGAACGTGTCGTCTGGAGCTGAGCGTTCCAATCGGATCTCCCGCCCTTCCTCCAGTTCTACAAGGAAATTGCGTCCGTCAGCTCTCTCTTCAGACTATTCCAAACAAGTCGACCGAGTTCCCTGATATTTCCCCAAGCGATCGACCTCAGTCCGAAGCCTCAAGAGACCGATGAAGGAATGAGCGGAGTTCTCTATCGACTGAGCTCGGCTTGATTCCTGCGGCGCGCAGGTTCATGGTGCCGAGGTTCGGGATATACGCATTCTGCTGATAGGGGTCATATGGGAAAAGCACGTCGGACGGCTGGGCATTCGAAAAGCTCTCGAGGGGCCGAGCGACAACGGCTCGACGAGGATGCGGTTCGCAAACAACATTGGAAGCGGTGGGGACCATACCTCAGCGAGCGTGCCTGGGGAACGGTGCGCGAAGACTACAGCCCTTATGGAACCGCTTGGGAATCTTTTCCCCATGACCATGCCCGCTCACGCGCCTATCGTTGGAACGAGGATGGCCTCGCCGGCATCTCTGATCGTCATCAATATGTGTGCTTTGCGATTGCACTTTGGAATGGGCGGGATCCTATTCTGAAGGAACGAATATTTGGGCTGACAGGGAATGAGGGGAATCATGGCGAAGATGCAAAGGAGTACTATTTCTATCTGGATTCAACACCGACCCATTCATATATGAAGTATCTGTACAAGTATCCCCAGAAAGAGTTTCCCTATGCAAAGCTTGTCGAGGAAAGTCGACAGCGTCAACGAGGCGATCTGGAGTATGAGCTGATCGATACCGGCGTCTTTGAAGAACATCGGTATTTTGATGTGGTTGTGGAGTATGCAAAGGCGACTCCGGAAGAAGTACAGATCCGGATACAGGTGGCCAACCGCGGTCCAGATCACGCAGTACTCACAGTGCTCCCCACATTGTGGTTTCGGAACACCTGGTCGTGGGGACTGGATGCACGGCGACCCAGAATGCGTGAAGGAACAGCGATCAATGACTGGAGTGTGATCGAATTGAATCATGAGTACTACGGTGAACGTCGGTTGTGGTGCGAACGGACTCCCACATTACTGTTTACGGAAAATGAGACCAACAGTCGAAGGCTCTATGGTGATCAGGAAGGTGCGAGCTATGTGAAAGACAGTTTTCATGATTATGTCATCAACGGACGAACTGATGTGGTTAACCCTGGGAAGTTCGGCTCTAAGGCAGCAGCCCATTACGTATTCGAGTTGCCGCCGGGGAAATCCGACGTGGTCCATCTCCGTCTCACTAATGAAACAAACTCGAACGATTTCTCTGTCGCGACGTGCGATCGCCTGTTTACCGTACGGATTCAGGAGGCCAATGAGTTTTATGACGAACTGGCGCCACCGGATCTCTCCGAAGATGCAAAGATGGTCCAGCGACAGGCGTTTGCTGGATTGCTGTGGAGCAAACAATTCTATCACTACGACCTCAAGCGGTGGCTGGTTGGAGATCCCGGTATGCCGGACCCTCCTTCGGAACGTCTACGCGGACGGAATTCAGATTGGACACACCTATACAATGCCGACGTCATCTCGATGCCTGACAAATGGGAGTACCCTTGGTATGCCGCGTGGGATCTAGCCTTCCACTGCATCCCCTTAGCCCTTGTGGACTCGACCTTTGCCAAGGAACAGCTGATTCTGATGCTGAGGGAATGGTACATGCACCCGAATGGTCAGATCCCGGCCTATGAATGGGCGTTTGGCGACGTGAATCCTCCTGTTCATGCCTGGGCGGCCTGGCGTGTCTATAAGATCGAAAAGAAGCGGAAGGGAGCCGGTGATCGAGTCTTTCTGGAGCGTATATTTCATAAGTTGCTCTTAAACTTTACCTGGTGGGTCAATCGAAAAGACGCAGAGGGCAAGAACATCTTCCAGGGCGGATTCTTAGGGCTCGACAACATCGGTGTGTTCGATCGCAGTGCACCACTACCAACCGGGGGTCATATCGAACAGTCCGATGCGACCAGTTGGATGGGAATGTATTGTCTGAACATGTTGTCGATCGCTCTGGAGTTGGCGCGTGAGAACCGAGCCTACGAGGATGTCGCCAGCAAGTTTTTCGAGCACTTCGTGTATATCTGCAGAGCGATGAACAATATCGGGGGAGAGAAGATCGAATTATGGAATAGAGAAGATGGGTTTTTCTATGACGTCCTCCACTTGCCCGATGGGCGAACTTTCCCCCTCAAAGTTCGTTCTCTCGTGGGACTCATCCCCCTATTTGCCGTTGAAACACTGGATTCAGAGTTGATCGATAGATTGCCGCGGTTCAAACATCGAATGCAGTGGTTCATCGAAAACCGGCCTGATTTTAGTGCTCACGTGGAAACGCAGTCCCGTGACGGTGAAGTGCGAAGGTTTTTGTCCCTGGTCAATCCGACGCGACTCAAGTCGGTGCTTCGCTACATGCTGGATGAGGAGGAGTTTTTGTCACCGTATGGCATCCGCGCCCTGTCGCGCTACCATAGAGACCACCCCTATGTGCTGTCACTCATGGGACAGGAGTATCGAGTGGACTATGAGCCAGCTGAATCGCGGACAGGGTTATTTGGTGGGAACTCGAATTGGCGTGGTCCGATTTGGTTCCCGGTCAACTATCTGTTGATCGAATCACTTCAGAAGTTCCACTACTTTCTTGGAGATGCCTACAAAGTCGAATACCCGGTTCGCAGCGGCCAATCTGTTTCATTGAATGAGGTGGCCTCTGAGCTCTCACGCCGGCTGACGCATCTCTTCCTACGTGACTCAATCGGTCGACGTCCTGTCTTCGGTGCTACCGAGACGTTTCAGGAAGATCCGTTCTGGCGGGATGCGATTCCGTTCTACGAATACTTTCATGGAGACAACGGGGCCGGTCTCGGAGCCAGTCATCAGACAGGATGGACTGGGCTTGTGGCCAAGTTAATCCAGCAATCCGGGGAATAAGATACAATCCGGATTTCATGTCGTCTCACACATCCAAGCCCTTGTTCGTTCCGACGCGAGGGCCTGACGAAGGCCTCACTCAACAAGCAGCGCTGCCTGATTCTGGTGCATTCATGGAAGCAGTGAGCTGATGAGGATAGGACAGCAAGATTGTCAGAATTTACACCGTGGGCTCAGTCTCGAATGGTTGGAGACAAACGGACTTGGCGGATTGTCCTCAGGGACTGTAGCGGGTGCCAACACACGTCGGTATCACGCCATCTTGCTGACAGCGCCACATACCGAGAGCAATCGGTATGTGCTCGTCAATCACGTCGAGGAATGGCTCCAGATCGGCGGTGAAGAATACTCCCTCTCCACGAATGTGTACCCGGGAGCCGTTC
This sequence comes from Nitrospira sp., assembly GCA_019636875.1. Taxonomy (GTDB): domain Bacteria; phylum Nitrospirota; class Nitrospiria; order Nitrospirales; family Nitrospiraceae; genus Nitrospira_D. The sequence goes on from JAHBWR010000020.1 coordinate 9,905, forward strand.
ATCCAGAGGGATATCGTCACTGCTGTTCCTTTTCATCCACACCCTGGCCAACCTGGTTGTTTAGGTATCAGAGCACAATCTGTCGGCGTGAAATTATCCCTATTTATGGCCGAGACCTTGTCATCCTACGATGGACTCTCATGGAAGCACCGATTCAGACTGCCACTCTCAGGGTCCGGCCAATGTTGACGGGTCGTGACTATCACGCGCTCCATCACGAAAACGGACAACTCTCCGACGCCTTCCTCATGCCGTCAGCAGGACAAGTTGTGTGGCAACCTTATGTCGGTCTCCCGCCTGTGTACAGCTTCCACACGGGGACCTATCGCCATGCCCCTGACTGGTATCGGCATGTACAGTTTCCCCTGGAACAGGAGCGAGGGCTCGAGTATGAGGAAGACTGGTGGTCACCGGGGGAGTTCCTATTCGAGTTGTCAGTGAGGGAGGAATATACGTTAGCCCTCACCTGCGCCCCCCTCAATGCCCTGGACGTCACGGCACTCATCTCAAGCGAACGCGCGCGACGCATGCAGCTGCAAGAAACCGCACCGGCCACTGACTCATTGGTGGAGACATGTCGGCTCGCGTCCGAAAGCTTTTTGGTTCAGCGAGGGACGAGGCAGACGGTGATCGCCGGTTATCCCTGGTTTACCGATTGGGGGCGAGATACGTTCATATCACTCCCCGGGCTGTGTCTTGTGACGGGGCGGTATGAAACTGCCTGGCGCATCATTGAATCATTTGCAGGTCATGTGTCGGAGGGGATGATCCCCAATCGCTTCCCTGACAGCGAGAGCGACCCGGAATATAACACCATCGATGCCTCGCTGTGGTTCATCTATGCCGTCGATCGATACCTTGCCTATAGTAACGACCTACCACGCGTACAATCTGTCGCCTGGCCCGCGATCAAACAGATTCTCGATAGGTATCGAGAAGGTACGCGATACGACATCCATATGGACATCGATGGACTCATTACAGGTGGAACACCAGGTACTCAGCTTACTTGGATGGATGCGAAAGTCGGCGACTGGGTGATTACGCCACGTCATGGAAAACCGGTCGAGGTGCAGGCATTGTGGATGAGGGCATTGGACATCGGACGACGACTGGCGACACGGTTCCAGGAACCCACTTACGCCAGGAGATGTCACGAGGACAGGGCACGAGCTCGCGAATCCTTCCGTACGAGATTCTGGTATGAGGGTGGCCAGTATTTGTACGATACGATCGATGGACCAGCCGGGAGTGACACCTCGATACGCCCAAATCAGATATATGCCATCTCCCTCTGTGATGACCTTGTCACGAGGGATCAGGCCACACGAGTTCTCCAGATTGTGACGGAGCACCTCCTCACGCCTGTCGGGTTACGAACCTTGTCTCCGAGTGATGCGAACTATTGCTCTCGATACGAAGGTAGCGCGATGGAACGAGATCGTGCGTATCATCAAGGAACTGTCTGGCCGTTTCTTTTCGGTCCTTTCATAACCTCCTGGATGAAGACGTTCGGATCAACGCCTGAAAACCACAAGGTGGCCCGGTCCTTTCTCAACGGTTTAGAGGAGCATGTAGAAGAAGGCTGCATCGGGCAAATCTCCGAAATCTTCGACGGAGACGCTCCTCATCATCCTCGAGGCTGTCCTGCCCAAGCCTGGTCTATCGCCGAACCCCTGCGTGCAATGGTTGAGGATCTTGGGGCGTCGATTCCAAGATTCGATACTGAGTCGAGACAGACCTAAGATCTCAACGTGCCTGGCGGCTCACCGAGTCCACTCACATCTGGCGATCTTGACAGCGTTTCCTATGCAGCCGTACTGTGAGGATGTATTAAGGTCGAAAAGGAGGGAACTGTCATGAGGCAGCGAGATGGATGCACACGAGTTCAGCGGTTTCTTGTGGCTGGAATGCTCACGATCGGTGTCTTGAGCGCGGGGATGCCTCAGGTCGGCTCGGCAGAAGATCTCCCCAGAGAAGCCACCTTACCGCTTACCCTCGCTAATAAAGCGACGCAGGCGGCAGTCGAGGCCTGTAAGAAAGATGGATATCGAGTCAGTGTGTCCATCGTCGACCGTAGTGGCGTACTGCGTGCGATGGGACGTGCCGATGGAGCAGGGCCACATACAGTTGATAGCAGCCGGAAAAAAGCCTATACAGCTGTGAGTATCCGTCGTCCGACCAGCGAACTGGCCGATCTGATCGTAAAAGTACCGACGCTTGAGGCTCTTCGCGATATGAATGGCGAAATCTTGATTTTAGGTGGAGGCCTTCCCATCGAGATCGGCGGAGATGTGGTTGGCGGGATCGGAGTCGGCGGAGCACCAGGTGCTCATCTCGATGATGCCTGCGCGCAGCAGGGGCTTGACGCAATCGGCGCTACTCCCAAGGTTTCTACGCCCAAGTGAACGTTCTTACACGGTCTCTTATTCTTGGCAGCGCACTATTGTTCAGCGTAGGGTGCAACAGCAATACTCCGGAACCAGCCTCTGCTGAATTCGATTCTGCCCAGCTTCGATTAACCATCGTCAGAATGGCGACTGATCCGTTCCTTCAGCGATTCAATCTCACTCTAAAGGTCCAGGGGACGGGAGGCTGTACTTCATCCACCGAATTATTTCCCGATACTGGTTATGCGGGGCGGAGGAATGTCTATCAGGCGGCCAAAGGCATAGTCTACGTCGTGGGACAGTACGACGCGCGAGTCATTGATTCCCAGACCTGTCGAACGAGTCTTTCAGAGTTTCGGCATCTCGATCGAGAGGTGATCTTCCTTGGTAGCTTCGACCAGGATGACGAACATCGCTGGAGGTATTTTTCATCCTACCAGCGTCCGGAACTGCCATTTGTAAAGCGCTAAGATCATGCAACAAACGATCACCGGATATCACCAAGACGAATATGGAGATTGGGTTGCTGAGTTAGCCTGTGGCCATGGACAACACGTGCGTCATCATCCTCCATTTTTCAATCGCCCGTGGGTGCTCGGCAAGATTGGACGAGACGAACATCTTGGCACGTATCTAAATTGCAAGAAGTGCGAGGAGCCGGCTGAGAATGTGCCTCCAGATCACCTCCGGACACTTCCGTAGCTATTCCTTTTCCATGCAGTCCCTTGTCTTGGTAGGCATGATTCTCAATGATATTTAGGGCGATAGTGGTACGTATCCTTGTGAGGTCAGAACGACTGGTGGGAAATAATAGATCTTGCATAAGAAGACTGTTCTTCTGCATGATCACCAGGCACAAGAGGCGAGGCATGTGTGATCACCAATCCGGCATGGCGATGAGTGGTCCGATTGGACCGAGTCCTAGTCTAGAGCTGTTCGGATCTCTTGACAGAGCCTATTTATTTGTCTGAGAACCGTTGTCACACCCTACACGGTAGCTCTCTTAAAGAGAGCCGTTCATGCTAACTCAACGATACCAGGTTACCGCGCTATTTGGACTCGTCGTCATTCTTGGTTGCTACCTGCTGTTGCCGTTGGGTGTGTCGTACCTTCTGGCAAACCAGCTTCGAGCATTCGGGTACAGCCATGTGATTCTGCAATTAGGCTATCCAGGGTGGAAACAAATCCGCGTTCCGGTTCTCTCATTCCAGGAGGATTGGGGTGAGGAGCGATTGATCGTCTCGGTCATGAATACAGAGATTCAATATGACCTTTCGCAACTATTGCAAGGTCGAGCACGTCGGATCGTGCTTCGAGAGGCGACGGTCCAGATTCTGAACACTCCTACGACGGGTCGACTCCAGGAAGATGGGAGATCTCTCGAAGAGGTCGACGACGACGCATCACCATTGAGCCTCATCACGGCCGGTGATCTGTTGCGAAGCTTACCGATCCTCCCCTTCGAGGAGTTGCAGCTTGATCATCTCAGTTTCTTTCGGGAACAGGCGACGGGTCCGCTCCGTAGGGTGACGATCGCTGGAAGCCTGACGTACGGTAACCGAGAGCTAGGTGGTCACCTCTCGTTTCGAGGCCTTGATACCGCCTCCTATGGACTCGTGGTCGTGGGAAATTCCGCTAGCACGTGGTCTGCGATCCTTTCCTCCCAGCGACCTCATGCGTCTCCGATTGTGGCATGGCAATCCCAAGCCCAGCCGAACGGTTCGCAGATTCAGGTTAACGGCCGTCTGCAGGTCAACGTGCAGGAACTGGCTCCATTTATCGCGCTGTTGGTTCCTATCGGCCCAGAATTGGAAAAGGTCACGGGTCATCTCGCGATCGATTGGGCCGGAAAGGCCGAAGCCGATACTGCCCTTGATTCTTTGGACCAGGATGCGCAAACGCATCTTGCAGGAAATATTCAAGTCAATGCCACGCTGCCGGGTCTCAAAGGGGTCGCGAAGGATATTGCGTTGACGTATGAAGGGACGTTTACGGGGAATCCCTCCCAGTTCGAATGGGTGATGAAACCGGGTGTTCTGCTCACGGCGACCGTCAATACACAGCCGCGTATCATCCCTGAAATGATTCGATGGATTCTCCCTCACGGTGATCAAGCTGTGCGGATGGAAAACAAGAAACCTGTACAAGGGACCTTACGCTGGGGGGACACACCTGTACGGATAAGTGTTCAAGGGCCGTTGGATATCAGTTACGGCCAGACGACAGGTTCGGTGGTCGCACAACTCCAAACTACGCGTGCTGAAGGGGTCGGTCATGAATTGGTCCTGGTTGAGGGGGCCTATGATCTGAAGGGAAGTCTTCCAAAGGCCATCACAGAAATTCTGTCAGCAAAAGAAGCGGAGGGGGGCGTTCGAGGTACTATCAAGTTGAGCCGGACGCAGGTAGAGGGAGTCCTGTCGGCGGCATCTTCAGTGACAGTGAGGCAGATTGGAAAGGGGACAACACACATCCCTCGTCTCATACTCGAGCTTTCGGAGCCAATGGCGATTGAGTGCGATATGAAGGCGATCCACTGTAGCGGTGGGCCAATGACTGCGGCTGTTCAGGTACCAAGGTTACGAATAGGGGACCGCAACGTTCATACTACGCAAGGGCAGTTACGTTTGGACAAGGTGCAAACCAAAGGGGACGAATGGGAGACTCAAGGGACACTCTCAGTCGATGGCGTGCGTTTGGATTCTCAATCTTTGACGCTTGCTCCAAGTATGTGGAGTCTCGGGTTCACTGCCGATCATGTTGGCGTGAAAGCGGATCTTCGTGTCGATCTGCCGGTACGCACGGAATTCATTACGGCGAAGATCGAACAGCCCTACCGTGGGAAACAAGGGACTCTGCATGGAGTGCTTGGTCCGCTCACGTTCAACAGCGCCGACGGTCGGCTCAGCAAAATCGTAACGGGACTTCCCCCAGCAACCGATGTCGTTGACGGTACATTTAGTGGGACTGTGGACGCTTCCTGGTCCGGCGGCCTAGGTGGGTCATCGAACAAAACGATAATTACTGGAGCCGCTGCGGAATTCGTGAGCCAAAACCTGTCAGGATATTACTCCGACTATGTGATGAAGGGTTTGAGCACGACGATGAAGGTGGAGATGGATGGACCTGAATCCGTTGCCATAGTTCAGCCGACGTCCATTCAGGTAACATCGATACGCAGTGGTGTTGATATCTCCAATCTGGGAGCGCTTTACCAGATTCATTGGCGCTTTCTCGATGAATTGCCCATCATTGAGATAAAAGACTTTCGGTGTGATGTGCTTGGAGGGCAGGTCACGAGTCCCGGACTTGTGGTAAAATTAAACACACCACCGTTCTCGACGACTTTTTCCCTGCACAATCTGGATCTTGCAAGAATTCTTAGTGTGGAGCAGCAGCGAGGGCTGCAGGGAACGGGAATACTCAACGGAACCGTTCCGATGACATTCACATCCACTGGAGTGAGCGTGAGAGATGGACAAGTGGAGGCACAGCCTCCAGGGGGTGTATTGCGGTATGTCTCCGATCCTGCAACAGCTAAGGGTACGTCGGAATCAGACCACCAACTCCAGCTTGTCCAGCAAGCACTCAATAATTTTCATTATTCACTATTGCGAGTCGGAGTGAGATACGAAGAGACGGGGACTTTGGATTTGAGTGCTCGTCTCGAAGGGAAGAACCCTGATTTGAAGAACACACCTCCGATTCACTTTAATTTGACGGTACAGGAGCACATTCCGACGTTGCTGAAGAGTCTACGCCTGGTGGAAGATATACAAGGGTCTATCGAAAGAAAGTACGGGCGATTATGACCATTATGAGGCTGACTATGCAGAGTAGAGTGATGCTGTTCAGTGTTGAAATGCTGCTGTCTGGAGCTCTGCTCATCAGCCTGGGAGCCTGTTCTCCTCGTGTTGAAGTGGCCCCGTCAGACAAACCGATTACCATCAATCTCAATGTTAAGATTGATCATGAAATTCGGCTGAAAGTAGACAAAGAACTCGATGATGTCATCTCGAAGGACAGTGGATTGTTTTAGGTGATGGAGGGAACGATGCGGAGCGGAATATGGGGCCTCGCAGTCTGTATCGCAGTCATGGTGCTAGCAACGGCATCGGTCGTGTCTGCCTTGTCGCTGGACGAAGCCAAAGCGAAGGGTTTGGTTGGGGAACGGCCAACCGGGTATCTAGGGGTGGTAAACAGTTCCAGCGCGGAGGCTCAGACACTTATTACGGATATCAATCAAAAGCGGCGGCAAGCCTATGAAGATATCGCCAAGCGTAATCGAACGCCGGTGAAGACAGTTGAGACGTTAGCAGGAGAAAAAGCGATCCAGAGCACCAAGCCAGGACATTTCATTGAAGGCCCGGGTGGGTGGATCAAGAAATAACCGCTACCCGTAGCGGTCGTTCTTCCACGGGAGCGCGGTATTCGAGTACCCACGAACCTCCCAGAACCCCTTCTCGTCCTTGTCTGAAAATGTGATCTGCTTGACCCATTTCGCGCCTTTCCACGCGTAACGCTTCGGAACGATGACACGGACAGGCCCCCCATGGTCTCTTGAGAGCGGCTTGCCATTCCAGCTGTGGGCGAGCAGCACATCGTCATCGTCACAGGCCTCGAGCGGGAGATTAGTTGTGTAGTCATCGTAGGACTTGAAGAGCACAAACCGCGCAAGGGTCAAGGGTTTCACGGCAGCGAGAATGTGTTTAAAACTGACACCTTCCCAGTCGTTATCGTAGCGACTCCACGATGTGACGCAGTGAAAGTCTGATCGATCTTTGAATTGAGGCTGAGCCAAGAATTGTTCCCATGTCCACGTAGCCGGAGTCGTAACGAACCCTTTAACGGTCAGCTGCCAATCGCTTAAGGCGATATCTGGCTTGAAACCGAGATCTAAAACAGGAAAATTCTCAACAAGATGCTGCCCCGGCGGCAACCGGTCATCTCCCTCATAGAAGACTTCTCGCTCTTCCCCACCGCGTCGTGCTTTTGCCCACTGTTCTTTTGTTTTCGTGAGTCGATTGAACTCGTTCATTGCATCCTCCCACCAACAGACTACGAAAAGTGAGATTGATCTGACAACTTCTTTCTCGCATCATGTTGTAAGATTCCTGAGGATCCGGCGACAGACTTGTAAGCCGGTTATCTCGTTGACAGAACGAAGGGGAGCCACCATGATACGTCAGGATGCCGTCATGACCACTCAGGTTTCACAGGAAGCTGAATCGAAGAAGCCGAACACGGGCAAGATCGTGATTGCCTTGCTGATCGCATTGGGCATGGGGGCATTTTTGTATTTTGATGTCGGACAGTTTCTATCCCTGGCCTCACTGAAGGAGAATCGAGATCTTCTGTTGGCATTCACGGACACGAATTTTGTGCCGGCGGTAGCGATTTTCATCGTGGCCTACGTGCTTGTGGCCGGCTTGTCTCTTCCTGGGGCTGTCATCCTCACGCTGGCCGGTGGGTTCTTGTTCGGCGCGGGCTGGGCAACGTTGTTCATCAATATCGGGGCTACGACCGGCGCGACCATGGCGTTTCTGGCCGCACGTTATTTATTACGAGATACAGTCGAACAAAAGTTTGGAAAATGGCTGAAGCCGTTCCAGGAAGGATTCGCTAAGAATGCCTTCAGCTACTTGTTAACCCTCCGCCTCATCCCGCTCTTTCCTTTCTTCGTGGTAAACCTCGTGTCGGGACTGACGCGAGTCAATACCGGAACGTATGTCACAGCCACAGCCATCGGCATTATTCCCGGTTCTTTTGTCTACGCCTACGCAGGACGACAACTGGGTACTATTGAATCCTTGAAAGAAATTGCCTCGCCCAATGTGATTGCGGCCTTTGTGTTGCTTGGACTTCTGGCATTGGCCCCAGTGCTGTACAGGAAATACGCAGCACGATCTGCCTGATGACAGCGACTGATGATAGGTAAGAAATGGTGAGATCCAATGATCACGCAACCTGTCCAAAGGATGACCGGCATGAGTGAGTCTGATCAATCTCTCGTGTATCCCAACGACGAACACAATCGGCAACTTGTCGCCAATGTACATCCGTCAAACTGGGTCAACCCCGAATCGGCGGCGCGATATAACCTGGTAGTGATCGGGGCAGGAACTGCCGGTTTGATTACGGCCGTTGTGGCGGCGAGTCTCGGCGCGAAAGTTGCTTTGATTGAAAAACATTTAATGGGTGGAGACTGTCTGAATGTCGGGTGTGTGCCGTCGAAAGGTATGATTCGCGCAGCGAGAGCATGGGTCGATTTACGGAAAGCATCAGAATTCGGCCTTCACATCCCACCTGGGGTGACATACGATTTCGGAGCCGTGATGACTCGGATGAGAAAGCTACGGGCGCGCATCAGCCAAAATGACTCGGCCCATAGGTATGCCAAACTTGGAGTTGATGTCTACATCGGGAGCGGGCGTTTTCTGGGCACCGATATGATTCAAGTCAACGGATCGGCAGGCGATCGGATTCTCAGGTTTGTGAAGGCCGCTGTCTGTACCGGCGCGCGGGCTTCGGAGCCACCCATACCAGGGCTCCAGGAGGCGGGGTATCTCACGAACGAGACGGTCTTCTCCTTAACCCAGCTCCCTCAACGGATTGGAGTAATCGGGGCGGGCCCGATTGGGTGTGAGCTCGCGCAGGCTTTTGCTCGGTTTGGCAGCCAGGTCTCCCTGATCGAGGCGACCCATGGCATCATGCCGAATGAAGATCGTGATGCGGCGGAGATTGTCGAGCAACAGATGCGTCGCGATGGTGTTCAACTACTTTGCTGCGGGAAGGACGTGAGAGTGGAGAAAACCCCCGATGGGAAACGTCTGACCGTCGATTCGCATAGTCAGCAGTATGATGTGACGGTCGATGAGATTCTTGTCGGGGCAGGGCGGACCCCGAACGTTGAGGGGATTGGTCTTGAGGCAGCAGGCGTGGACTACGATAAGAACGGAATCAAGGTCAATGCGCGCCTCCAAACGACCAATCCAAAGATCTATGCAGCGGGCGACATCTGCTCACGGTACAAGTTTACCCATGCCGCCGATGCCATGGCACAAATCGTCATTCAGAATGCACTCTTTCCTCATCCGTTGGGGTTAGGGTACGCCAATGTCGAAACCTTGAACATGCCATGGTGCACTTTCACTGAACCCGAAATCGCCCATGTCGGCATGTATGAAAAGGATGCCAAGGAAAAGGGGATTGAGCTGGAAACCTATACCTACAAGTTGGATGAGGTTGATCGGGCAATCCTCGATGGAGAGGACGAAGGATTTGCGCGCGTCCACATCAAAAAAGGAACCGATAAGATCCTCGGGGCGACGATCGTGGCGGCACGTGCCGGGGATATGATCAGCGAATTGTCCGTAGCCATGAAAGCAGGGGGAGCAAAGACGATCGCTGGGACAATCCATCCATACCCGACACAAGCCGAGGTGAATAAGAAGGTGGTGAATATGTGGCGGAAAGCCCATTTTACACCGAGCACAAAGAACGTTCTTATGAAAGTGTTTGCCTGGATGAGACGATAGTGGTTTGCGGGGGAGAAGAGTACGTATGATCCACATACTCATGATCTTAGGGATCACTCTGTGGAGTGCGTTGGTATGGGCTCAGGGCGACTCCATGCTCGAGGTCGGGAAGTTTTCATCAAGCGAACCAGGACTCAGCCTGCCTGAAGGCTGGAAACCATTGACCTTCTCGAAAATTCCCAAGTTAACGACGTATGAAGTTGTCAAAGATGGTGAACAGGTGGTGGTCAAAGCAACGAGCGATGCATCAGCGTCAGGGTTGACCAAGGAAGTCAAGATCGATCCGAAGGAGTTTCCCGTCGTGCGATGGCACTGGAAAGTCGAGAACCTGCTCAAGAAGAGCGATGCCACGCGAAAAGATGGGGACGACTATCCCGCTCGTCTCTACATCACGTTTGAATACGACCCTGAAAAGGTTAGCTTTAGCAAAAAGCTCAAGTACAAAGCCGGACAAGTATTGTTCGGTGACATTCCAATCGGGGCGATCAACTATGTGTGGGAAAGACAGGCTCCCGTCGGTTCGATTATTGACAATGCCTACACGGACTTCGTCAAGATGGTAGTCGTCGAGAGCGGGCTGCAAAGACTTGGTATGTGGGTCGAGGAAGAGCGAAACATCTATGAGGACTACAAGAAGGCATTTGGGGAAGAACCCCCGCTGATCAACGGCGTGGCAATTATGAGCGACACGGATAACACCAAGGAGCGGGCCGTGGCCTACTATGGAGACATTATATTTGTGAAAATGCCTTAAGAAGGACTCTTAAAACCTATTGATCCGACTGCCGATCTTCAGCCTGCAGACTGCACCGCCTCCACCCCTCCCTCATCGATTCTTACTGGTTTATCTCATGTGTGCGTTTCCTGATCACCTATGTCCCACTGGATTCGATATGCCGACGCGCCAAACCCTCACGCTGTGACAGAAATGTGATTCTTTCGCGAGGGTGGCGTGAGATCGTCAAACTATCGTGGGAGAGTCATGTTGTGGGATCCATAAACCAAGGAGGGCTGAATGATTGGTAAGTTGATCATAGGTGCACTGGCAACGGCGAGCATTCTTGCTGGGTCGGTGACCAGCCTGGTGTTTGCCAACGATGAGTGGCAACGGCCAACGGTCTACACGATGTCGAATGATCCAAGCAGCAATGCTGTTCTCGTATTCAGACAGCATGGAGACACGCTGGTTCCTGCTGGGTCGTTTCTCACAGGAGGAAAGGGGACTGGGAGTGGACTGGGCAATCAAGGCGCGCTGGCATTTAGCGATGATGGTGACGCGCTGCTGGTTGTGAATCCCGGCAGTGATGATATTTCGGTATTTCAGATCAACGGCCGTCAACTCAGGCTGATAGACCGAGTGCCTTCGGGAGGAACCCACCCGATCAGTATTACAACGCATGAGGATTACGTCTATGTGTTGAACGCGGGAGGGGCCGGCAATATTGCCGGGTTCGAACTCACGTATCATAACAAGCTGAAGCCTATCGCTGGTTCGATTCAACTGCTCAGTGGGGCAAATACCGCTCCGGCTCAAATTGCGTTTAATCCATCCGGAGATACGCTGGTCGTGACCGAGAAGGCGACGCAGATCATCGATACCTATGCAGTCAATGAAGAGGGGGTGGCGTCTGGGCTTGTCTCGCAGCCTTCCAGTGGTGTGACTCCGTTTGGATTTGCATTCACTCGACGAGGAGCGTTGGTGGTCAGCGAGGCATTCGGTGGGGCGCCAAACGGGTCTGCTGTCTCTTCATACAGGCTTCGGAACGATGCATTGACGGTCGTGAGCGGATCGGTTCCCACCACCCAAACGGCTGCCTGCTGGATCGTCATTACAAAGAACGGAAAGTTCGCCTATGCCAGCAACACCGGCAGCAACAATATTTCGAGTTATACAGTACAACGTGATGGACGGTTGACGTTACAGGAAGCCGTGGCCACGCCTACGGGAGCGGGTCCGATCGACATGGCATTGAATCAGAACAGCCGATTCCTGTATGTGCTGAATGCAGGTTCAGACTCGATTGATGTCTTTCACGTCAATCGTGGGAACGGACGCTTGACCAGTGGGACAGGTGTTTCCGGCCTCCCTGATGGAGCCAATGGGCTTGTGGCACGCTGATAATCAGGAGGCTCATGAGTGCTGTACACGCGGCTCATGAGCCTCATGTTGTTCTTGATGAATGTCTATGAAACTTCCAGCAGGTGAGTGTTCATGATTCCGTCATCCTCCACAATCAAGCCGCCTTGCCTCGCCGAGACGGAAGCAGTCGTAGTTCTGCGACTTCGGCAAGGTGATGAAGAGGCGTTTCAGGAAGTGGTCAATCAACACCATGGTGTGCTGATCCGGATCGCTATGACCTATGTGGCTGATCGAGAGATGGCGAAAGACGTCGTGCAGGACACCTGGATAGCTGTCATTGAGAGTCTGAACTGTTTTGAAGGCCGGTCGTCGCTTCGGACCTGGATCTGCGGAATCCTGATCCATAAGGCGCTGGATCGCAGGGCTCGCGAGAAGCGACGCAGGACGCCAGCCGCGGCCGGATATCAGACGTTGTCGTCGCGTTCTTGGGACGATCGGACACCGGAGAACCTACTTGCGAGCAGACAGGCAGTTCATGCCATGCAACATGCCATCGAGTGCTTGCCGGTGAGTTTGAAATCCGTGCTCATCCTTCGAGATCGGGACGGGGTGGATGCGACTCAGGTGTGTCGCATGCTGAACATCAAAACAACTAACATGTACGTTCGGCTCCACCGGGCGAGAGAACGAGTGAAAGTGGCGGTGCAAGCTGCTCTAGGGTAAGCTGGTGCATCACGCGATGATCAAGAAGACCAGAATCCCGTCAGCTTATCCGTGCCTTGAGGCTCCTACCGAGCGGCATGAGAGACTGAGTCACATTCCCTGATTTAGGAAGGAGCGCACGTTGCGCCGAGATAACCGGTAATGCCTCGAAACATTCTGGTGATAGAAGATGATCAACACATTGCGGATCTCGTACGATTTCATCTGTGTGATATGGGGTATGACGTCCAAGTGGTGCATGATGGTCGCATTGGTCTTACGCAAGCCGTCTCGACCCCGTACGATCTGATCATTCTTGATGTGATGCTTCCTGGGATGGATGGGTTGGAGTTGTGCAGGCAATTGCGTGCGAACCCACGGTACAGCCCGATCCTCATGTTGACGGCCAAGTCTGCGGAAAGTGATCGCGTGTTAGGGTTGGAAGTGGGGGCCGACGACTATCTGACCAAACCGTTCAGTGTGTTGGAACTTCTGGCTCGAGTGAAGGCCTTATTTCGGCGTCTGGATGCCCTGACGACGAAGGCTACTCCGCAAGAGCAGAAAACGATCCGGGCAGGCGAGCTGACGATCGATGTGGAAAAACGAAAGGTCGCGCTTCGTGGAAAAGCCGTCGACCTCACGGCGAAAGAATTCGACCTCTTGCTCCAATTTGCGCAACATCCCGGCCATGTCTATACCCGGTCCAAGCTGCTAGACCTCGTGTGGGGCTATGCACATGACGGCTATGAACATACCGTAAACTCACACATCAACCGGCTCAGGGCCAAGATCGAACAGGACACCAGTCATCCTCGGTACATTCTCACGGTGTGGGGGGTCGGCTACAGCTTTTCAGAAGAATGGGCGTGTGAGTGATCCGATGTTCAATACACTGTATGCAAAACTGGCCGGTGTGCTCCTCGGACTGTTTTGCCTGATCGGCACCGGTGTTATTCTGCTCACTCTATACACCACCAGGCTCTATTTCCAGGAGGTCAACCAGAAGCTGAACCAGACATTGGCCGAACGCATGGTATCCGAACACATTCTGCTGCAAGGAGGGCAGGTGAATGAGGCGGGGCTAAAAGACATGTTTCATACGCTTATGGTGATCAATCCAAGCATCGAGGTCTATTTGCTCGATACACAAGGGATGATCCTGACTTTTTCTGCCCCAGCTGAAAAGGTGAAACGCGCACAGATCAGCCTTGCTCCAGTGAAGCGCTTTTTATCCGGAGCGGAAGACCTTCCCATTCTTGGTGACGATCCACGCGATCGCTATCGTCGGAAGATTTTCTCGGCGTTCCCAATCGAGTCGTTGAGCGGTGAGACCGAAGGGTATCTCTATGTGATCCTAGGCGGTGAGGAACTCGACTCAGTGGCACAGATGCTGGAGGGAAGTTACATTCTCCGAGTCAGCATGGGCGCGGCGGTTGCGACACTGCTGTTCGCGCTCTTAGCCGGGTTGGTCCTTTTTAAACTGATGACTCGACGATTGAGAAGACTGGCCCTGGCGATGGAGACATTTAAACGAGGTAATTTTTCAGAACTCCCGAACCTGTTGCCTCAGCTGTATGGCCGAGCATTGACGGCTCTGCCGGGGGATGAAATGGACCAGCTGGGAACGACGTTTGTCCACTTGGCTGACCGCATCCAACAACAAGTCGGACAGTTGAAGCAGACCGATCAATTGCGGCGCGAACTGGTGGCCGATGTGTCTCACGATCTTCGCACGCCATTGACCTCACTGCAGGGATATCTTGAGACTATGCTCCTGAAGGGAGCAACCTTATCGATCGTGGACCAACGGAAATATCTTGAAGTGGCTACAGCCCAGAGCCAGCACCTCGGAAGGTTGATTACGGAACTGTTTGAGCTCGCCAAACTGAATTCTCGAGAAATCATGCCTCATCGCGAACCATTCTCTCTAGGTGAGCTTGTCCAAGATGTGGTGCAAAAATTGCGATTGATCGCGGATAAGAAACAGCTCACGCTTCAGGCACGCTTCGGCACGAATCTTCCCCAGGTGTCGGCCGATATCGGCCTGATGGAGCGGGTTCTCGAAAATCTCATTGCGAACGCCATCAGACATACTGAGGAAAGGGGCACCATCACCGTAGCCCTGAGTCTTATTCATGAGAAGATCATGACGCAGGTGACGGATACCGGTTGCGGCATTTCAAGCGAGGACCTCCCGTTTATTTTTGACCGCTACCATCGGTCCCGCAACGGACGACAAGAGAAGACAGCCGGCGCAGGACTTGGCCTGGCCATTGCTAAACGAATACTTGAACTTCATGGGACTGCCATTGAAGCTCAGAGCACCGTCAACGCAGGGACGACATTTTGTTTTGAACTGCCTATTGCATCGCGTTCACATGACGCGTCGCCGGTGGATGCGGTGTGATCGGGATGGGCACATCTTACGGAGACTGGGATAGATCGTCGTGGGAGGTTTGCATGCCAGGCCGACCGGGTGAAGGTCGGCCTGGCAAAAGCAGTAGTCGATGGAAGATGTGAGGTCGGTCAACGACCCATTACTGAATGGAGTTCGCGAAACCACTGTGAGTAATTTCAGCCCGAATGTGGTCACCAATTTTCTTGCGACCACTCAGTTGTTTTGTCTCCCTACTGACAAAGAGTTGGACCTGGTTTCCTTCGTAGTCTTCAACCGTATACACAGTATCTTTCACCTGCTTTACGGTCCCTCCGATGGTCCTCCAGGCCGGACCAGGCTTCTTTTCCGAGGGCTCGGCAACGGAAGGTGAGGAATGGATCTCTGTGAATGCTGTCGCTGAGTGGACGGTTGTTTTCGACTGGTGCTTTTGCCCTGCGACGGAGAGAGCAGGGGCAGCCATGAGTAAGATCGTTATGGTTCCGATGATAGCAGGGTAGACTAACGGTGAATGTTTCTGCATGAGAACCCTCCCAGTGAATGAATCATGGTGGCCGGATTCAGGCTGAGCAAGGCACGTGCCGGTGATATCAGATGACTAAGGTAGAGATTTCATAGTGTTACGAGGATGCCCACATGCATGAATCAAGTCCTGAGAGTTCGAGTGGAGAAAAAATGGTAGGTGGCTGTACAGATCTGCGCGTCATCTTTCTTGTGTGACACATGCTCATTCAGATTGAACAAACCAGGCAAAAGTCTCCAGTGGAACTGGGGCAGCTCCCAACAACAAGAGATCAAAAACCGAGCTTACGACACGCGCTCTGGGGAGGCTTGAAGAGTCTGGTGTTTCAACGACCCCTGCTGGCTGTGTGGCAAGTAAATCTTCGGTGTAACTCGTCCTGTGGTTACTGCAACCTTCCTTTGAATGAAGGACGATACGAGATGACACGAGATGAAATTCGGCATGTCTTCGCAGGACTCTACGAGGAGGGTATTCGGTTTATATTTGTCCAGGGCGGGGAGCCATTACTTCGAAAGGATGTACCAAGCATTCTTCAAGATCTCGTTCAACTTGGGTTTCACCTCACACTCATTACGAATGGAACGAGGTTCACGTCAGGCCTTGTACGGGAGCTGGATGAGCTGGGGGTATCACTCTCGATCAGTCTCGATACGCTTGAGCCGCTAAAATATGAACGTATTCGAGGTGCCGATCAACTTGATCAGGTCCTTTTAGGTCTTGACTTGCTCGAAACGTATCTTCATCCAAAGTTTCTGACCTGTATTGTCAGTGAAGTCAATCGGAATGAGGTGCATGAGGTTGTCCGGTTCGCCCGATCGCGTGGTTTCCTGCCGGTTGTAGGAGCCTACCATTGGGACGTTGGCTTGTATGGAAAACAGGATCCCACGTTGATGTACGAGCGTTCCCAAGTGCGGACCGTCTTCGAACGCTTGCTCGAAGACGATCTGCTTCCGCCTGGCTACTTCCGGCAGTACGCGAAGGACAACGTGGCCTGGCTACAAGGCGAATCATTGAAACCCTGCGATGCCGGACGCTATAGCATCGCCATCGATGCGTCGGGCAATGTTGCTCCCTGTTTGTCGCTTCCCACGGCTGGCAATTTGCTCGAGTCGTCGCTCAGTGACATCCTGGCGAAATTTGATCGAACAGCCATTCAACGCTGTTGTGAGCGGTCCTCTTGCAACAGGGTGGATGGGCGAGTCATTGGTTCTATACTCCGTCATCCGATTGTTGCCTGGCAAACGCCCGTGACATGGTAGTTCAGGGGAGGGTTGTGATGCGAGCAATCATACTAAGCCTGGTCGTGCTCGCGGCAGGCTGTTCAACAGTACCGACGACATTCAAACCACCTAATCCAATTTTACCTGAGGAGTTCTCACACAAGCTTTTTGACGAGGTGTTGCACCGCCATGTCAAAGACGGTGTTGTCGATTATTCTGGTGTGCAAACCGACGGTCGTTTCTTGATGTACCTCTCGCAACTGGACCGTCTCAATCCGAACACGCTTCAGACGCGGAAAGAGCAACTAGCCTTCTGGATCAATGCGTACAACGCCTTTGCGATCAAGGGGATTCTTGATGGGTATTCACCCATGACCTATTGGGGACAATATCGCTATTTCATCGGACAGGACTATCGTGTCGGTGGGGAAAGCATCAACCTCTATGACCTAGAACGGCAGGTGTTGATCAAACAGTTTCATGAACCACTCATGCACTTTGCCATCGTCTGTGCCTCAATGTCGTGTCCGAAGATTCAGTCATGGACCTACGAGCCGAATCGTCTTGATGTTCAGTTGGATCGTGCTGCGAGAGCTTTCATCAACGATCCCACGCGAAATCGATTTGACTCTACAAAGAAGGTCGCATCGCTTTCCATGATCTTCAAGTGGTTTGGCGATGATTTTACCGAAGCAGCCGGATCTGTCCTTACGTATGTCGCGCGCTATGTGGACGACCCTGAACTGGTTCAAGACCTCATGCAATCGGACTATCGCATTGAGTATCTCGAGTACGATTGGAACCTGAATGGAATCTCACCCAAGGAGGAAAATCATGTTGGTCCATCCTGATGAGAAAGTTCCGATCGCCCGCCTCCTGACCTTTCTCGAGTATGGCGAGCGGATGGCCCATGATTGCGCAAAGGCCCAAGCCGCCTTGTCCGAGGATCCTGGAGCGCGCCGGTTCCTTCTCAGCCAAGCCAGACAGGAGGCCATGCACGCACGGGTCTTTCAGGGGGCCATTGTGTGGTTGGCGCCAAAACACCTCCGTGATTCGCCATTTCTTCCCGCGTTGGAAGAGTATCGACAGATGCTGAATGATGCACTGGCGCGCCGAAATCTCATCGAGACGTTCCTTGCCGAGCAAGTGGTCCTTGAAGGGTTGGGCGAAGCGGTCCTGACACGTATCGAACATGGGTTAGTGAAACGGGCCGCGCCATTTGGGCGACTTCGGCGGATCCTCTTACATCAGGAAGAAGCACATCACGGATTTGGTCGACGGCAGATCGAACGAGCGATCGGACGAGGGGAAACGGATCCACAGACGATCAGAAGACAGGCTGAGCGCTACCTAGACTTGACGGATGCGATGGTGTTGACCTTGTGCGATCTCTTCGAGAGTATCGATGAAGATGCGGACGCGTGGGCAGCTGATGTGCGCACCTTTTTACCGGATTGGTGCATGGCATGATCAGTGTTGTTATACCCACATACAACGAAGAGAAGGCATTGCCCTACACACTCCGAACGTTGTTTGCACAGCCAGGAGAATTTGAGGCGATCGTGGTGGACGGCGGCAGTTCTGACGAAACACATGTCGTCCTATCGAATTGTGGTTTTCAGTGCCCCTCCCCCCTTATGCCTCACCCCTCACGCCGATTGTTAGAGGCTGTCAAAGGTCGCGCCTCGCAGATGAATACCGGGGCCCAACAGGCGAAAGGGGAGTGGCTGCTCTTTCTCCATGCCGATACAGTCTTGCCGTATGGTGCCATTCGACGACTCAACGAGATGGAAGACGACCAGACTGTTCAAGCCGGCGGCTTCATGCACCAATTCTCAGGAGACGATTGGCGACTTCGGTTCATTTCGTTCCTCGACAATTTCCGTTGCACTAGAAGTCGAATCATCTATGGGGATCAAGCCCTGTTTGTGCGACGAACGTTGTTCCAAGAGCTCGGCGGGTTTCCTGATCAGCCAATTCTAGAGGATGTCGCATTCTGTGAACGTCTCATCAAGGTCACGAACCCGCTTCTCCTTCATCCGCCTGTTGTGACCGATGCACGGAAATTCGTGAAGATGGGCATTTGGCGTAGTTTTGTCCGCGTTTTGCTCATCATTCTTCATGTTGAATATCGCCTGCCGGTTCTCCCACGCATGTTCTTTCAGGACGTGCGCTGACATGAACGGCACAGTGTGCCTAACGAGTGACTGAATCTATTTAGATACTGAATCTTTTTAGATTCATGCATTGGTAAGAATGTAATAAGAACTGATAGGTAAGGGCATTAGGATCATCTCGTTATTGCTAGTTTCTGCCAGCATGGTGTTGCATGCGCCCATACAAATTGCGTACATTGCGCTTCGTCCAGTTCGACCACCATGTCCATACTTGATGAGGAGGCAAGGTAAATGGGAAAGAGGATGATGATCTTTGTGCGATTGTGTTTGATCCTCGCTGTTACACTTGTGAGTGGATCCTTTCACAATTTGGCTCAGGCAAGCGATCCACGCGTTGAATTTGAGTTAACGGACGAGCCAGGCGCTTGGTTCAAGAATGCGGACGGACCGGTTGCGGGATTTCAATCCTTGGCTGTCGCAACTCCTGGAACAGAAGTCAGGTTTACGGGAAAGTCCAATACCGTCCATACACGGACCAGTCTAATTTTCCCGACCGGGGCGGCAGGCATGCCTTTTAACACCCCGCCGAGAAAAGGCGGTGACGAGGTGACGCTGACGACACCAGGACTGTACGTCTTTACCTGCAGCATCCACCCCTACATGTTCGGCGCAGTAATTGTCGATGATCCCAACACACCGGGATTGGACCTTGGTAATTCAATTACGCTTATAAACGGCATTACCGTTCCTACGAGCAGTGATCTGGCGACTCGCTTGTTGCGGACCTTCTTTATTGCGACGCATCCTGCCAATTGGCAGAACTATGCCTCCGGTGCCCCCTGGCATGTGACTTACCCAGATGTCGATGTACGAGTGGATATTGGGGTGGTCAACTTGCCGGCGGTCTTGAATACTCGCTACGGGAACGATGCCTCGTTACAAGCTCCGTTTAATCCCACGACTACCGGCGTGGGGGAGGTGTGGGTGGATACCCAGTTCGAGAAGACATCCGGCAAGAGCAAGCCTGGCACCGCCACGGCGATTAGTGCCACAACCTGGCAGCCTACACGGAAGGTCGCGCTCCCGCAGATCAACATGAACAATCCACATAATATGTGGACGGATCGGAATCAGAACCTGATCTATCAGACGCAGTGGTTTGATAGTAAGTTGACCGTCTTCAACCGGCAGACCGGGGCCTTGGTGAAGAATCTCTCGGTCGGTGAATCCCCGGCGCACGTGATGACCCGGGTCGACACCGATCAATTGCACGTCACTAATAATGGAGATACTCGTACCGATTCCGTGATGGAGATCGCTCCCTTAGGCAACGGGGTCGAGCGGCGCATCAATATCGGTCGTGGCAATCCGCATGCCCATTGGATGAGCGCGAACGGCCAGCAGATGGTCACGCCGAACGTCATTACGGGTGATACCACCCAGTACAATTTCGGAACGAATAGGATCGAGTCGATCCTCCAGACCAGCAGCCCATTGAGCCATCCGATTGCGACGGGGATGATGCCGGATGCGAGCAAGTATTACGTGGCCAATTTGCTCGATAGCACCATGACGGTCATTGACATGCATTCCAACGCGGTGGTCAAGACGATTAACTTGATCGCCAACTATGATCCAGTCTCCGGCGCGATCACCGGGCCGGTCGGTGCCCTCCCGATCCAGACTCCCGTCAGCCCAGACGGGAAGAATATGGTTACAGCCAACACGTTAACCGGAACCATTACGGTTGTTGATACCAGACCTGGTCTGCCCACTACAGACACGGTGGTGGCGATGTTGGGCTGTGATCCTGGATGCCATGGCGTGCAATACGGAGCCAAAAATGGAGGCGGTTATTACGCCTATGTCTCCAGCAAATTCTCCAACACCATGCTGATCGTGGATCCGGATCCCAACAACGACGGCAATCCAGCCGATGCTTCAGTCGTTGGGCGTATTTTGCTGACAGCCACCGGCAGTACAGCAAAGGATGCCACTATCACGGCCAATGCGGGAATGGGCGGACAAGGCGTCCTCCCGATTCCGTTGGTCTACAACGGCTGGGTGCAGAACCTGCCTTCCTCGTGGAAGAGTCAACTGACTCCTGCGCAACAGAATCCTGCTCCGTTGCCGTAGACAGGTTATTCAATCCCGCCTGGGTTTTACCTAGGCGGGACATCCCCTACCTTCGCTGGGTCACAGCTTTCCCTCCACCATCGTTTACCATTCTTCCTCTCCTCCGTCTAACCCATCAGACAAGGTTGAAGGAGGGGAATTATGCAACGATTGCATTCAAGGGTATGCACATCCATTCTTTGCACGACGCTCCTGCTATCGGGCTGTACCTCGACCCTCGTTCGTGATGAAGTGAAGCGAACGGCTGGTCTGGAGGGACATTGCTCCGGAAGTGAATGGGTCGACGATTCATCCATTGCAGTGTTACCGGTCCCAGTCGTCGCCTTTGTGATCCCCCATGTCGATCTACGTAACGTCTCCAGCGAGCCCTACCTAAATCGGTGCGGAGCCTCGACCAGGGTGATCAATCGGAACGTGTCCGTAAATCGACTGGCCTGCATGCCGGCTGGGCTCACGCGGATCATCACGCTCGGCGTTTGGCAATGGTGTCCGGCGCGGGTCACCTGGTCGGCCGATGTGTTAGCCGACATACCTCAACCGGCGAGAGTCTCGTTTGATAACCACGGGAACCAGCAATCGTAACCACAATCGCTTCACAAGGAACACACTATGAACACTTCACGATGGGTCATTAGTCTGGGAGCCATAATGGTGGCGGCGGGACTCCTCGCCGCTTGTGGCAGTGATGGAGCACCCTCTGTATCCGCAAGTGGATCAGGAAGTGGGGCTGCAAGTGGTTCTGCATCGGCGTCTGGTACCATTACTGGCTTTGGCAGCGTGATCGTCAATGGGAAGAAGTTTGAGACGGCCGGCTCTACGTTTACGGTCGACGGCCTATCCGGCAGCCAACAGGACCTGAAACTCGGAATGACCGTGACGGTCAACGGATCATTTAACGGGGATCAGCGGTCGGCCCGCACCGTTCTTCAGAAGGATGCAGTCGAGGGACTCGTTCAGTCGGTGGCAGCGGATGGCCTTTCCCTGGTCGTCATGGGGCAAACGGTGTTTGTCGACAGCACCACGTTGATCGACGACAACATTCCTGGACGCAATCTTTTGAACCTCATAGCCGGGACCGATCATGTCGAGGTGAATGGCCACATTCGCCCGAACGGCATCATCCAGGCAACGTATATTGAAAGGAAGCTGGTCAATGTCACACCAGAAGTTCGTGGCTTTGTAAGCAACCATGCTTCTGGGTCTGCAATATTCCGAATCGGCAATCTTACGGTGAACTATGGTGGAGCAGATATCAGCGATATGCCTGTCCCCAACGGGAACAATTGGGATGGTCTTTTCGTAGAGAGCAAGGGGACGAATTTCGTCAACGCCTCGACAACGCTCATTGCAACGACGGTCGAGCCTGAGAACCAGGCTGTCGGCCAGGTAATCGATGAATTTGAGGTTGAAGGGTTCGTAACACAGGCCGGCACTCCTAACGGTAACAGCATCGAGTTTACCATTGGGACCACTCCGGTGAGGACGACGGATAGCACAGAATTTCGAGGTGGCACCGTCGATGAGATCCTACTCGGTACGAAGATGTCCGCTGAAGGCCGATTCGATGGCAGCACACTCGTCGCCAAGCATGTGAAGTTCCACGAAAGCGTGCGCCTCGAAGGTGATATCGCAACAATTGGATCGAATGTATTTACGATCGCCGGTTTGCCCGGTGTGACTGTTCATGTGAATAGCCAGACAGATCTCAGAGGTTTCAGCCTGAGCAATGTATCACCCGGTGATCACGTACGGGTGCGCGGTCGTGTTAACGGCACAGCCTCGGTCATCGCCACTCGCGTTGAGCTGCGCTCTGCCGATAGGGATTTGGATCTTCAAGGGCCGGTGCAATCGATCACCGGCAATGATCTGGTCATTCTCGGGGTATCAGTGGATACGAGTTCGGTTACTCACTTTGAGAGCGTGAGCGGTTCTTCCATGACTCGAGCAAACTTCTTCGCAGAGGTGAGGGTGAATTCACTGGTAAAGGTGAAGGGTGAGCGGAACGGAGTTGTGGTGGTATGGGATGAGGCAGAATTGGAAGATTAGTTAGGTGTCGATTCGTTCGCACGTTAGACTGAGGTCATTTGATGTCAACAAAGGAGCTGCATCATGAACCGTATACGCTGGAAAGAAATCATCGTCGGGACCCTCGCAGGACTGTCAATCATGACTTCACCGGCCGTCGGAAAGATGAACGGTAATGGTGAAGGATCGGAGGTTCGGATAGACAACCGAGGGCATGGGTCGCTCAACAGCGGCTCGGGATCAGTGAATAGTGGTCATGGGTCTATCAACAGTGGTCGAGATGGCACAGGACGGGACTATACGGTGGTGGCCCAAGTCGATGATGTGCGCCAGGAGGATCGCCGGGCGGACAGAAGAGAGGACCGCCGAGAGGATCGCCGGATGGATCGTCGTGAGGATCGGAGAGAAGACAGGCGAGAGGACCGGAGAGAGGATCGCCGGATGGATCGGCAAGCGGATCGTCGAGACAATCATCGTTCAAACGCCGGGGGGGAGCTCCGTGGACTGGACCGAGCCGACCATGTGGCCGGTGAGCACGGTCGAGGTGGGCGAGAGAACGCCCGCATGATGCAGATGGATCGGCCGAACCGACCGGAACGGATGGAGCGATTTGAACGACCGGATCGTCCGGAAAAACCTGAGAAGCCCGAACGCCCTGAACGACAGGAACGTTCTGGAAGAAACTGAATACGGTCGATTATCACTGCTGGGAGTGTCTACGGCGCCGAAACGGTCTCGGCGCCGTTTTTCTGTGCGGCAACTTGTTGCATGTCATGAAATCCGTTGCTAATCTACATACTATGTATTGATTCGTAAGAGATGGTATGGCGGTGGAGTCATGCAGCCAGAAAGGGATGGTGAGTGACGATGCAGAAGTGGATGGTGGTCGTGGTCGCAATGTTCGGGATGATGGTCTGTGCGATGGATCGTGTATACGCAACAGATTCATACGACAAGAGACCTCAGCCAACATCTGAACGGAACTGGCAAATTGGGATAAACCCCAGTTACAGCAGCGGAAACTTTGGGACCACGACCACCAATGAATTCGTGTACGTCCCGTTGTCGATACGTCGGTACTTTCGAGATGGCGATGTGTCGTTGGTGATCCCGTTTGTGTCTGTGACCAGTAACGGCACAGCGACATTGGTCGGTGGTCAGCCGATTCAGACGTTGCCTGGACGGTGCCTGAAGAAGGGCGGGACAGAAATCGATACGGACAAGCCGGAGTGTCTTGCCTTGCTTAATGCCGGCCAGGGTGTTGCTGGGCAGACCGCACAAAAAGTGACCAACTCAGGCCTCGGCGATATCATCCTCAGGGGCCGCTACTACCTCGTGGAAGAACGGGACTATGTCCCACTGATTGCCATCACCGGGCGTTTAAAGATCCCCACCGCCAGTGAAGGAAAGGGCTTGGGCACCGGCGCCCTTGATCATGGATACGGGATCGAAATCTCCAAGCTCATCGGGGAGAAGTGGTTGGCTTTCCTCGACGGCGGGTACAATTTCATCGGGAATCCCGATGGCGTGGAGTTGCAGAACCAGTATTGGTATGACGTCGGCGCCGGGTACTACTTCACCAAGAATCTCCTGGCGAGCGTCTATTTTGAAGAGTATCGGGCATTAGTACCAGGTCTCGTGAATATTCGAGATTTCTTTTTCGCGATGAATTACAAGGCGTCCGCTGCCTGGAGATTTAACGGTGGTGTGGCGGTCGGTGTTTCCAATGGCGCGCCAGACTATGTGGTCTCAATCGGCACCAGTTACCGATTCTAATCAAGCTTTCCACGCTTTTAGTGTTGTTTACGACCCGCAGACCTCTGCGTCTAATGGTATGTGTAGGTCAAAGCAGACGGTCCTGTGGCATCGGACCAGACTAACCGGAATCGGAGTATGCCGCCGGATCTGAAGGTAGGACCTGATGATGCGCAGCTGGTTGCCCGTAGCCTCAAGCAAGATCATGAGGCCTTCGGACAGCTCATTGAGCGACACGCGTCTACGATCGTGAACCTGGCTTATCGGATGGTGGGGAATCGTGCTGAAGCTGAAGATCTGGCTCAGGAAGCGTTTCTCACGGCCTTCAAGGCGCTCTCGACATTTCGTGCAGATTCCAAGTTCTCGACATGGCTCTACCGGATCGGAGTCAACAAGTGTAAGGACTGGCTGCGAGCCAAACGTCCAGGGAAGGGGCCGGCAGACCTCGATGTGGATGAGGCCTTGGATAGCCATGTCGCCGAGATGCGGACCCCGGAGCGGCTGTTGTCACAACAGCAGGTGGCGACCCAGTTGGAAGACGCGATTGCGCGCTTGCCACCGCTCTATCGCGAGTCCTTCGTCATGAAGCACGTCGAAGGACTCAGTTATGAGGAGATGGAAGAGATTCTCGGTGTGAGCAGCGATACACTCAAAATGCGGGTGTATAAAGGACGGCTCCAACTCAGCCGTGATCTGGTGGCGTTACGCCCGACAGGAGAGGACATGTAACGCCGGCCTGGTGACCCTATGGATGAACACGAACTCCTTGTCCAACGATTTTTGGATCATGATCTCACTCCCGAGGAGCGAGTCAGATTTCTACAAGCCATCGATACAGAACCAGACTTGCGCCGACAGTGGCTGAATCTTGAGATGGTAATTGCCGAAGCCGTTGTCCTGCCCAAGATTGTACCTTCGCCACAATTCTTCTCTGAGCTGAAAAACAAGCTCGAACCACAGTCACCGACTTGGTGGGAGCGACTGTGGGCAACCGTCACGGCATCACGCACATTGGAGTGGAATCTCGCCGGTGCCGTCGCCGCGGCTTGTATTGCGATCGTATCCGTCGTGGGTGTATTGACCGTCATCCCTTCTTCCCATGTTGTGGAAACGCCAGCGCCTACTGGGCCGGCACAGACAATTGCGGTCCCTATAGAGCAAGTAGAGCCGAAGGTGTTTGTACGTCTCATCCTCCTCCAGCCTGACGCCCACTCAGTCTCTGTTGCGGGAGACTTCAACGGATGGAATCCAGCGCGAACCCCGTTGGAACGGTCCGATGGAGGCATGTGGACTGCCACCATTCCTCTCCATCCAGGCCGCTATCAATATATGTTCGTCATCGACGGGAAAGAGTGGATCGCCGATCCGCTGGCAGATGAAGAAACCACCGATGGTTTTGGTGCCCATAATGCGGTGCTTGATGTCGCCATTTAGCGCCCATACCTGTTCCCTTGAAACGATCGGCTACCTGCATTACTCTTGTACCCATGTGCAGAACGCCGAGACATCATGGGTTTGTTCACTCGATTGTCCTGTTGAGCCTCTTCCTTACATTGGTCGGGAGTTGGGGGTGCACCAAGAGCGTGAGGCCAGAACGGCCGAGAGCCACAGTGCAAGGGGTCCAATTCACCATATCAGCACCAGGAGCCAAGGTTGTCTGTCTCGTCGGATCCTTCAACGGCTGGGTGAAGCACGCGACACCGATGACCATCGTAGGTGGAACGGTCTGGTCGGTGGTCGTGCCTTTGAAGGAAGGGGAATATCCCTTCATGTATGTCATTGACGAAGATCAGTGGATCACGCCACCACATGCCGACGATTTTGTGACGGATGGATTCGGGCAGACAAACGGCATAGTAGTGGTACGGGATACGCCATGAGAAACAGGACGGTCACACGATCCATCATCCTAAGCATGGTACTGACGCACTGGATCAGCCCTGTCCAGGCGGAATCTCTTTCGGATCAAGATCGAGCAGAAATCAATCGGCTGCGGGCTGCGCAAGGGCATTCGTCAGACGATATCACCTCCCTCATCGAACAGGTCAACAAGGCCGGTGAACGAGGTTTGCCGGTTGAATCACTGGCCAATAAGGTGAAAGAAGGGCTAGCGAAAGGAATTGATCCCAAGCGAATCGATCCGGTGCTTCGACAGATGACCGCTCGACTTGAGTCTGCGCATGAAGTCTTGCAAGAAGCGAAGGGCCGCGGCCTGGCCGAGGGAAACCGGCAGCGTGCGCTGGAAACCATGGCGGAAGCATTTGCACGTGGAGCGACGGCAGACGAGGTGCGGGAGCTGAGCAGACTGTCTCAGGAAGGCCGTCATAAGGCGACTCAGGAGGAACTGGCGGCCGGCGCGAAGAGCCTGGCCGTAATGAAGGAAGGAAAGATTTCCTCGAACGATGGAACGGCCTTGGTCGGTGAGGGAATCAAACAAGGTTATCGCTCG
This sequence comes from Nitrospira sp., assembly GCA_019636875.1. Taxonomy (GTDB): domain Bacteria; phylum Nitrospirota; class Nitrospiria; order Nitrospirales; family Nitrospiraceae; genus Nitrospira_D. The sequence continues at coordinate 37,232 of JAHBWR010000020.1, forward strand.
TCCGACCTGTTGGATTTAGGGCGTGAAGTCAAACGGCGCGGGTCCGATTTCCAGGAGGGCCGTGCCAGCCTGAAAGCGCTTCGGGAGCAGGTCCGACGAGGAGAACGTGGTGACCGCCTCTTTAAAGACAAAGATCGTGGTGAATCCGGAAGTGGATCAGGTCGTGGTGATCGAGGAGATCGCGATGACCGAGGAGGCCGAGGTGGACGAGATGACTCAGACCGAGAGCGTGTCGATCGATCTGATCGGTTAGATCGGTCGGATCGTTCCGAACGGGGAGATCGGTCGGATCGCATCGAACGGCCTGAGAAAGTGGAACGACCTGATCGATCGGATCGGTCCGGCCGCGGCCGAGACCACTAATATTTGTCAGCACGCCTTCTCTTACCCTTGAACTTCAATCTTCCACACAGTGACATGCACAATCCTGCGTGTTGCATCATGTGTAATCCACGCTCACGCACGAGACGTACTACCACAATCAGATTCCATGATGGATGCCCACACGCCGGAGGTCGGTTAGTGGAAGTTGTATCGCAGGAGGAAGCTGGCTAGAAACGCCCCGCTCCGCGATCCTTCAGGAAAGGCATTGCCGGGGACAAAATAGCCCAGGACAAACTTTGTCTGGAGATGTGGGATGCCCTGATAACCTGCGATAAAATCAATTTCGTGACCGATATCTTTACTGAGTCCTGTCGGATCAGTATCCAGATCAGATCCTCGGATGCGTGTCGACGGATGGTCTTGAAGGTAATAGTGATAGACCAGATCAAATGAGGTTTTCTTAAACGGTTTGATACCAAATCCGCCCGTGAAGACCATGAGATTCGTCAGTCGTGGATCCAGCACTTCCCCGTAATATTTGAACCGGGCGACACCATTGAATTTGTCAGAATTGCCCTGAAATCCGGTTTGTCGAAATCGTGTATCGACGTTGTCGTCCGGATTGCTGTCTCCTGTGCCATAGGCGTAGCCGACGGTGAACGACGGATCCCAATCCCCATCGACCACATGCGTCACACCCACATCAATGGCCTCGCCGCGAATAGTCTGGCCGCCATCCGAACCACGTACCATTGCTGCTTGAAACCAATACTTGAAGCGTTTGAAGAATTTCCCGCTCGACTGGAGTCCGACATAGATGGGTTGCGCTGTCCCGAGTCGCTGCTGATCCTGATAGAGGAGAAACAGTCCGATATGATTCTTCGTGCCAAACTTGTAGTCTGCGTAGGCATAGTAATTGAGCAACGTTTCTTCGTCATCTTCCTCTTCGGTCCGCAGCAGATTCCGTTGAACGAGATTCAATTGGCTGGCTGATAATTCCAGTGA
>JAHBWR010000021.1 GCA_019636875.1 Nitrospira sp.
ACAACCAGTTCCATTTTTCTGTGCCAATGCCAAAAGATCTATCAGTTCCTCAAAGTGTGGCGTCACTATCTGTCCAAAGTAGGGTCGAGCATACATCAGGCGACGTAGTGACCGAGTGGGACGGAGATGAAAACAATCCCCGCTCTGCAGCCAGCTTATTGGGACTCTTAGGTTCATCAGTAACGTCGGTACATGGAGATCCGGATGGGACACTCACGCTCACATTTTCGAATGGCGATGTCGTGACGGTGTTCGACAACGAAGGTTACGAAGCATATCAGATTGGTAACGGGGATCAGCGGATCTATGTCTAGGACAGCACAAAGTTGCCCCACCTGTAGCTCTGAATCGAAAGTCCGTGTGCTTGTCACCGAGGCTATCTAAAAGGGTCAATTTTTGACTTTATACTACCCGCACCGGTGCTGCACGGTGAATATGGGGTCATTGCTTGACTTTGCATTGCGAGATCACCCACCGGCGTTGCCACCGAATACCGGCAACGCGGGAACTTCTACCAAAGTCTCGCTGCCTGGCCCGTCACTATTGAGCGGTAGGGCTAACAGCAATGTGGCGGACGGAGTCGGTCACTCGGTGGTGCTCAGAGCGTTGGACCTATGAGATCTGCTAAGATGAGCGGCTGGAGGATGCTGTGCCGCCGTTTAAACTTGAAGCTCCCTTCAAACCCTGTGGGGATCAACCCGCTGCCATCGAGACGCTCTCGACTGGAGTCCTAGCTGGGAAAAAACATCAAGTCCTGCTCGGCGTGACTGGATCCGGCAAGACCTTCACGATGGCGAACCTGATCGAGCGTGTTCAAAAGCCGACGCTGGTGCTCGTCCACAATAAGACGTTGGCCGGGCAGCTCTACCAAGAATTCAAGCAGTTCTTCCCACACAATGCTGTTGAGTATTTCGTCAGTTACTACGATTATTACCAGCCGGAAGCCTACATTCCTCAGAGCGACACCTACATTGCTAAAGATGCGTCGATCAATGACGCGATCGATCAGATGCGCCATTCCGCTACGACGGAACTGTTGCAGCGGAACGATGTTCTGATTGTGTCCTCCGTGTCCTGTATTTATGGCCTTGGGTCACCGGAGGTCTACCATGACATGCTCATTTATCTGGAGGAGGGGACGGAGACGAGGCGGGAAAAGATCTTGGCGAAGTTGGTGGAGATCCAATACGAGCGGAACGATGTGGACTTTCATCGAGGCACGTTCCGGGCGCGGGGCGATGTCATCGAGATTTTTCCTGCGTCGTCCGAAGCGAAGTCGGTGCGCATTGAGTTGTTTGGAGATGTCGTCGACGCCATCCATGAAATCGATCCACTCACGGGAAAATCGCTGGGCAAGTTGCCGAAAGTGGCTATCTATCCGAACACCCACTACCTCATCGCGCCCGACCGCTATGAGCGGGCTATTACTGGCATCGAAGAGGAGCTCGATGAACGTGTGATGGAACTCCAGAAAACGGGACGACTGGTGGAAGCCCAACGAATCCAGCAGCGTACTAAGTTCGATCTCGAAATGATTCGGGCGATGGGCTATTGCCATGGCATCGAAAACTACTCACGCCATCTCAGCGGCCGCATGCCGGGTGAGCCGCCTCCCACGTTGCTCGACTATTTTCCCAAGGACTTTCTTTTGATCGTCGACGAGTCGCACGCGACCGTTCCCCAGGTCGGAGGCATGTATGAGGGCGACTATTCCAGAAAACGGACGCTGGTGGAGTATGGATTCCGACTGCCGTCGGCGGTGGATAACCGTCCGTTGAAGTTTACCGAGTTCGAACAGTGTCTGAATCAGGTAGTGTATGTGTCCGCCACCCCAGGCACATTTGAACTCAAGCACGCTGGCACTGATGTGGTCGAACAGATCGTACGGCCGACGGGACTCATGGATCCGCCGATCGAGGTGGTGCCGGCCAAGGGGCAAGTCGATCATTTACTCGGTCAGGTTCGCTCGGAAGTTGCCAAGGGTGGCAGGGTGCTAGTCACGACGCTCACGAAACGGATGGCCGAAGATTTGACCGAGTACTTTCACGACCTCAGGGTCAAAGTTCGCTATTTGCATTCAGATATCAAGACGCTCGAACGGGCTGAGATCGTCCGCGATCTTCGGTGTGGGATCTTCGATGTACTGGTTGGGATTAATTTGTTGCGGGAAGGGCTCGATATCCCCGAGGTGAGTCTGGTTGCCATTCTCGACGCCGACAAGGAAGGGTATCTCCGATCCTATCGTGCATTGATCCAAACGGCAGGTCGGGCGGCACGCAATCTCGACGGACGGGTGATTTTTTACGGCGATTTTGTGACGGATTCGATGAAGCAGGCGATTGAGGAAACCAGCCGACGCCGGGGTATCCAGGCGGAGTATAACCGAGCGCATGGCATTACCCCCGTTGGAATCAAGAAGAACATCCCACCTCTCGAGTATGCCGTCGGCGAAATGGATTATGTCCAACTGGATCTTGCGGCGGAGTCGTCGGCACCGTATGGGGAAGCTGAATCAATCGATCAACGGATCGAACGATTGGAGACGGAGATGAAGGCGGCCGCCAAGGAGTTGGCCTTTGAACGGGCGGCTGAGTTGCGCAATCAGATTCGGTCGCTGCGGCTTCAGGCGTTGAATACGAACTCTTAGACGTGTTTGTAGAGGTAGATACCGATAAACATCCCGAGCACGCTCAGAATGTTGACCTTCACGCTGAACCCTAGGACGAGCTTGATCAAGACGAGGTCGATCGTGAGGGGCGGGTCGATCCCAGGTGTGAAATGAGTCGAGAAGATACTCTGGATGGTCCCTTGGGGTGCCATGACGTGAAGAATCTCGCCTAGGATTCCGCCAAGCAGGCCACCGATCAGCACAAACATGAAAAGCACCCATGGCGATTTTCGCACGCGCTCGCTCGTCCTCCTTCCGGGGTTGTCACATGAAATTCGTTGTGCTTGAAATGCACCATATCCGAAGGCTTACGGCATGTCAATAAAACTACTGACTTGTGATGACCTTGACTTGTCTTGACCGGTCCTATAGACTCCCCGATGCTCTTTTTCTAGGATTTTCGAGGCGATCGAAGGCCTGGTTCAAGGCCTCGATGGCCTCGTTCTGTGTGACGGTTGGACGTTATGCTTGATGCTCTGAGTGACAAATTCGAGAAGGTCCTACGGAAGCTTCGAGGGCAGGGTGTGCTCACGGAGCAAAATATCACTGACGCCCTGAAAGAGGTGCGATTTGCACTGCTCGAAGCGGACGTTAACTTTAAGATTGTCAAAGAGTTTATCGATCGGGTCCGTGAAAAAGCGATAGGGCAGGAAGTTCTTCAGAGTCTGACCCCTGGGCACCAGGTGGTCAAAGTCGTGTGGGATGAACTGCGTGCGATGATGGGGCATGAACGGGCTGGCCTTGCCCTCAGCTCCAGACCACCGACGGTCGTGATGATGGTCGGTCTACAAGGTGCCGGAAAGACGACGGCAAGCGGCAAGCTTGCGCGTCTATTCAAAAGTCAGGGCAAGCGAGTGCTGCTCGTTGCGGCCGATCCTCGCCGACCTGCAGCCGGCGAGCAATTGTCGGCTCTTGGTCGAGATCTCGGGGTGGAGGTTCATCGGACTGATCATGTGGAGGCTTCTCAAGCCGATGTTGTGCGTATCTGTCAAGCTGGGGTCGAACGTGGACAAGAGCAAGGCTTCGACCTCATTATTCTGGATACGGGCGGTCGGTTGCATATCGATGATGAGTTGATGGGGGAGCTGATCGCCGTTAAATCTGCGGTGTCTCCTCATGAAGTGTTGCTGGTCGCTGATGCGATGACCGGTCAAGACGCCGTCACAATGGCCGGGCAGTTCGATCAAAAGGTGGGACTCACCGGTGTCATCCTGACGAAGGTCGAGGGAGATGCCCGTGGAGGAGCGGTCCTCTCCATTCGGGCTGCCACAGGGAAGCCGATCAAGTTTCTCGGCGTCGGCGAAAAATTGGATGCCCTTGAACCGTTTCATCCTGATCGGATGGCGTCTCGCATACTGGGAATGGGCGATGTCCTCTCGCTCATCGAAAAAGCGCAAGAAACGATCACGCGGGAGCAGGCAGACGAAGCGCAAAAGAAACTGAGCAGTAACACCTTCACACTGGAAGATTTTCGGACCCAGTTGGGGCAGGTGAATAAAATGGGGTCGTTCGAGCAGATTTTGGGCATGCTCCCAGGTGGCCAGAAGTTAAAGCAGGCAATGGAAGGCGGCGATAAGCCGGAGCGGGAGATCAGCCGGGTCGTGGCCGTGATTGATTCGATGACGGCCCGAGAACGCCGCGACCATACGATCATCAATGGGAGCCGAAAGAAACGGATTGCCCGCGGGAGCGGGACGACAGTGCAGGACGTGAATCGCCTGATCAAGCAATTCTTGTCCGCAAAGAAGTTGGCGAAAGCGATGACCGGTTCGGGGGGGCGTCGGCAGCTCGCCCAACTCCTACGGTCTCGGTAGGCGATCTTCACATGGCGGGAGAAGGAGGACAGTTGTGGCTGTACATTTGAGGCTGGCTCGAACGGGAAGACACAAACGACCGATGTATCGCGTGGTAGCGGCGGATTCGCGAAAGGCTCGCGACGGGCGCTTCCTTGAGATCCTGGGGATCTTCGATCCCCTCAAAGAGGCCGGTGTGCCGGAACTCAAGCAGGAGCGGGTGCTTCGGTGGTTACACCATGGTGCACAACCGACGGTGACGGTCCGGACATTGCTGCGTCGGGCCGGAGTCTGGAAGCAATTCGAAGCTGAAAAGGCCGCGCAGAAAAAGGCGCCGGCCAAATCGTAACGTCGGTCTATGGCGGATCAGCTCGAGACCGTCACGGTAGGACAGATCGAGTGCCCATTCGGCGTGCGTGGAGAGGTCAAGGTTCGACCGCTCTCAGATGTGCCTGGCAGATTTGAGGGATTGACGCGAGTGAGTTTGATGGGAAGGGACGGCCGGACTCTTGAAACCACTGTCACGCATGTGAGACGAGCCGGTGACCGGTTTATCCTTGGACTGGCCGGTCTCACGACACCGGAGGATGCCTCTCTTTGGCGTGGCGGGTACATTCAGACGATTCGTGGGATCGTGCCGGATCTGCCGGATGGGCAGTACTATGAATGTGATTTGATCGGGTTGACCGTTTCTACCGAAGAAGGGCGGACAATCGGGAGATTGGAAGAAGTTTGGAATTTGCCAGGAAATCCGGTATTTGTTGTTCGTCAAGAAGAGAAAGAACTCCTGATTCCAGCGGCGAAAGACGTGGTTCGGGCGGTTAATCTCCCCGCGGGAACTATGACGGTTCGGATGATTGACGGATTGGATGTCTAGCATGTTGCGGTTCGAGATCTTGACATTGTTCCCTGGGATGTTTGAGCCGGTGTTGGCTCACAGCATGCTGAAGCGAGGACAGGAGAAGGGCCTTCTTCACGTCCACATACGCAACCTTCGGGACTTTGCGACAGATCGCCATAAGATGGTGGATGACACCCCTTATGGAGGTGGGGCCGGGATGGTCATGAAGGCTGAGCCGATCCTCCGAGCGGTCGCCTCGGTGCGTGCCGACGCACAGTCGAACGGAGAGGATATTCGGGTCATATTTCCAACTCCTCAAGGGCGCCGATTGACGCAGTCCTATGTGCAAGAGTTGGCCGGTGAGCCTCGCCGTATCGTGATTCTCTGCGGGCATTATGAAGGCGTGGATGAGCGTGTGCGTCTGGCCTTGAATCCGGACGAGGTGTCGCTCGGAGACTATGTCTTGACCGGAGGCGAGTTGCCGGCTCTGGTGTTGATCGATGCCGCCGCACGGTTGGTTCCGGGTGTCTTAGGAGATCCACAGTCTGTCGTGGAAGAGTCGTTTTCTGAATCGCTGTTAGAGTATCCGCAATATACGAAACCGGCTGAGATCGAGGGAATCGGGGTGCCCGACGTCCTGCTGTCCGGCCATCATGAGGCGATTCGGTTGTGGCGTCGGAAACAAGCATTGCGCAGCACGTATCTCAGACGCCCCGATCTTTTACGGGATCGGTTGTTTACGGAGGAAGATCGACGATTACTCGATGAGTTGATGAACGAAGGCTTAGTAGCGGCTCCGATATCATGCCGGGAGGAGGGATAGGGATATGAATCAGTTGGAACGAATTCAACGATCGTTGACGAAGAAGTCAGTGCCACATTTTGAGATCGGGGATACCGTCAGGGTCCACGTCAAAGTTGTCGAAGGTGAGAAAGAGCGCATCCAAGTGTACGAAGGAACCGTGATTGCCCGCAAGGGAAGCCTAAATACGGAAATGTTTACGGTCCGAAAACTTTCGTATGGAGTCGGAGTTGAACGCATTTTCCCGGTGCATTCTCCGATCGTCGCCAAGATTGATGTCGTCCGACAGGGGAAGGTTCGGCGGGCAAAACTCTACTACCTGCGCGGCAAGAAGGGAAAATTTGCAAAAGTCGAGGAACGTGAATTTGTAGGCGGAGGAGAGAGTAAGCCGTCTACGACGCCTGCTGCCTCGGAGGAAGCGACAGTCACGGCATAAGTCATATCTCTGAAAGTATGTTCCATCATGGCAAAATGATTGTATGATTGCCAGTGAGGGATTGCTCGATGGGGCCCACCCAAGAGTTTGAGCGGGCCGCCAGGCGCTGTGGCTATCGACGCATCGCCGGTATCGATGAAGCCGGAAGAGGCCCACTCGCTGGTCCCGTCATCGCGGCGGCCGTTATCTTACCAAGTCGATGCCGACCGTTGGGGATTAACGATTCGAAACAACTGTCGGCAATGGATCGTGAGCATGTGTATGCTGCGATTGTTGAGCAGGCCGTCGCGATCGGAATCGGGTCGGCAGATGTTGCGGAGATTGACCAGCTGAATATCCTTACGGCAACCCGGTTGGCGATGCGTCGAGCTGTCGATCAACTGGTTCCCCCTGCCGACTACCTACTGATTGACGCCGTCGTGCTCTCTGGGTTGACCGTACCGGCTCGGCCCATCATCAAGGGGGATTCCCTCTCCGTATCGATTGCTGCGGCGTCCATCGTCGCGAAGGTCACGCGAGATCGCCTGATGGCGAGGTATCACGAGACGTTTCCTGAATATGGGTTCCTTTCCCATAAAGGATATGGCACCGCGGAGCACTTAGCGCAACTTGCTCGCCATGGCCCCTGTCCAATACATCGACGAACGTTCTCTCCGGTGCAGGACGTGGTGATGACGTCGAAGGCGCAGGCTGCTTCTCAGGAAAGTCCAAAGCTCTTCTAAACGATAAGCCCATGGCTATTCCGGACCAACGTCATGTGTATGGTCAAGCCAGCGAAAGCGTGGCAGAACAGTTTCTGTGTGCCAAAGGGTATCGGATTCTTGATCGCAACGTCCGGACAACCATCGGAGAATTAGACCTTGTCGCGGAAGACCGTGGGGTCGTTGTCTTTGTCGAAGTCAAAGGTCGGGCGACTAACGCGTTTGGTGGGGCCTTGCTCGCGGTGAATCATCGGAAGCAGGCCAAATTGGCAAAGCTGGCTGAACAGTACTTGGCGCGGCGCCATTGGTCCGACAGACTCTGCCGATTTGATGTGGTGTTGGTCCATGGGCGACCTTCCGCGCAGGGACACATCGAACATGTTCAGAATGCATTTGACCTCACCGAGCGGTGATGGTATCGACCTCTCTGTAAGGGAACTCTGTGGACGCGATCATTCAACTCATCCATGTTTCGAAATGCTACGATCGGCGACCGGCGCTCTCCGATGTTACGCTGGAGATCGAGAAGGGGGAGTTTGTTCTTCTCATGGGGCCAAGTGGAGCGGGAAAATCCACCTTGCTTCGTATGCTCATCGGTGAGGAGCAGCCCGATGAAGGACAGATCTTCGTTCACGGGAGAAATGTCACCAAGCTGAAACCCTCAGAGGTTCCGTATCTCAGACGGAAAATCGGTACGGTCTTCCAAGATTTTCGGCTCTTATCGAAAAAATCCGTGTTTGACAATGTCGCGCTTCCGTTGGTTGTGCAAGGTGTGTCGGAAAGGGATATCCGACGCAAGGTGACTGAAGCGTTGCGCGCCGTGGGCGTGGATCACAAGAAGGATCAGCCTCCCAATAGTCTCTCGGCCGGAGAGCAGCAACGTGTGTGCATTGCGCGGGCGATCGTCAATGGCCCGGTCGTGCTCCTCGCCGACGAACCGACGGGGAACTTGGATCCCGAACGGACCGGGGAGATTATCGAGTTGTTCAAGCTGATCAATGCCCGTGGGACGACCGTGATTGTTGCCACGCATGATCCTCAGATCGTGAAACAGATTCATCGGCGAGCGGTGACGCTGGTGGATGGCGTGCTGACGCAGGAGCGCCGATCGACCGAGCGAATCGAAACATGAGACGGTTTTTATATATTGTTCGTGAAGCTTGGGCCAATATGCGGATCAATCGCACGACGACGATCGTGGCCATCTTGACCACGGCCTTCACCCTAGCCTGCGTCGGGATCTTTCTGCTTCTGTACGTAAATCTCCGCCATGCCGCTGGATGGCTTCAAGAAGACGTCAAGATCATGGTCTATCTGGATGACGGCGTTTCTACTCCCTTGAGACAAGCTCTGGAACAACAACTCAAGGTGGATCGGATGGTCGCGGAGGTGGTGTTTATTTCGAAGGAGCAGGCGCTGAAGGAATTCCGCGCGCAATTTCCCGCAGACTCTCATTTGCTTGAGGGGTTGGGTGAGAACCCGCTTCCGGCGTCGTTTGTGGTCACGCTTGCCCCGAATTATCGGTCTCCCGAGTCGATGCAAGGCTGGGCTGACCGGGTGCAAACGATGGAAGGTGTCGCTAAGGTCGACTATAATCAGGAATGGATTAACGTGCTGACCGAACTGATCGGCTACATCGAGCTGGTTGCGATTGGCGTGGGGCTGCTGCTGTCTGCTGCTTCAGTGACAATCATCGGCAACACGATTCGGCTCGCGCTGTTTACCAGACGAGAAGAGATTGAGATCCTTCGTTCGATAGGGGCAACGCGTACGTTCATTCGCATTCCATATTTTATTGAAGGGGCTGCGCTTGGAGCATTCGGGAGCGCGTTATCGTTGGGGATCTTAAAGATTGGATTTGAACTGTTTCGTCAGCAGATGCAATTGACCGGTCGGTTTAGTGGAATTGAGAGCATGTTGTCGTTCTTCCCCTTGTCGCTCTGCCTGGCCCTCATCATGGCTGGAATGGGGTTGGGACTTGCAGGAAGTGTGGTGTCGCTCCTCCGCGTCGGGGAGGGACGCACATGAAGCTCTCTTGCATCTTCTTCCTGTGTTGTGCGGCGTTCGGTGGGTTGGTCTCTGCCGTGGAGGCTGCGGATGATCCCATTTCGGAAAAGATCGAACGTCAACGGAAGACTCTGGAGGCGCTGAAGGGAAGGATCCAAGAGAAACGGAAGCGAGCCGATGAGGCGGAGAAGAAATGGGAATCGGTTCTCCATGGCATTCAATCATTGGATGAACGGTTAATCCGTCACCGACAGGATCATCGAGACATCAACCAGAAAATTCGACAAAAAGATCGAGAGATCGAGGAGATCACCGCAGAACTGACGGCGATGCGGACTGGTATGCAGGCTCGGCGTGAGGCGATTCGCTCACGACTTCGGGTGCAATACATGGAAGGGCGGTTCGGACATGTGAAGGCGCTCTTGGCGTCCGATTCGTACGGCGATCTCCAACGTCGAGCACAGTACCTTTCCACTGTTTCGCGAAAGGACTACGAGTTGCTTGAGACCTTCCGGACAGATATGGCCAGGATGGAGGAGGTCGAGCGTCAGCGCGCTGAGGCTAGAGCCGGAATGGTGACATTTATACAAAACATTGAAAAGAAATTGGCCGACATTCGAAGCCTTCAAAAGGAAAAGAAAGTCTACCTTGGTAAGATTCGGCACCAAAAAGATTCATATCATCGTGCCGTGAAGGAACTGGAACGATCAGCTTCCCGACTAGATAGCTTGTTACAGGAATTAGAAACGCGCCGACGCGCCATTGCCATGAGCCCGCCGCCGACGTCGGCGCCATTGCCGCCGCCGCGTGCCGCCAGCCGGGGGATGCTGCCTTGGCCGGTGGAGGGGAAGGTCGTCTCATTCTTCGGACGCCAGAAGCACCCGACGTTCGATACCTATGTGCAGCGTAAAGGAATTGAGATCCGAGCCTCAGAGGGAAGTTTGATTCATGCGGTGATGCCTGGGAGTGTGGTCTACTCTGACTGGCTGAAAGGGTATGGACTCGTTATAATCGTAGATCATGCCAATGGCTTCTTCTCGCTCTATGCGCATGCGTCCAAGATTCTGACGCGAGTCGGTGAGCAAGTTGTCGAAGGCCAAGCTATCGGAGAGACCGGGGACACGGGCATGATCGGCGAAAATACATTATACTTTGAATTGCGTGAAGGGGCCGAACCGGTCGATCCGCTTCAGTGGCTGGCCAAGCGCTGAATCGGTTCTTGTCGCGGTTGGGTGAGTGGACCGTCGGAAGACGCAGGAAAGAAGGGAAATCACGATGATGGAACAGCAGCCGCGGCGGAACTCTTGGGTGATCGGACCGATGATCGCACTCGCCCTTCTCGGTGGAGTCGTCATTGGAAAAGGGTGGGAACGGACTGGACATGCAAGCGAAACCTACGAAGAGCTCAAGACATTTTCCGAAGTCCTCAACCAGGTCCAGAAACATTATGTTGAGGAAACGAAGCCTAAAGACCTCATCCAAGGTGCCATTCGTGGCATGCTGGCGACGCTTGATCCCCACTCGGCGTACATGACACCCGAGATGTACAAGGAGATGCAGGTTGAGACCAGAGGGGAGTTTGGGGGAGTTGGTATTCAAATCGGGGTGAAGGACAACCGTTTGTCGGTCATTGCTCCGATCGAGGGGACGCCCGCTCATCGCGCCGGGATCAAGGCCGGGGATTTCATCACCAAAGTCAATGATGATCCGACGAAAGATCTGAGCTTGATGGATGCCGTCACCAAGATGCGGGGTCCAAAAGGCAGCAAGGTCAACTTGACCATTCAACGGGATGGCGCACCGGATCCATTGGTGTTCACCCTTGTTCGAGATACCATCAAAATAGAAAGTGTGAAATCAAAGGTGATCGACAATGTCGGTTATGTTCGACTGACGCAGTTCCAAGAAGCGACCGGCCGAGATCTCTCCAAGGCGATCAAGCAGTTTCGCGACCAGAAAGTGCAGGGAACGATTCTCGATCTACGCAATAATCCCGGAGGCCTACTGACGGCGGCCGTCGATGTGTCCGAGCAATTTCTCCCCAGCGGCAAGTTGGTGGTCTACACAAAGAGCCGGGAAGGGAAGAAGGACGAGTGGTTCGCAAAGTCTAAAGACCAGCTTGAGGACCTTCCTGTGATTGTCCTTGTCAACGAGGGATCAGCCAGTGCTTCGGAGATCGTGGCCGGAGCTCTGCAAGATTGGGGACGAGCGGTCGTCGTGGGAACCACCTCGTTCGGGAAAGGATCTGTGCAGACGATCTTGGCTTTAGGGGATGGTTCAGGGCTTCGCCTGACGACTGCTAAGTACTATACCCCAAAGGGTCGGTCCATTCAGTCAACGGGGATTACTCCGGATATTGTGGTCAAACTTGCCAGTGCTTCTCCGACCAAAGGGCCTGATGGGAAACCGAATGAGAAGGAGACGGAGGGGAAGGCAGTGAAACCGCCGACCGGTAAGGATGCCTCGCCACACGACGGAAAGTCTCCAGACGAACCTAGTTTGAAAAACGGAACGCCTCCCCCGGCCTTGCCGGAATTGAGCGGGGAGCTGTCGCTTGAACAGGACGTCCAACTGCAGAAGGCGGTGGAGTTGTTGAAGAGCTGGAAGATCTTCAAAGAACTGAAGGTTTCTTAGGGATTGGAATTCTGCCTACGTTGGTGAACGGCGTGCAACAACTGCTCCTCTGAGCCGGAGAAGTTCGGCAACGTGCGAATCAGGTGTGATCTGACAAGTTGATCCAGATCGGCCAGCGTCCGTATTCCGAGTCGGAAGTACAGGTATGTCACGAGTGAATCGGACAGTCCGGGAAGCGTTGCCCAATCCTGAACTTCTGCTGGGAGAGGGGTTTTGAGCTCGTCATAGGCTCGGATGGCTCCCGTTGCAAGGAACTCTTCGATTTTTTTAGCCAGATCAGCCCCGATTCCCTCAATTTCCTCAAGCCCATGCCGCTCAGCCACTATCGCCACGTCTTGCTCGATCGCAAGCAGTGCATCGGCGGCCCGTCGATAGGCCCGGACTCGATAGGGATTGGCTCGTCGAGATGCCAGGAGGTCGGCCATCGATCGAAAGATGGTGGTTAGCTGTCGATTATTCTTGCTCATGATAAGCCCATTGTGGGGTGTCTAAGCCCTTCCACGCAAGCGTCGCTTTGTTGACAAGCCGAATTCTGGTCTCATAGGATGACTCATATGGGAGACGATATCCAGATCCATGTCAACGGACAAACTCGGCCTTGGCGCGGCGACGCCACGGTTGCTGATCTGTTGCAAGAACTGGATATTAAGACTGAGCGGGTTGCAGTCGAACTCAACCTTGAGATTCTTGACCGTGCAGTATTCGGGGAACGTGTGCTCAAGGATGGGGATCGGCTTGAAATTCTTGGTTTTATCGGCGGCGGCACATTTTGAGAGGATACAATGGCAGAGGATCGGCTGATTATTGCTGGGCGTGAGTTCAAGTCTCGGCTCTGGGTCGGGACAGGGAAATATAAGGATTTTGTCGAAACACAGAAGGCGATTGAAGCGTCGGGGGCCGACGTGGTCACTGTCGCGGTTCGTCGGGTGAATATCACCGATCGATCAAAGGACAATCTTCTGGACTACATCGATCCCAAAAAATACACGATTTTGCCGAATACGGCAGGATGCTACACCGTCGAAGATGCTGTTCGCTATTCTCGGTTGGCTCGAGCAGCCGGAGTCTCGGATCTGGTGAAGCTCGAGGTCCTCGGCGACGAGAAGACGTTGTTCCCAGATACGGCCGGATTGATCGAAGCAGCGAAGATTCTTATTAAAGAAGGATTCATTGTGCTTCCATACACGAATGATGATCCGATTGTTGCCAAGAAGCTTGTCGATATCGGATGCCCAGCGGTCATGCCTTTGGCTGCTCCTATAGGATCCGGGCTCGGCATCCGCAACCCCTATAACTTAAAAATTATCATGGAAACCGTCAGCGTGCCGATTATTGTTGATGCAGGCGTCGGGACCGCATCCGATGCAGCCTTGGCGATGGAGTATGGTGCCGACGCGGTGCTTATGAATACCGCGATTGCAGGTGCTCGTGATCCGATTGCCATGGCGGAAGCGATGAAGTGTGCCGTTCATGCCGGTCGACTCGCCTACAAGGCCGGCCGTATTCCGAGAAAGTTGTACGCAACCGCCAGTAGCCCGATCGAAGGAATGCTGTAACTACTCCACCAAGGTGAAAGTGGGGCAAGGAGAAGAGTGATAACTTGCCGCGAGGCTCCTCACGCCCCAGTGTTTCCTTCTAACCGTCTTCGAGCATGCCGCTAGTCAATTTCCGTTTACTCCTGGTTACTGATCGTCACCAAGTGCGAGGACGCGCACTCTCAACGGTGCTCCGGCACGCGAGTGAGGCTGGTGTACAGGCTATTCAGTTGCGAGAGCGCGATCTCTCAACACGCGAACTCCTTTCGCTGGCGAGGGAGATCCAGAACATGACGGCATCAGGTTCGGTCTCGTTGATCATGAATGACCGTGTGGATCTTGCGATGGCTCTTGATCTGTCTGGCGTGCACCTGCGAGCGGATAGTTTATCCGCTCGTGCGGTACGTCAGATGGTTGGTCCGGCTCAACTGGTCGGTGTGTCTACTCATTCGGCTGAGGAAGTGCGTCGTGCCGGTCGCGACGGTGCCGACTACGTTGTTCTTGGCCCCATCTTCGACACTCCATCCAAACGATCTTTTGGGCCTCCGTTAGGGCTTGATCTATTGCGCGAGGCGTGCTGCCACTCGCCCATCCCGATTTTTGCCATCGGAGGGATTACATGTGATCGCGTCCGTGAAGTCCGTCACGCCGGCGCCTATGGAGTTGCCGTCATGGGAGCGCTGTTATCACGCGACGACATCGGGATGGCGGTCCATGAGTTCACGCGTGCATTGGAGATGTAAGTTCTTTTCCCACATGACGTGCGTAGCAACATCGCGAGATCGCCAGTTGGAGTTGACCACCTCTAGGTCGGGTGTTAGAATCCAAAAACCAGCTTGATTCGCGCTCAGCTCTGCGAATTATTCATGTCGTCTCGATATGGCGGAAAGCAAAGGTCAGCCAAATCGACTCCGTTCCCTCCGAGATTCTGTCAAGAAGATTACGAAGCGCTTGTCAGAGGATGATGGAGAGATGATCCACAAGAACGACGAACACCCTCGGGAAGTGGATAAGCTGCGTGTCCAGATTCAGTCGATGGAAGAAGAGATCCGTCGGCTGTACCAGTCGCGACATCAACTCGATCAAGCCAACAAGCAGAACGAAAGACTTGCAGCGACGCTGCAGGACGCCAAGGCCCAGATCGAGGCGCTCCGGACTGAAGTTGAGAAGCTCACGGCACCACCGTCGTCCTACGCCATTTTTTCAGGTATGAACGCGGACGGCACTGGAAATGTCTATGTGTCGGGACGAAAAATGAAGGTCAGCCTTCATCCCTCGATCAGACCAACGGAGTTACGTAAGGGCCGAGAAGTTGTGCTCAATGAAGCGCTGAATGTGATCGAGGTGAAGGGATTCGACAGTCAGGGCGAGGTCGTTCGACTCAAAGATGTACTGGAGGGAGGGAGAGCCCTCGTTACGCTCCATTTCGATGAAGAGAAAGTGGCAGAGTTGGGTGATCCGTTGCTGGCGGAGCGACTGAGTGTCGGGGATCATCTCCTGTATGATACCCGATCGGGTTATGTGATTGAGAAATTACCGAAGTCCGAAGCGGCCGAGCTTGTGTTGGAAGAGGTTCCTGACGTCGATTATGAGAATATCGGCGGTCTTCAAAAAGAATTGGAACATGTGCGTGATGCGGTCGAACTGCCGTTTCTGCATCCACAGGTGTTTTCTGAGTATAAGCTCAGTGCCCCAAAGGGAGTCCTGCTGTATGGTCCGCCCGGCTGCGGAAAGACGCTGATTGCCAAAGCAGTCGCTAACTCAATCGCCAAGAAATTGGGCCATCGAGCCGGGAAGGAAATTCGCAGCTACTTTCTTCATGTCAAAGGACCTGAACTGCTGAATAAGTATGTGGGTGAATCGGAACGGCAGGTGCGTGAGGTCTTCAAAAAGGCAAAGGAACGGGCTGAGGATGGCCATCCGGTGATCGTTTTCTTCGACGAGATGGATGCACTATTTCGGACACGTGGTACCGGGATCTCGTCGGATATTGAGTCCACGATTGTTCCCCAATTCCTCTCAGAGATCGATGGGGTGGAGCGGCTGCGGAATGTCATCGTCATCGGGGCGAGCAATCGACAAGATCTGATCGATCCTGCGGTGCTGCGTGCGGGGCGATTGGACGTCAAAGTCAAAGTGGGACGACCGGATGCCGCCGCAGCTCGGGATATTTTTTCGAAATATATCTCGATGAACCTTCCATTTGCTGACGAGGATCTCGCACGACATGGAGGTGACCGGCAGGCGCTCGTCGACCGATTGACGGCGTTGACTGTCGACACGATGTATGCAGCCAGTGAGGAAAACAAGTTCATCGAAGTGACCTATGCCAATGGTGAAAAAGAAGTGCTCTACTTCAAGGATTTTGCCAGCGGGGCATTGATCGAAGGCATTGTCTCGCGTGCGAAAAAGTTTGCCGTGAAGCGTGTGATCGCACAAGAAGGTTCGGGATTACGCTCGGACGATTTGATTCGCGCTATCCGAGAAGAATTCAAGGAGCATGAGGATCTCCCCAACACGACCAACCCTGACGATTGGGCCAAAATCGCTGGGAAGAAAGGTGAAAAGATCGTTCACATCCGCACCATCAGCGGCGGACCGACGGAACATCGACAAATTGAAACCATCAGCACCGGCCACTACCTCTAGCAACCGTATGCACGATTCCATTCCCACGAACCGCCCACGAGTGTTTGGAACCGAGACTGAGTTTGGTATTGCGGCGAAGGACGGGTTTGCGATGGACCCGGTTTCCGGCTCCTTTGCCGTGATCGGCCATTATCCGGTCTTACCGGCGCCAGGAGCGCTTTGGGATTACGAACATGAAAATCCTCTTCTGGATGCCCGTGGCTTTGAGGTCGACGGTGAACGGGAGCGTCCGAATCCCGACTATAACCGACAGTTAAATAAAGTATTGGCCAACGGAGGCCGGTTATATGTTGATGGAGCTCATCCTGAATATTCGACGCCGGAATGTTCGACCGCTCGTGAGGTGGTGGCGTTTGAGCGCATCGGAGAGCGAATCCTTGCGAAGTGCCTTCAGGAGATAGCTCGTGTGAGGGGAAGCGAACAGTATCTCTTGTACAAGAATAACTCAGACGGCAAAGGCAACAGTTACGGATACCATGAAAATTATCTCGTCTCCAGGGCTGTGTCCTTCGACAAGATTGCGCGTGTCCTAACCCCATTTCTCGTGACGCGACCGATCTTTGCAGGAGCAGGCAAGGTCGGATCGGAAAACCAGACCAGTCCGGCAGAATATCAAATCTCTCAGCGTGCGGACTTCTTTGAGTGTCTCATGGATCTCAACACGATGGTCAAGCGTCCGATCATCAATACACGAGATGAACCGCATGCCGATGCCGCACGCTTTCGAAGACTCCATGTCATCACCGGTGATGCGAACATGGCTGAGGTTTCGACCTATCTGAAGGTGGGGACCTTGGATATCGTGTTAGAATTGCTCGAGTTCGGAGCGGACTTGCCTCAGGTGGAACTTGATGAGCCGGTTCGAGTGTTCAAGCAAGTTTCCCGTGACCTTGATGTGAAGCAGACGGTCAAGCTGGCCGGTGGGAGGCCGACCACCGCGCTTGCGGTTCAGCGAGCGTACCTGCAAGCTGCCAGGGCCTTTTATACCGCTCATGGTTGCCCAGCCTCCACACAGGATGTGCTGGTCTGCTGGGATGATGTGTTGACCAAGCTGGAACGCGATCCACGGTTGCTCGTGAAAGAGTTGGATTGGGTGGCCAAGCGCCACATGATCGAATCCTATATGGAACGGAAAGGGTGTGGATGGACTGATCCACGAATCAAGCTGATGGATCTTCAGTATCATGATGTCCGTCCTGAAAAAGGATTGTTTTATACACTGGAGCGTGGCCATCTCATCGATCGAATTGTTGAGGAAGAAGACATTCAACGGGCTGAACTCAATCCTCCGATCGGCACACGAGCCTATTTTCGTGGGCGCTGCGTCCAGAAGTTCTCGAGGTCCCTCTACGGTGCGAGTTGGACGTCCGTTCTGTTCGATGCCGGCAATAACACCATCAAGAAAGTGCCGTTGATGGATCCACATCGGGGGACACAATCCTTGACCCGCGAACTGTTGGACACCGCAGATTCGGTGGATGAGTTGCTGGAACGACTCCAAGTATGAGAGAAGGTAGCCTAAAAATACGATGAAGCTGCCCTATCTCCCCGATCACGACGACTCCAGTTTTTTTGATTTTCTCACCAAACATTATCCAGGCTTAACCCCAGGCGGCCATGGCCAGCTCCCGGCCGTGGAGCAGACGCGGAGCGTGGGGCCCATGGCTGTGCCTCAGGCCACGACGGTCTTGGCCATCAAGTATCAAGCGGGTGTTGTGATCGCCGGTGATCGCCGGGCAACAGAGGGATTTCAGATTGCGGATCGCCGTATTGAAAAGGTGTTCAAGATTGATGAATGGTCGGCGATGGCAATCGCCGGAGCGGCCGGGCCATGCATCGAGATGGCGAAATTGTTTCAGACCGAGCTGGAGCACTATGAGAAATTGGAAGGGATGGTGCTGTCCTGCGAAGGGAAAGCCAACAAACTTGGACAGATGGTCAAAGCCAATCTCCCGATGGTGTTCCAGGGGTTGGTGGTGATGCCGCTCTATGTCGGGTACGATGTCAAGCGTGAGGAAGGACGGATCTTTAAGTACGATATCACCGGTGGAAGGTATGAGGAATCCGATTACCACGCCATCGGTTCC
Organism: Nitrospira sp.; assembly: GCA_019636875.1. Classification (GTDB taxonomy): domain Bacteria; phylum Nitrospirota; class Nitrospiria; order Nitrospirales; family Nitrospiraceae; genus Nitrospira_D. The sequence continues at coordinate 18,154 of JAHBWR010000021.1, forward strand.
GGAGGGAAAGACGCCCGCAATACGATGCGAGAGCATTTTCGGAAGAATCTGTCCGAGGCAGAAGCGCTCAAACTGGCGTTGTTGTCGCTTTATAATGCCGCTGACGATGATGTCGGAACAGGTGGACCCGATCTCATACGAGGGATCTATCCGACCGCCAAGTTTGTGACGGCTCAGGGTATCGCGGATGTTGGCGATGACCAGCTGAAAGCGGTCTATGACGATATGATCACCGCACGTCGCTCAAGGGAGACCTGATCATGGCTATGCCCTACTACGTCTCCCCCGAGCAGATGATGCAGGACAAGGCCGAGTATGCCAGGAAGGGAATTGCCAAAGGCCGTTCAATCATCGCGATGGAATATGTCGACGGCATCCTCTTAACCGCGGATAATCCAAGCGCGTCTCTGCACAAAGTCTCAGAGATTTATGACAATATCGCATTTGCCGGAGCCGGCAAATACAGTGAGTTTGAAAACCTTCGAAAAGCAGGAATCCGTCACGCCGATCTCAAGGGGTTTATGTACAGCCGGGAGGATGTCACCGGCCGTTCTCTTGCAAACGGCTACTCACAAAGCCTCGGCACGGTCTTCAGTCAGGAAATGAAGCCGCTCGAAGTCGAGATTTTGGTCGTGCAGGCTGGCGCCAATAACCATCCGAATGAGATCTATCGTATTTCGTTCGACGGCAGCATCATCGATGAAGAGCACTTTGCAGTGATCGGGGGACGATCCGAGGCCGTTCAAGCTCTATTGAAGGACAAGAGCCCCAGTCATGCTCCTCTCCTCAACGTTGCCTTGAAACTTTGTGTCGAAGCACTTGAACAGACGGCGAATCAAAAGCTGCAGCCTGAAGGCTTGGAAGTGGCGGTCTTGGACCGAACCCGCACCGGCCGAAAGTTTCGTCGTTTGTCGGTGGGTGACGTCCGACAAATCCTCTCCTCATAGCTTCCACTTTCGTGAACGCGTCGTTTGTTGCACATCCCGGAATGGGCGTGTAACCTGTTTCTATAGCGCGTATGGTACCTTTAGGTCCTATGAAACAACGGATATTCGGGCTCGAAAACGAGTACGGTCTTATTTTTTCTCCCAATGGCCGGATCTACCTTCCCATGGAGAAGGTACTCGGGTACATCTTCGAAGGATTGATTCCTAACAGTTGGCCGTCGAACGCATTTTTGGTCAATGGGGCACGGTTCTATCAGGATACCGGTTGCCACCCTGAATACTCGACCCCGGAATGTGACAACATTTTTGACCTTGTGGTCCATGACAAGGCTGGAGAACGACTATTGGAGGCCTGTCTGCCGGCGGCAGAGGAGCGGCTTCGGGAAGAAGGTCTATCGGGAGAGATCTATATTTTTAAGAATAATACGGACTCATTGGGCAACACGTACGGCTGTCACGAGAATTTCCTCATGCGGCGCGACGTCGATTTTTGGAAAGTCACTGAACAATTGATCCCATTTTTTGTGACCCGTCAGGTCTTCAGTGGGGCGGGAAAAGTCCTGAAAGTATCCGGGAAGCCCCAGTACTTCATTTCTCAACGGGCACAACACATTCATGAGAAAACATCGTCTTCTACGACGTCTTCCAGGAGCATCATCAATACCCGCGATGAACCTCATTCCGATGCGGAACGGTATCGACGGCTCCATATCATCGTCGGTGATTCCAACATGTCCGAGTATGCCACGTACCTCAAGGTGGGGACAGCGGCCTTGGTCCTGTCCATGATCGAAGAAGGGTACACGGTGCATGGGATGGAGCTGGAAGACTCGGTGAAAGCCATTCGGGAGGTGTCTCGTGATCCGACGCTGAAAAAGAGAGTCAAGCTCGATGATGGTCGGCACATGACGGCGATCGAAATCCAGCGAGTCTACTTGAATCGGGCTCAAGAATATTTGGCCCAGGAGGACCATGAACCGATTTTGGACGATGTGTGCGACAAATGGGAATCCGTGCTGCAGCAATTGGAGGACGACCCCATGCAGCTCACGCATCAGATCGACTGGGTGACGAAGAAACACGTGATCCAATCGTACGTCGATAAGCGGCAGTGCGGGTGGGACGACCCGCGAGTGTTCTTGTTGGATTTACAGTACCATGATGTGAAACGGACGCGTGGGTTGTATTATTTGATGGAGTCTCGTGGGTTGATCGAACGAGTCGTGGAAGAAGGGATGGTTCAACGGGCGATGTCCACGCCGCCACAAACGACACGGGCCAAGGTGCGTGGCGACTTTATCCGGTTCGCGCGAGCGAAGAATCGATCCTATACGGTCGACTGGACGTATCTCAAACTGAATGGCTATTGGGAAGAAACCATCCTGTGTATGGATCCGTTTAGTGCGGTGAATCGGCGTGTTGAAGAATTGATTTCCCAAGTGTCTGGTGGGAGATTTTATCGATGACATTGATGAGCGATTCGAATACTCACGATCGTACCGTGCTACGACATGTTGGAATCGGCGTGATGGTTCTACTCGCAGCAGCGTTTCCCATCGATATCCTGGCAGACTCCTCGTTGAGTTCCCAGCCCATCAAGGTGGACTATAGCGGCAAGCAGGGACAAATTCTTGTGGTGATGATTCCAAACGAAGTCGGGACCACCCGCATGCGGGGCACCTTTCTTGGCCGCTCCGTCAGTTTCTTCCAGGATACGAGAGCTGAAGTGCAGAACGGCTTCGTAGGGTTGCTGGGCATCGACCTGCAAGATGAACCAGGAATCCATGAGCTAACCGTCGACGTAGAGACTGGAGAACGAGACGAGACGGTGACATACCGAGTCGAGGTCCTGAAGGAGGACTTTCATGTGGAGCGTCTTACGCTGCCTAAAAGCAAGGTCGATCTCGATAAAAAAAGTCTGGCTCGATGGAAAAGGGAGCAAGCCCAGGTTAAAAAATTGCTTGAAAACGAGTCACTCGCAAAGTTATGGGAGAGGGGATTCGTCGAGCCTGTGGCAGGCAAGCGAACCGGGATCTTTGGGAGTGTCCGGATCATGAACGGTCAGCCGCGCAATCCCCATAACGGTGAAGATATCGGCGCTCCGCTCGGGACTGAGGTGGTTTCGACGAATGATGGCATTGTACGGCTCACCGTCGATCATATCTTCTCTGGGAAGGGGATATTTGTGGACCACGGGCTAGGTTTGTTCTCAATGTATTTTCATCTCTCCGAGGTGTTGGTCAAAGAGGGTGATCATGTAAAGGCGGGAGCGATCATCGGGAGAGTAGGCGCCACCGGTCGTGCCACCGGGCCGCATCTGCATTGGGGTGTGAAGCTCAACGGCGCGCGTGTGAATCCCTATGCGTTGCTAGATCTGCCGTTCAAGGGGAGGGTTCAGTCGGCGACTCCGATCCCTGTCACCGACTCGGGATCTGGTGTGGGCTCGCCCGAGCCGTGACGCTGATAACCCTTCATTTCCAGTCTTGCCGTAGAGTTGCTGATTGATCTGGTCTCATCCGCTGGTATACGCTCTGATTTATTCTGCAGGTATCAGACATGAGAATCTTCCTGTTTATGCTTTCCATCGTTTCTCTCCTACTCGCAGCTCGTCAGTTCTCGATTTCTGAGCCAACTGGACAGTTCAAGGGAGCGCTATTTCTTCTCCTCATCGGCATCCAGCTGTTGGTTGCCGCTGGACTCATCTCCGAACACCGAGAAGAACGTACGAAGAAGTCATCGGCGTCGGAGGAGAAGGGGGAGAGAATGGGAGTCAATCCAACTGACGTCAACGTATCAAGGTGAGATTTGACCGTTGTATGTTTCTTATTCCGGCGAGATTCCCAAACCGCCGAGCAATGGCATCAGGCTCTCTTCTCCAGGCCCTTTCCCTTCTTTCGATGCCTGAGTGATATCTGACAAGAGTTGTCCGGCTTCAGGGCTCAATTGTTTTAGGCGTTCTCCAAGATTGCCTGACATCAGGTTTCGTTTGACTTCATCGTCGGTGATTTTCCCATCCTTGATGTTTTGCTGGATGATCTGTGCCAAAGATTGAACCTTTGCCAGCATATCCGGAGGCATACTAGTAAGGATCGTTTCCGCTCTCTGTTGTCCCGCTCCAAGTTGCGCATAAACTGGGGCGGCCAATGAGAGAAGAATCCCACCGACAGCGATCAACCATTTCCCTAGAATCCCCATTTCAGCCTCCTCCCTGTGGATATCGTATGTGTGGTAATCGAACAATCTTGCAGGATGTCTGCCAGATTGGCTTAGAAACGGCGCGGAGGTTATAAAGCGCGTCAGACGAGTCAAGTATGCCGGGGTGTGAGCCGATACAGTCCTATACCCATTTGAGAAAATGGAGAATTTCTGAGATGTCTTCCCGGACGCTTGATCTTGGCAATCATCTGAAACTGGTAGAGGAGGGTGGCTCCGATGCTTGACGGATGGCAATTTCCGGACGTGACCATCTATTTGGTGGGCATTCTTGGCCTTCTCGTTGTGTGGCAATACTACCAGATGCAGATCATGGCCGGCCGTATCCTCGCCGTCGATATCTTCGACCGCTCCGGTATTCGAATGTATCTCTATGTTACTCCCGATGACGACCACATCTGTGACGTTTGTGCCGCTGCGAATGGTGGAGTGTATTCACCATCCCAAGTTGCGAAGAAAAACTTTTCACCTCTCGATGGGAAATGCCGACGACCAACTTCCTGTGTCGGAGTGTTGATTGGACTGTATGGGTCGTGGCTCGAAGCCAGGGGTGTGTTGGAGAATCTTCGTCGGAATATCAAGAATGGGGGGATCCAACTCTCAGCGGAAGAAGTCCGGGCTTTGGTGAACGGACAGTGGGAACGGTGTATCAGTGCCGATACGGATCGATTGGGAATCCAGATGATCGAAGCACTCGCCTACGAAAAGATCAACCAGGATATTGCCATCCAGGGGTATCGTTATGTTGTGGAAGAGGCCAGAGAAGTCCGGCACCTGCTGCTCCTCGTTCCAGCATATCTCCGGCTCCTGCAGCTGCTCCTTCGAGCCGGCGAGGAGGCTGAAGCACTCGAAGTGATCGAGCGATTTGAAAGCCGATTCCCGTCGGGGAAACGGGGCCCGCATTTTCCGTCGGAGAAACAGCGGGAGGTCATGAAAACAAGAAAAGCTCAGCTGACGAAAAGCCTGCCGTTGAAGATGTCGGCTTAGGGATTCTCACCGCCCCAGAAGCGTGCCACTACCCCTAATAATTCGATTCCAGGCTGGTCGGTGTTTTGTTCAACACAGTTGCGGCCGCTTGAGACAGGGTGCCGTCGTGGGTATGGTCGAGTGAATAGATCCGAAATTGGATCAGTCGCGTGGGGAGGAGGTCCAGAAATTCTTCCAGTGGTTCAGGAGACACCTGGCCGGTTCCGGGATCGTAGACATATAAGGGGTTCCCGCGTCGATCTTTTGGATCGGGTCGTGGATCTAAGAGTGCCATATCGACCCGGAATTGGAGTCGTTTCAAGCCAGCCGGCAATTCTTTGACAATCTGCTGTTCGAAGTGCCGATGGCTGGGAAACGCCATGCCGCGCTCCTGACCTTTTTCTTTTAAGGTCGTACTGTAGGCCATCTTCCATTTAACGTCACGGTCTAAAATCCTCGCCCATTCTTGACCCAATTGTCGTCGGATTTTCTGGCGAGAGTGGTTCCAGCCGCGAACTTCTTCCAGGAGTGACCAATCTGTCAGTGTGCGATACCTCTCCATGTTCTTTCGTGGGTCACGTGGGCACAGCAGCTTCATCGTTTCACCGAAAATATCGCGGAGGTGGATGTCGATCGCCCTGGTCGTGCGGTGAAAATACACGTTGGAGTAGAGATACATCCTTGTGTTCAAAAACATTTGGAGTGCGGGAAGCCCGGTCTTATGAATCGTGAATCCTTTCTCTGTCACGATCGTGTAATGAATCAACCGTGTCAGATCGACAGGACCCACGGCCACACCGCACATGTAGGAATCCCTCAGCACATAGTCGAGGTTGTCACCGGTGTAACTTCCTGAGATAACGGGCTGTAGGATGTTAAGCCACCGTGGGAGGCGTGAATTGTCCTTTCCTTTCTCTTTGAGGATGAGATGCGCGATCTGATCCGGGTCCAATTCTTCGCCCTTGGCAAAAGGCCCGGAGGGGCTTCGGCGTATTTTTCTGATGATCGGCGCCAAATACTCTCGGATGATAATTTGACCCAATCGTTCGTGGGAAAGCCCCATGGCATGGAGAAAGTTATCGTCGAAGAAATGGCAAAACGGACCGTGACCGATATCATGCACCAAGGCCGTCACCCGCAAGAGTTCTTCCACAAAGTTGACGGAAGGAACATCGTTGACCGCTTTCTTGAGAAAAGGGTACAGATGCCGAGCGAATCGTCCAGCCACGTGCATGGTTCCTAGGGAATGAACGAATCGGGTATGTTCTGCCGAAGGGTAGACCCAGCGGGCGCTTTGAAGCTGAAAGATGTATCGTAGCCGCTGAACCCAGGGGGAATCGATCAAATCCTTCTCGGTGAGTTCCTGCGGATCGGGGGTCGCAAACGGAACGGTGAAGGTAACATATTTATGAATCGGATCAGCGATCAGGGCCGATCCATCATAGGGGGCGGTCGATCGGTCTGCTCGTTCCATGGCCAGTTGATATCTTAGCCTACCGAGTCTGAAGGCGGCAATGCTTCAGGAGCGGGAGCGTCTGGCTTCTGGCGGTATTTCACACAGAAGAAATATGCGAGGGGGTACGACAACACTGCTCCGAGCACACTGAGCACAAATCCCCCCAGCACGAACGGACCTACGTATGGAAGGACCTGGTGGTAAATCCCACCGGTGGTCAAATCATTCCAGTCGAACGTCGGCACGTCTGTGCGACCTAACAGCAGAGCGCCGGTCCAATAGGTTGCCCCCAATATCGGAATGATCGTCCAGGGGTTGTTGATAAAAGCCCCGGTCAATAGGGCCAAGAAGTTGAGGCCGAACAACCATGTGCACAGTGCCACCATGGCCGTATGGAGGCCATAGGCCGGCGAGAACGCGATGAAGACCCCCAGCGCAAAGGCCAGCGCTGTGCGTCGTGGTGACTCTTGAAGGTGGAGCACTTGGCGGAGCAGTGCTCGGAACGAGCGCCGTCCTCCAGTAGAAGGATGTTTGTCTGTTTGTGCCATCAGCGAAAATGCTCGTAACTGGTCTGGGGTAAGGGCTGTGTTTTGCCTTGGGTTGTCATCTGGATGCCAAACCTTCTTGGGCGAATGGTTCCGATATAGGTCATGCGATAGCCGTGTGCCTTTGCTTGTCGTTCGAGCGTATGACGGAGCTTTGGCGACACGGTAAACAGCAGTTCGTAGTCCTCGCCTCCAGTGATGGCGAGTTGAACCGGTGAGACGCCACGGGCTTTCGCATAAGCTCGACAAGCGGGTGAGAGCGGAAGATGGTCGCTCTCCACCTCTGCGCCGACCCCACTTTCCTCACACACATGCCGGAGATCCCCTGAAAGTCCATCAGAGAGGTCGATGGCGGCTGAGGCCAGTCGTCCGGTATTGAGCCACTGACCTTCGGCGATCCTTGCTGTCGGATGAAGGTGCCGACGGATCAGGAACTGTCGATGAAATCGTGAGAATGGTAACCGGTTTTTCTCAAATGATCGGCGAGATGTCTCTTGCGCCAACAATCGACAACCGGCAAGTGAATCTCCCAGCGTGCCGGACACATAGATCAGGTCCCCCACCTTTGCACCGTGACGAAAGAGTGCGCGGCGCTTTGTTGTGGTCCCGATCAGGGTGATACTAAGAAAGAGCCCCGTCTTGGATGCCGAGGTATCTCCCCCGATCAGCGTCACGCCGTAAGGGCGGCAGGCTGTCATCAGTCCTTTGTAGAAGTCGTAGATGTGTGATTGACTTACCTGTTTGGGGATAGCGAGCGAGATGAGCAGATACCGAGGGGTCGCTCCCATTGCAGCAAGATCGCTGAGATTGGCGATTGCGGCCCGGTACCCGATCGACCTGGGAGCAGCAGAATTTAGGTCGAAATGAATGCCTTCGGCGAGCAAGTCGGTTGTGAAATGCCACCAAATCGGTACGGTCGTCTCAACCACTGCCGCGTCATCACCAATGCCTTGTACTAGGCCCGGTGCGTGACGAGAAAACTGGCCCTTCACTCCTCGAATCAGAGCGAATTCTTGCAGAGGTTTGGCCGCACGAGAGGCCACGACACGTTCCTATGGTCGCGGCGGCTCGCGCCTGGCTTTCAACGAGGCAGGGAGCTCATGCGATCGACGGTCTTTCCCGGATCGCAATGGGCGGATACGAGCAGGCGCCGGAGGGGCCGACGGTTTGTTTGAAGTCGATGGTGTCTTAGGTCTTTTTCGAAGGGCAATCCTCATGACATCGTCCATGGTATCCACGAACGCCAATTGGATGCCTTTGAGGAGATGTTTCGGAATTTCCTCGAGATCTTTCTTATTTCGACGTGGCAGGATGACGGTGGTCAGCTTGGCTCGTTTAGCCGCCAAGATCTTTTCTTTAAGTCCACCGATCGGAAGCACACGACCTCGAAGGGTGATTTCTCCAGTCATGGCGAGATCCCGCCTTGCAGCAGTTCCGGAAAACGCCGACGCGATTGCCGTGGCCATCGTGATGCCGGCTGAAGGACCGTCTTTGGGGATAGCCCCAGCCGGGACATGGATGTGGAGGTCTTGTCTGTTGAACACCCCGGGATTGAGATTCAAAGTCTTCTCTCGTGAACGAACATAGCTGAGGGCTGCCTGAGCGGATTCCTTCATGACATCCCCCAGGTGTCCGGTGAGTGTCAATTGGCCTTTCCCCTTCATCACGGTCGCCTCGATGTACAGGACATCGCCACCTGACTCAGTCCAAGCCAGGCCCGTTGCCACCCCAATTTCGTCTTTCTCGAGTTCTGCTTCCGGCACGTATTTCGGCACACCCAGGTACTTGTGGAGGTTGGAATGATCGATCGGAAATCCTTGGTTCTTGCCTTCGGCGACCTTCTTCGCAACCTTGCGCATGACATTGGCAATCTCACGCTCGAGACTCCGCACCCCAGCTTCCCTGGTATAGTGGGAAATAATCTGCCTAATCGCCGGCTCCGTCAGTCGGACGTGCTTGCTCGTGATGCCATGTTCCTCAAGCTGACGTGGGATTAGGTATTTCTGGGCGATACCGAGTTTTTCTTCTTCCGTGTATCCTGGAATTTCAATGATCTCCATACGATCGCGTAGCGCGGGCAGGATGGGATCGATCAAATTCGCCGTGGTGATGAACATGACTTCGGTCAAGTCGAACGGGACCCCGAGATAGTGGTCGGTGAATGCGCTGTTCTGTTCCGGGTCGAGCACCTCCAGCAAAGCTGCCGATGGATCTCCTCGAAAATCCATACCAACCTTGTCCACCTCGTCGAGCATGAAGACGGGATTGGCGGTGCCGGCTTGCTTCATCCCCTGGATGAGACGTCCGGGTAACGCGCCAACATAGGTTCGGCGGTGTCCACGGATTTCCGCCTCATCTCGAACGCCGCCTAAGCTGATACGCACAAACTCTCGTCCCAATGCACGGGCGATCGACTTGCCGAGTGAGGTCTTTCCGACTCCCGGTGGGCCGACGAAGCACAGGATCGGCCCTTTCATTTTTTCTTTCAGTTTTCGGACGGCGAGGTATTCCAGGATCCGTTCCTTGACCTTTTCAAGATCATAGTGATCGTCGTTTAATACCTTTGTAGCTGCTTTCAGCTCGAGGTTGTCTTTTGACCGTTTCGACCATGGCAATTCAACCATCCATTCCAAGTATGTGCGTACGGTCGCGGATTCGGCAGTATCCGGATGCATCTTTTCAAGCCGCTTGAGCTGTTTCTCGGCTTCTTTCAGGACTTTTTCCGGCATCTTGGCGTCTTTGATGCGTTTGCGAAATTCCGTGACTTCTTCAGCCCGCTCATCAAGCTCACCCAATTCTTTTTGGATAGCCTTGAGTTGTTCTCGGAGAAAATACTCGCGTTGAGTCTTGTCCATCTCACCTTTGGCTTGTGCCTGAATCTTTTGCTGCATCGAGAGGACTTCGATCTCTTTCCCGAGAATGTCGCTCACCTGGCGAAGACGTTGAATGGGATCGGAAATCTCCAGGACAGCCTGAGTGGCGTCGACTTTCAACCCGAGATTTGACGCCACCATATCGGCCAAGCGGCCGGGTTCTTCGAGATTTTCGATGACCACCATGACATCGGGAATCAAGACCCTGCCTAAACTCACGATCCGTTCGATCTGCTCTTTGACGGTCCGCATGACGGCCTCTGCCTCAAGCGTCGTCGCCGTGGACTTGGAGTCAGCGAGCTTGTCAATTCGAACGGAGTAGTACGGATCGGTCTGAATATATTTGGTGATCTTGGCTTTGGCGATTCCCTGGACCAAAATCTTGATGCGTTCATCCGGCAGCTTCAGCATCCGCATGATGATGCCGACGGTCCCGATCGCATGGATGTCTTTGGGAGACGGATTTTCGACATCAAGTGCTTTTTGGGTAGCAAGGAAAATCATTCGATTTCCGGCAAGAGCCGCTTCGATCGCCTTGATCGACATATCGCGACCGACAAAGAGCGGGAGCACCATGTACGGGAAGACCACGATATCCCGGACCGGCAGCAACGGTAGCTGGGTTGGAACTTCGATATTTTGAGGAGGCTGAATATCTTGCTCGTTTGGGTCAGTCATATATGTGCCTGTTCGTTACATCAATGGGCGAAGTGTGGACTACGCAACCATACTCATCACCCAGCATACCATATGCGGGCGTTTTTCCTAATCCTTCAACCGTTTTTACAGGCACTGAATCGCTCGCGACAACCCGCTCCTGACGTGTGCGGATCGCTTCGGCGCTCCTCTTCGTACAATGACTTCGATACAGACGGATCCTTGGGACACGACGCACAGGTTGATGAGATCAATTCCGTCGAGTATTTGGTGTGGTGCGCATACGGGTCGAAAGGTAGTCGCGGAACTCTGCTCCTAGTGCCGGATTCTTCAAGGCAAACTCTACGGTGGCAATCAAGAAGCCGAGTTTGTCTCCTGCGTCATGACGTTGTCCTTCGATCTCCAGCGCATACATGGGAGATTTCTTCGCAAGCTCTTTTAGGGCATCGGTCAGCTGGATTTCTCCGTTCTTTCCTGGTCGAGTCCTTCTCAGAATGGGAAAGATTTCCGGAGGCAGTACGTACCGCCCGATGACGGCCAGTGTAGAGGGAGCATCAGCAGGGGTTGGCTTTTCAACTAGACCTTCAACCCGATGCAGACCATGCGCCAGTCGTTTGGGAGTCACAATTCCGTATCGACTGACATCCGCCTTTGGAACATCCTGCACTCCGAGGACTGCACCATGCCGCTTCTTATACACGTGCGTCAATTGCGCGAGTGCTGGAACATGCGCGTCAATAATCTCATCTCCCAATATCACGGCGAATGGTTCATCACCGATCAAGTGTTGCGCACACAAGACAGCATGTCCGAGGCCAAGTTGTTCCGATTGCCTGACGTAGCAGAAATTAGCTAGGTTCGAAATCTGTCTGATTTGATGCAGAATTTGACTTTTCCCGGTTCCTTTCAGAGTCTCTTCCAATTCAACCGAACGGTCAAAGTGATCTTCAATGGCTCGTTTGCCTCGGCCGGTAATCACGATGATATCTTCGATGCCCGAAGCGACTGCTTCTTCAACAGTGTATTGGATGAGCGGCTTATCGACTAAAGGCAACATCTCCTTAGGAGAGGCCTTTGTTGCGGGAAGAAATCGGGTTCCCCAGCCAGCCGCAGGAATGACCGCTTTTCTTACGGTAAGACGAGACATAGGGCCGATAGTATGTGATGGGGTGCATGAAGTCAAGAAACTGCCGCACTGATCGTCTCTCGATGGATGGTCCTAACACATCCTCCCAAGGTAGATGGTGCCGAGCAGTGTAGGGACGAGAAATCAGAATCGGAACGATCCGACCGCTCTGGCGTTTGGCTGACCGTCGACTCCTTTACAATATTAGACGGCCTCAATATAATCCTGAAGTTTTGCATAGGCAGGTTGGAAGCCATGTCTGTGTGCTAGTTGGCTTATAGTGATGGTGCCTGTGCATTCTGATGGGCAATGCCATGCGGAGTGTATTCGAGTGACAGGGGCTCGTCTTGGGCGGTACACCATAGTATGGAACTGCGGGGTGAGTTTGCTCATCCGATCGCTCTCGACTGTTCTATTTAGGAATCCTCATCGGTGACCCTGCATGCCGCCTACAGGGCTCGCTCGTTTATCGTCGTGGCAGTGGTCGCTTCCGTGTTGTGGGGCCTTGTTGAGGCACTCGCCCAGGTGCCCGAGTCTAGGGTGGCGTCGATCGAAATTCGTGGAGTCAAACGAATCGAAGTGCCAGCCATAGCGGGGCGGCTTACCCTGAAATCCGGCGATCCGTATACCACTGAAACCGTGCGTGGTCAGGTCAAGATACTTTATGACACAGGCTTCTTTGAAGATGTTCAGGTTGAAACCGACTCCGTGGCCGAGGGAATGGCCGTCACCTTTGTCGTGCAGGAGAAGCCATTTATCACGGAAATTGTTTTCGACGGGAATGATCAGTTAAGCGACGATAAACTGAAGGAGAAGACGACCATCAAGAGCCAGACGTTTCTTGACCAGCAGCTGGTGAAGGAGAGCGCTGAGAATATGCGGCAGCTGTATCAGCATGACGGGTATTACAGCGCCCAGGTCATCCCGGTCATTCAGACGTTAGATGAAGACAGAAAGCGGCTGATGTTTCATATTCGGGAGGGAGAGAAAGCCAAGATTAAAGAGGTGGTTTTCGAGGGACTGCGGGCGGCAACAAAGGCCGAGATGTTCAAAGCGATGTCAACCAGAGAGTGGATTCCATGGTATGGGTTCTTTACCAAATTTAAACTACCCTCGATGGTCTCCGATGCCGGCGTGTTGAAGCGAGACGAGTTGGCGAACGATGTCGAACGGATCAGGGAAGTCTTGCTTAATAAAGGGTACTTCAACGTTCGAGTCGGCCAACCTTCTGTTGAGCTGAGCGAAGACAAGAAATGGTTCATTGTTAATTATCCGATTTCGGAAGGCGAGCCTTTTACCATCGGTGAAATCGGGTTCCGGGGACATACGGTGTTTGAAGAGCCGGAGCTTCGGGAAGGATTGAGGATCAAGGAAGGAGAGATTTTTCAGCGAGCCAAAATCCGAGATGAGATCACCCGACTCACGGATCTCTATGGGAGTAAGGGGTACTCATTTGCCGAAGTGGTCCCCAGCGTTAATCCGAACAATGAAGAACGGACGGTGAGCATTATCCTCAGCCTGAAAGAAGGAGAGATGATGCGGATTCGGCAGATCAATGTGTATGGAAACGACAAGACACGGGATAATGTGATCCGCCGAGAAATTCGGGTGGACGAGCAAGACGTGATCGATACCGCTTCATTGAAACGAAGCTTCCAGCGATTGAATAATTTGAATTTCTTTGAGACGGTCGAAATCCTGCCGGCGCAAGTGGCGCCGGATAAGGTGGATTTGAACGTCCGTGTCAAGGAAAAGCCGACCGGCATGTTCAGTGTCGGTGGAGGGTTCAGTACGTTGGATCGACTCGTGGCGATCGCCGATATCACGCAGGGTAACCTGGGGGGGTATGGCTGGCTCGGGCGTATTCGCGGGCAGCTCGGCCAGCGACGGACCCTTGGGCACATCACATTTCGCAATCCATACCTGAACGACTCGTTGACCTCGCTGCAAGTGGACGGCTATCGAAGCCTGACGAACTTCCTGTCCTATCGCGAGGAGCGAACGGGAGGCAGTATCACACTCGGTCGGTGGTTGTCGGAGTATGTCACGGGGAGTGTCGGTATCTTTGCCGAACAAATCACATTCAGAGACCCTCAGCTCGGGATCTGTCCTGATCTGGTCCCGATCGTCTGTCGGCAATTGGGAACGCAGTCCTCCACAGGATTTCGGACCACGTTGTTCAGAGATACTCGAGACTATTACATCGATCCCAGAAGCGGCTGGCGGTTTGGCGGCGGGTTCGATGTCGGAACCCCGTACTTGGGTGGGACGAACAACTTTATCAAGTACTATGTGGACGTCATCAAGGTCACACCTCTTCCACTCGATATGCGGATCTCGTTGCGGGCCCGGTATGGAGAGGTCCATGCGCAGGGAGGTACACAGGTGCCGCTGAACGAACGATTCTTCGTGGGCGGGATCAATACCATGCGAGGGTTTGCCTTCGGCCGAGCCGGCCCTGTCGTTCCCACGACGCGCGCGCCATTCGGCGCAGCGAAGCAGTTGATCTTCAACACGGAATTGATCTTTACGATCTCTGCTGAGGCGAAACTCAACGGAGTCCTCTTTTTTGACTATGGGAAGGGCTTTGATGACGGTGAACCGTTGTCGATCGATCTCAGGCCTGCTGCGGGTTTGGAGGGGCGTTGGATTTCTCCGTTCGGTCCCTTGCGCGTGGCCTATGGGATCAATCTTGATGCGCGCACCGGTGAACGTCAAGGTGTGTTTGAATTTACGATCGGGACGTTGTTCTAGGCGGAGCATGAACGTGATAGGTCTGATGGCGAATACACGACGATGGCAAACAGGATGGATGTGCTTGTTCAGTGTGATGGCTATGGCAATCTCGTTGGGTGGGTGCGCGGGAACCGTTACCAGGGTTGAAGGAAAGGTAGGGGTGATCAATTCGCAGCGGTTGCTCAATGATACGAATGCCGGCAAGCGGGCAAAAGAGAACCTGACCGCCTATTCGAAAAATCGGCAGGCTCTGATGGAATTGGAAGAACGAGAGTTGCGGCGAATGGAGGAAGACTTTGTCAAACAGTCTTCGATCCTGAGCCCTGCGGCCAAGCGTGATCGAGAAGAGCAATTTCGTCGGCGCATGCAGGAATATCAGCAAAAGGCGGCCGAGTTGAATCGAGAAGTGCAAGAAAAGCAAAAAGACGTGCTGGAAGGGTTTCGTGACAAGATTGAAACGGTGGTGGCCAAGGTCGCCAAACGTCTGGGGTTGCAGGTCGTCATCGATAAGAGTAAGGGCGGTCCGACGGTCTATCATGAAGAGGGTCTCGACATATCAAGCGAGGTCATCGAAGAATTCAACCGCGAATATCCCTAGGGGCGGTGGGAGGAAAAATCATGAGGAGTGCGGTGAGCGTGTTAGCCGTGAGCAGTGCGGTCGTGCTGGCGCAGTGGGTTGGGCTGCTGCATGCAGCAGAACCGGTACGCGTCGGTGTCATCGATCAGCAGATGGTCATGGAACGGACCAAGGCCGGGAAGTTGGCCTTGGAGGACATGAAAGGCTATTCGATGACGAGGCAGAAGATCATCAATTCTGATGAACAAGAGCTCAAAGATCTGCAGCTGTCTCTCGAGGATCCGAATGGGAAATTGACCGAGGCCGCGCGGCAAGAAAAAGAAGAGCAATTCCGAGGCAAAGCCGAAGCCTTTCAGCACCGTCTTCAAGAATTCAACCGAGAGGTTCAGGTGAAGCAACGCGAGCTGGTCACGGAATATTCACGGAAGATCGCCACCGCGGCACAGGCGGTGGCGCAGAAGGAAGGCTATGTCGCGATTGTCGACAAGGGCAGCGATGCATTAATGCGGATCGTCCTCTATCACCAGCCTGCGTTGGATGTGACGCAGGCGGTGATCAAGGAGTTCGATCGACAGAACCCTTAACTATCGGCATTATCCACGAGCGAGAGGAGGCAGAGCCAATGGCAGTGGTCGAACAGGCTGAAATTCAGGCATTACTTCCCCACCGGTATCCTTTCCTGCTGGTGGATCGAGTCAAAGATTTTGAACCACATAAGAGAATTGTGGCCATCAAGAATGTCACGGTGAATGAGCCGTTCTTTCCAGGACATTTCCCTGGTCGTCCCGTCATGCCCGGAGTCCTGATTATTGAAGCGATGGCACAGGCAGGTGGTGTGTTGGTGTTCAAGTCAGGAGGAACGGTCGGGAAGACGGTCATGTATTTGACGGGGATCGACGAGGCAAAATTCCGAAAGCCGGTGGTCCCGGGCGATCAGCTTTGTTTTGAGATCGAGGTGCTCAAGAAGCGTCCACCGTTCTGGAAAATGCAAGGCAAGGCCTTTGTCGAGAACGAAGTGGTCTGTGAAGCCGTGGTAACTGCGATGGTAATGGATGAAAAAACGGAACAGGGCAGTAAGTAATCACTCTGCGTCAATTGTGACAACATAAGGGTGCATGGTCCATCAGACACCTGTGTGGCAGGCGACGAATCACCAGAGACGTCTAATGTTTGTAAAGGGGGACGTGTGAAGATACATCCAACAGCAATCGTGCATCCCAAGGCGCAGGTTCACGGCGACGTAGAGATCGGACCTTACTGCGTGATCGGGGAACATGTCACTCTCGGAAAGGGAAGTCGACTGCTCTCGCATGTGACGATCGATGGATGGACGCAGATTGGAGAGCGGAACGAAGTGCACCCGTTTGCGTCGATCGGCGGTCCGCCCCAACACCTCGCGTATAAGGGCGAGCCGACGAAGGTCATTCTCGGCGATGACAATACTGTCCGGGAGTATGTGACGATCAACCGAGGAACTGTTCAAGGGGGTGGCGTGACGTCGCTCGGATCGAAGAGCATTCTGATGGCCTATGTGCATGTGGCTCATGACTGCCGGCTCGGCAACAACATCATCATGGCCAACGCAGCAAGCCTAGCCGGGCACATCACGATTGGGGATCATTCCGTCATCGGAGGGTTGACCGGTGTGCTTCAGTTTGTGCGTGTCGGTGACTATGTGATGGTCGGCGGTTGTTGCGCGATTGGTCAGGACATTCCCCCGTTTACCTTTGCAGCCGGTGGGTATCGAGCCCATCTCTATGGGCTGAATACGGTTGGGCTACAACGACACGGCTTTTCGGCCGACCGCATTGCCACGCTCAGAAAGGCGTTTGATCTTCTCTTCCGAGAAGGGCATCGAACCGCAGAGGCGGTTCGACTGGCTAAAAAGGAATTTAAAGGGCAGGCAGACGTGGCGAAGATTCTCGCCTTTATGGAAGGGACCAAGCGTGGAATTTCGCGGGCAGTCAATCTTGAAATGGAGCGAGAGTTCGATCAACAAGTGTGAGACCATCCGCTATGACCAGTACTATGCTCATCCCAGACGGCCGAATCGGAGTAATCGCGGGAAACGGACGTTTCCCGATCATCTTTTCCGATAACGCGCGCAAGATGGGTCTGCACGTGTCTGCGGTGGCACATGAAGGGGAAACAGATCCCGAGCTTGAGCGACATGTCGATCGGTTGCATTGGGTCAAGATCGGGCAGCTGAATAAGTTGATCAATGCCTTCAAATCTGATGGCGTTCGGAACGTCGTGCTGTTGGGGGGAGTCAAGAAGACCCATATCTATAGTAACGCGCGCCCCGACTTTCGTGTCTTGGCGCTTGCCACAAAATTGGTGCTGTGGAAGGATGATGACATCCTTCGGGCACTGGCCGCAGAACTCGAACGAGATGGCATCACGATCTGTGAATCGACGTTCGGTCTCGACGGAATCTTGGTCACCGAAGGAACCTTGACATCTCGCCAACCGACCAAGAAGGAGTGGATCGATATCAGATATGGTTGGGATGTGGCCAAAGAGACCGGACGTCTGGACATTGGTCAATGTGTGATTGTCAAAGATCGAACAATTGTGGCAGTCGAAGCGGTTGAAGGAACTGATGAGGCGATTAGACGTGGCGGCACCCTTGCCAAAGATGGCGTGGTCGTCGTGAAACGGTGTAAGCCGCAACAGGATCTCCGCTTTGATTTGCCGGCTATCGGGCCCAAAACAATTGAAGTCATGCGCTCCATCAAGGCGTCGGTGCTCGCTGTTGAAGCTGGTCGCTCCGTGATGTTGGATCGAGAACAACTGCTCGGGCAGGCGGAGGAAGCGGGGATTGCCGTGGTGGGACTTACACGTCAAGAAGAACCAAGCACGGAGGGTTCAACCAACCAATGACCGATCAGAACCTGAGAGACCATCGAATCCACCAATGCCTGGATTCCGGTCAATCTCTTGATGCGAAGCCCCTTCAAACGTTAGCCAAATAGCCTATGACAAAGCTGCGCGCTGGTGTGATCGGGGTCGGACATCTTGGGCAGCATCACGCGCGTCTCTATGCCTCGTCTCCAGACTCCATGCTGGTGGGCGTGGTTGACCACGACCAGGGCCGGGCGTCTACCGTCGGCCAGAAGTACGGCGTACAGGTCTTCTCTGATCTACAAGATCTGCTGACGCATGTTGATCTCGTCACCATCGCCGTCCCTACGTCCAGTCATTATTCGGTCGCGAAAGCCTGTCTCCAAGCCGGCAAGCATGTCTTGATTGAAAAGCCGATCGCAGTCTTGCCGATGGAAGCCCAGGAACTTGTGGAATTGGGACACCGCCATGCGTGCGCGATCCAGGTCGGGCATAGTGAACGGTTCAACCCGATCATGTCGTTGATGCGGCCTTACATCCACGAACCGTTGCTGATCGAGTGTCATCGATTGGGAAGTTATAGTGAGCGTGGCATCGATGTTGATGTCGTATTGGACTTGATGATTCATGATCTTGACTTGCTGTTGTCGTGCAATCCAGGTCCCGTCGAGGACGTGAAAGCAGTCGGGGTCTCGGTGCTTTCCTCAATGAACGATGTCGCCAACGCGCGAATCCAGTTTCAGAGCGGCTGTGTCGCGACACTCACGGCCAGTCGAGTCTCGCCGAAGGCCATGCGACAATGGCGGCTGTTCCAGCCAGCAGAGTGCCTCTCAATCGACTTTCAGACGCGGCAAGGAATGATTGGAAAGCCGTCAGTTGAACAGGGTCTCAGGCCGAGCATGACGGTGGAAGAGGTGCAGGCAGGTAATGATGAGCCACTGAAATTACAGCTTGAGTCGTTCCTCCGCGCGGTTCGTGCGAAATCTCGTCCTGCCGTATCGGGTCAAGACGGCGCCGATGCTTTAGAGCTTGCGCATCGCGTGCTGTCCGCGCTGAATGGGCTCGATCGGACGCAGACGTCTGAGTATCGCAGACAGGTTCATGGGTGAAAGTCTTAACCACTGTGGACCCTGCATCGCAATTATGCTCGATGCGGCTCTAGATCATCATGGCACGCATTCTGATCGTTACCGGTGAAGCGTCAGGAGATCTCCACGGAGCCAATCTTGCCAAAGCTCTCAAGGCATGCGACCCGCAGGTTTCATTGGCGGGAATTGGCGGACGTGCCATGGGAGCGGCCGGTGTGCAACTGGTCGGCAAAATGAAACAGTTCGACGTGATGGGGATGGTCGGACCCTTGGCGTTAGTGGCCATCATTCAGCGGTTTTTCTTCATGCGACGATTATTCCGCTCGGAACCCTGGGACGCGGTCATCTTTATCGATAACCCAGGGTTGAATCTGAGATACGCCTATTTCGCTAAGGCTGCTGGATTGCGTGTATTCTATTACATTGCACCCCAGATTTGGGCTTGGGGACCATGGCGCATCTACTGGATCAAAAAACGGGTCGATCATGTGTTGGTGATTTTGCCGTTTGAGAAACCTCTTTTTGACCAAGCCGGAATGCGGTGCACGTTTGTGGGGAATCCTATCTTGGATGCCGTTGAAGAGACCTACGATCGTGCGGCGCTACGTGCCAAGTTCGGCTTGTTGCCTCATGAACGTGTGATTGCCCTGTTGCCAGGAAGTCGGGCGCATGAAGTTCAGGTTCTGATGCCCATCCTTCTCGACGCCGCGGAGAAATTGGCACGGCATCAGCCAGGAACACAGTTTCTCCTGGCTCAAGCCTCCACAATTCAGGATAATCTGTTGCAGCCGTTCCTCCAACGGAGTCGAGTGCCGGTCACCGTCGTGAAAGAGCAGTCCAGCGAAGTGTTGGCGGTTTCGGATTTTGGGCTGGTCAAGTCGGGCACGGCAATATTGCAAGCCGCTGTGGTGGGAACTCCTATGGTGCTGCTCTATCAAATTAGTTCAGTGGAGTGGTGGATTGCGAGCTTCTTTAAGCGAGTTGAATGGATCGGACTTGTCAATTTGGTGGCTGGTCGATCAGTCGTGCCGGAGCTTGTTCAATCCGCTGCGACGGGACAGCGTCTCTATGAAGAGGCTGTTCGAATCTTGGACGATCGAGTCGTCTATGATGAAATGAAGCGCGAGTTAGCGAAGGTGCGGACGGCATTGGGTGAACC
>JAHBWR010000022.1 GCA_019636875.1 Nitrospira sp.
AGGAGCTGCTGAGTCGCATGAACTCCGGATCGATCAGGAATCGGGTGGCTGGCTTCACGAATGGCAATCCGCTTGGTCGGGAGTGTATGCCCAGTCTTCACGATGACCAGTCCATCTGCCACTCGGCCGCCGAGCACCTTTTCTAGTGCTTGTGCCATCCTAGCTGAAGCCTTTCCTGCGCCAACGGCGATCACTCGGTCGATGTGTGAAAGCTCATAGAGCCTCTGACCGACGCGCAATGATTGTCCCTGGAGTGAGACACTGTTGAGCAGTGCACGATAGGGATCGGCTGCATCCAGTCCTGCGGTGATTAATCGGCGAATGAGCGAACGAGCAGAGGAGGGGGGAAGGCAGAGCTTCATGAGGGTGACGGCTATGGGGTCTTCTCTTGCTTAAAGCAACGACTCGGACAGGTTTGACGGGGTACGCGAATCTGATAGTTGCCCCGAGGGAGCATATCCTTCTTGAATTCAGGATTCAACATTTTAAGCTCGAGGAGATAGGTGCCGAATTCTTCTGCGATTGACGTCAGGGCACGCTGAGACTCCTTCACGTTCACTGTGATGGTTTCCGTCTCTAGCGGCATATACAGGTCCTTCTTGGTCAGCCCAAGATATTTCTCCGGCTGAGAATAAATTTCCTTGGCGGCAATGATTCGTGGGACATAGCGCATGGTTTCTCGCGGTCCGTGCATCTTCCAATAGTCATCAATCTTCTGCGCTTTGAGTAACTTTCGAATCCGCTCTTCACCGGCGTTATACGACGCCATGGCTAGGAACCAATCGTTGTTCTGGTACTGTTTGAGATACTTGAGGTATTTGACGGCTGCCTCGGTCGACATTTCCAAATTCCGACGCTCGTCGCGTACTGCGTCACTCTTGAGCCGATAGCGACGGCCGGTGGAGGGAATAAACTGCCAGGGACCCGAGGCTTTGGCCTTGGAATAGGCCGCTGAGATACATTTACTCTCGACCAACAACATGTACTTGAGATCATCGGGCAATCCGGCATCAGCCAACTGTCTCTCAGCAGGGGGAAAACAGCGCCCGGTGCGTTTGGCGAGGATGATGCTTTCGCCTTGATCCTCTAAGAATTGATAGAACTCGTATTCAATCCTCTCCCGAACTTGCCAGTTATCCAAGGGAACCGAGAGTCCTGCGAAGGTAATCTTGTCGGGGAGCTTAAAGGAACTGAGGAAGAATCGCTCACCTTCGCGCTTGATTTCAGGAAGAATGACCAGGCGGTCATCTGAGTCGGATTGCGGGTCCAGCTGATCGAGTATCAGCAACTCCTTTTCCGCTTCAGATGTGTGGCCTTTCGTCTCTTCCGCCTTGGATGTGGCGAGAGCCGAGACTTGTATTAGGAGAGTGATGAGAATGGCTCCGATCATAGAAGACATGACTTGAGTACCGCGAGTCACCATTTGCACGCTCCTCTGCTACTTTCGAACGGAAGTGCTACAGTAAATGCGTGGTTATGCTACCAGCTGACCCACATGCCAGCAAGAAGAATAGGGTTCTCGTTCATGGTACACTGCGACCCGCATGAGAACTTTGAAACTCTTGAATGGAACCATCTGTGACTGTACGGCCTGCCCTCGCTTGGTCCACTACCGGGAGACCATCGCCAAAGAGAAGCGGAAGCAATATCGAGACTGGACGTACTGGGGTCGTCCTGTCCCTGGTTTCGGTGATCCGAAAGCACGGCTCTACATCCTTGGGTTAGCACCTGCGGCACACGGTGGGAACCGGACGGGGCGGGTATTCACCGGCGATCGAAGTGGAGATTGGCTATATGAAGCTTTGCATCGATATGGATTCGCCAATCAGGCTTCTTCAATACACCAGGGGGATGGGTTGGCATTGACGGATTGCTACATCGGCGCCACGGTGCGTTGCGCGCCACCAGGTAATAAACCATTACCAGACGAATTTGATCGGTGCAGCCGATTCTTGTACGAAGAGATTCGCCTCCTCAAGAAGCATCGTGTGGTAATTGCGCTAGGGAAGATTGGCTTTGATCATTATTTGAAGACCTGTCGGACACATGGGCATGCCATTCCTGCACCGATCCCTAAATTCGGACATGGCGTGATGTATCACCTGCCTTGGGGGGTGACGCTGCTGGGTTCCTATCATCCCAGTCAGCAGAACACGTTTACGGGAAAACTCACTCGCCAGATGTTCCACGCCGTGTTTCAGAGGGCCAGGAAAGCGCTCGAAGATCCTTAAGAGAGGGAGACTTGTAGCCTGAGCCTGGATCGCTTCGGCCGCTCAAGATGTAGAGGAGTAGGAACCAACTCCTCATGCATTTCCGAGCGTGGGCTTTTCCCCCAGCCTCTCCTATCCAACTTCGTCGAGTGATTGGGTTGCTCTGGCTCTACTGTTGTCCCTTCGCTTTCCAGTCATCGAGAAACTTTTTCAAGCCTGCATCGGTCAACGGATGTTTAAACAACGCCTGGAATACGCTGTAAGGCATTGTGCAGATGTGACCACCAGCCAATGCTGCTTCGACCACGTGTTGCGGATGGCGGACGCTTGCAACCAAGACCAATGTCTTGTAGTCATAGTTCTTGTAAATCGTCAGGATCTGTCGAATGAGTTCCATCCCGCTTGAGCTGATGTCGTCGAGTCGTCCGATGAAGGGGGACACGCACCAGGCCCCGGCTTTGGCCGCCAGCAGTGCCTGTGTGGGGGAAAAACAGAGGGTTACGTTCACCTTGATTCCTTCTGACGCCAATCGCTTCGTCGCCTTGAGACCCTCTGGAATGAGAGGGCATTTGACCACGATGTTCTTGTGTATCTTGGCGAGCTCCTTCCCCTCTTTCACCATCGCATCTGCTTCCACGCTCACGACTTCGGCGCTGATAGGACCGTCCACAATCTTGCAGACCTCTTGCAACATTTCTCTGAAACTACGGCCTTCCTTGACGACAAGGGAAGGGTTCGTCGTCACACCGTCCAGCAATCCAAAGCTTGCGGCTTCGTGAATTTCCTTTACATTTGCTGTATCGAGGTAGATTTTCATCGCTGGTCCTTTCGTCGGAAGAAGAAGTTCTACTTATACCTTATCGGTCATTTTATGAAGAACTCAACATTACTGCAACATATCGACCTGAATGTTTGACACGCGATCAAGTCGGATATAAGATTTTCTCGGGCTGAGTCCATCCACCATTACTAATGGAGAAAGTAGATGCGGCGTTCTCTTTGGGTGCTGTTCCTTAGCCTTCTACTAGTAGCCTGTGCTGGGAATAATCCCTATCTGGAAGCCTCGCTTAAGCCAGCTGAGCTCCAGGGAAAGGATAAAGCTTGGTTCGAGAAGAACTGGGGTACTCCAGACGGTAGAGCTTCCCGTTTTTTTGGCGGTGAGACATGGACATACTATCGTATCGCAGGGGGGAAATCTGGACCACCGCTTTTTAACTTCACTCCCAATCAATGTCAGATCACCTTGAAGTTTGATAAAGATGAGAAAATGTCCGATTACTCCTACTCGGGTTGTTAGGAAAGAAGACAAGAAAATACGAGGTCCGTCCTTTCCCGCGCTCTAACCCTCTTCGGCCCCGTAACAATATCCTATACGGGGCGTCGGCTCCGAAACGTCACCGCACACTCTTCGCTACAGAAACAATAGGTTTGTCCTCCCATTTGTTCGATCACCGCAATCCGTTTTGGCACGAACGTGTGACAGACCGGATCTTCAACCATTTGATCCTGTTCCTTGTCCCGTTCGGCACTATCAGATGAAATACTCCGATCGACTCTAGAGGGACCAGTAACGCTACGGAACATTTGCCTCAGCAGAAAGTAGAGGACGACCAGCAGAAAGATAATGAGAAACAATCTATACATAGTGGAACTCCTACAGCGGACCACAATCCTATGAGACAGGTCTAAGGCTGTCAAGCTGGGGGTCAAATTTTCATCTTGAGTTGTTGCTGTGAGACGTGTACAAACGACCCATGTTGGCGGGGACGATTGGGACTTTTGATAGTGCCATACAGTACTTCTGGAGGATTGGATTCAGATCATTGGGCTGCTAGAGTGCCGACTATGAAGACATGTGATAAATGCCATGGAGCGATGCTGCCTGAACGGGCAGTGGATTTGGATGCAGGATTGGCGATTACAGTGTTTGCCTGTTTGAATTGTGGCCGTCGGAAGGCAGCAGATCAAGAGCCTCGGCCAATTACAGCACGACACTAGTCCCTTCCTACGGGATTCCAAATCTTATACCTTCTGATCAAGGGCGGAGCGGTGTGTCCAAGCTGGTGGGAAGTTTTGTCCCGATGCTGAATGCACTGTGAGCGTTTGGTCATTCATTTTGCCCATTACGACTATTCCTTCTGTCCTAAGCCGTGATGGTAAGTTGGATCAAACATCAACCACCTCAAAGACCCCAACCTAGATTACTTTTTGCTCGAGATGAGTGCAGACACTCTCGAAGCATGATCATGGCTGAAAATTTGCTCTAAGCTGGAAGTTTGGTGGGCAGCTACCAGCTGGTAGGTTCGGAGAATCGGCTGTGGAGCGCGGACAAGTTAGCGTAAATCAAGGACATCTATCATATCGTACAAGCCTGGTGGCTGGCGGACGATCCATCCCGCAGCACGGATGGCACCTCGTGCGAAGGTATCACGGCTACTTGCGCGGTGGGTCACCTCGATCCGCTCTCCCATGCCGCCAAACAGAACGGTGTGGTCGCCGACGATATCGCCAGCTCGAATGGTTTGAATACCAATCTCTCCTTTGACTCGCTCCCCGATCATCCCTTTACGAGCGAAGATACCGACCTGGTTTAAGTCGCGGTTAACAGAGTGGGCGAGCACGTCGGCTATGTGAAGAGCTGTGCCGCTTGGTGCATCCTTCTTCAACCGGTGGTGCGCCTCGATCACCTCGATGTCGTAGTCCTCCCCAAGAGTACGCGCCATTTCGCCAATGACCTTACAGATCAGGTTAATCCCAACGCTCATATTTGGAGAAAATACACACGGAATCTGGTGAGCCAACGATTTGAGTTCCTCCAACTGAACAGGTGAAAATCCGGTTGTTCCAATCACGATCGCCCGTTGGTAGTGAACGGCTGTTCGCATATGTTCCAGTGTGGGTTCTGGTGCAGAGAAGTCGATCAGGACCTCCCCCTGTTCCATCAGCGAAGAGAGGTTGTCGGTGATGGAAACGCCCGCCTGCCCTGATCCGGCTAACTCTCCTGCGTCCTTCCCTAAGGACAAGTGGCCCGTACCCTCCAAGGCTCCAGCCAGCATTAGCGTGGGAGAATCCTTGATCAGGGAGACCAAACGACATCCCATTCGGCCGGCAGCTCCCGCAACAATAGTCTTGGTCATCGTGTCCTACATCCTAGTCCATGAGGTTATATCAGCGCCGCTTCTTTTAGGACGCCAATCAGTTTTTCGCGTGTGTCCTGCCCCATAGGACAGAGCGGTAATCGCAATTCCGGATCGATCCTGCCCATGAGTCCCAGTGCTTCCTTCACCGGGATGGGATTGGTTTCATAGAACAGCGCCGTAAAAACTGGGGAAAGTTTGAAGTGAAGACCGCGAGCTTCCTCAACCCGCCCCTCCGCAAAGGCCTGAACTAGCCCAGCCATTTCGGCAGGCAGGATGTTCGCCGTCACGGTAATCACGCCCTTCCCTCCCACCGCCATCATCGGCAAGGTGAGAGAATCATCCCCCGCGAGTACCGTAAGACGGTCGCCACACATCTGCACAATGTCTGAAGCTTGTTGGACAGATCCGCTTCCCTCTTTGACCCCGATAATGGTCTGAATCGAAGAAAGCCGAGCAATCGTTGCCGGAAGCATATTCACGCCGGTCCGACCAGGAATATTGTAGAGGACTAGCGGCAAGTCTACTGCCTCTGCGATTGCCCTGTAATGCAGATACAGACCTTCTTGGGTAGGCTTATTATAATAGGGGGTAATCAGCAAGGCCCCGTCGACTCCTGCTTGCTTCGCGTGTCGCGTGAGGGTAATCGCTTCGTCGGTGCTGTTTGAACCAGTTCCTGCGATGACCGGTACCCTACGGCGGACGACTTCAACCGTCAGCTCAATGACCCGGTTGTGCTCGTCGTGAGAAAGTGTGGCGGATTCGCCCGTTGTCCCGCAGGGCACAATGCCGCTAGTGCCTTTGGCAATCTGCCATTCGATCAACTCGGCTAACGCCCGTTCATCGACTTTCCCTTTTCTGAACGGCGTAACAATGGCAACAAGGGATCCAGCAAACATGGTTACTCCATAGTGCTCAGGAACGAAGGAATCTGCTCGCCACGGATAAGGTCCTCGTACCGCTCTCGCTCGCGAATAATGTGGAACTCCCCCTCTCGTACCAACACCTCCGGAACTCGAGGTCGGGAATTGTAATTGGACGCCATGACGAAGCCATAGGCTCCAGCGCTCATGACCGCCAGCAACTCCCCGGCCTTAACAACCGGTAGGGACCGATCTTTGGCTAGAAAATCTCCCGATTCACAGACTGGGCCGACAATATCCACGGTGTGTTTGGGCCGTCGACCGGCTTCCTCGTTTACGGGGCGAACATCATGGTAGGCCTCGTAAAGACTTGGCCGAATGAGATCATTCATGGCGGCATCGACGATGACAAAACTCTTTGTCTCTCCCTCCTTCAGGTACATCGCCTTGGTGACAAGGATACCGGCATTCCCGACGATCACGCGCCCAGGCTCCATGACGAGGGTTATCTTCAATCCCTGTACGAGCGGTAAGATTGCATCAGACAAATCTTGTGGTAACGGCGGCTTTTCATCCGAATAGGTGATACCAAGTCCGCCACCGATATTCAGGTAACGGATGTTCAGACCTCTTTCTTGTAAGGTCTCTATGAGCGATACGACCTTCTTCAAGGCGGCTGTAAAGGGAGCCACATCAGTGAGCTGAGATCCGATATGGGCATGGACACCAACCACGTCGATATGACTCATCGACGCAGCGAGAACGAAGTCTTCCACCGCTCGATCTGCCGCAATGCCGAACTTACTCTTCTTGAGACCGGTAGAAATGTAGGGATGTGTCTTCGGGTCAATGTCCGGGTTGATCCGAAGCGCAATGCGGGCCTTTTTACCGACTTCGTCGGCAACCTGATTGAGCGCATGCAGTTCGGCCGACGATTCGGCGTTAAACATCAGGATGTTGGCGTTCAATGCATCACGAATTTCACCGGGAGTCTTGCCGACCCCGGCGAATACGATTTTTGAGGCAGGGACACCGGCTTTCAACGCTCGGTACAACTCTCCCCCAGACACAATATCCACGCCACTGCCTTCTCTGGCCATGAGTCGAAGAATCGCAAGATTGGAGTTCGCCTTCATAGCAAAGGCAATAACGTGTGGAATGTTCTTGAACGCGCTGTCGTACGCATGGAAATGGCGGATCAGTGTCTCATGGCTATAGATGTAGCAGGGGGTGCCAAGTTCCTTGGCGATTCTGCTGACTGGCACCTGCTCACAGTACAACTCGCCGTGGTGGTATTGGAAACTATGCATGGTGCCGTTCCTCAATAAGAAGTAAATCGATTAAACAAAAGATGTTCATCGGGTTCCGACCGGATGTGAAGGTGGAAGATCGAGGTCGTGCTCCTCTAACGATGGGTCAACACCTATTGATTTTCCCTCTTCACGCTCCGTTTCGAGTGCATGCTGCCGCTTTTGCTTCTCGATGGTCACTGCAACACCCACATGTTCTGGGGCCACCGGAGACCCCACCGCCCCGCAAGAGAGCGTCAGACCGGCCGATATAATGATGACGAGAGGTTTCATGATAAAAGTTGTTCAAGCTCCTTGATCCGTTGTTCGACTCGGGCTTTGGCGGTTCCGCCGATCTGTCTCTTATGATCGATCGCCGCTGCACTGGTCAGTCTAGCGAACACGCTCTTGTCTATTCGGTCACAGAATCCCCGCAGCTCCTCTAGTGACAGCTCGGCTACCTCACGTCTCTGATCCAGGGCGGTGCGGACGATGCGCCCCGTGATGCCATGAGCCTCACGAAACGGTATGCCACGCAGGACTAAGTAGTCCGCCAATTCCGTTGCAAGCAGACCGCCTCCCTGCAGCGCCCGCTTGAGCACCTCTCGGTTGACGTTCAGTCGACGCATCAGCGCGGTCATGACTTCGACTGAGGATTGCACTGTATCGAGGGCATCAAACAACGCCGGCTTGTCTTCCTGCAAGTCTCGATTATAACTTAACGGCAGGGCTTTCAGCGTCGTCAGCAAACTGACCAAGTGGCCATACACTCGTCCGGTTTTTCCTCGAACGAGTTCCGGGACATCCGGGTTCTTTTTCTGGGGCATCATACTGCTACCAGTGCAAAAGCCGTCAGGGAGCTCAATGAACTGAAACTCCTGCGAGGTCCATATGATCAACTCTTCGCTGAGTCGTGAGAGATGCATCATCACAATAGAAAGCGCTGAGGCCGCCTCGATCATAAAGTCTCGGTCAGAGACCGCGTCCATGCTGTTTGCGGTCACAGTAGGGAAATCCAATAACGTCGCGGTGTACCGTCGATCCACGGGATAGTTCGTTCCGGCCAAGGCGCCGGAACCCAGCGGCATGACATTGAGCCTGCCGTTCGCGTCACGCAGTCGACCTTTGTCACGCTCAATCATTTCCACGTAGGCCAACAAATGGTGGGCGAACAGCACTGGTTGAGCTCGTTGGAGGTGAGTGTACCCCGGCATGATGATGTCACGGTTTGCGCCGGCTTTCATCACCAGCGCTCGCTGCAGTTCGATCAGTTGCTCATGCAGCTGGTCCAGATGCCTGCGCAAGTACAGCCGAATGTCCAATGCAACTTGATCGTTTCGACTGCGCCCTGTATGCAGCTTTCCGCCTAATGGGCCGATGACCTCGGTTAATCGCCGCTCGATCGCCATATGAATGTCTTCATCGTGAGGCAGGAAGGAAAATTGTCCACGATCCAGTTCTCGTTTCACCGATTCCAGACCACGGACGATCTTCCGTGTCTCTGTGGTTGAAAGCACGCGTGCCTTCTCGAGCGTTTTGCAATGGGCAATGCTTCCAGCAATGTCATCAGCATAGAGTCTGAAGTCGACCGTCACCGATTTGGTAAAGGCTTCCACTAATTCATTGGTCTTTTCACGAAACCGACCATCCCAAGCCTTGCCTCCCCCAACAGCATTCGGACGGCGCTTACCTTTGGTCATCGACGAGGTGCCTTCTTTCTTTGGGCACGGATCTTCAGCCGTAATGCATTCAAGCGGATAAAGCCTTCCGCATCCTTCTGGTTGTAGACGTCGTCTTCCTCGAAGGTCGCGATATCGAGTCGATAGAGCGACTGCTTCGACTTACGGCCCGCCAATGTGCAACTCCCCTTGTAGAGCTTCACACGTGCCGTACCGTTCACGTCTTTCTGGGCCTGATCGATCGCCGTTTGGATCATTTCTCGTTCTGGGCTGAACCAATAGCCGTTGTAAATCAGGTCGGCAAATCGAGGAATCAAGCTATCTCGGAAGTGGAGGACTTCACGGTCCATAGTCAAGGATTCAAGCCCCCGATGGGCGACATGCAGAATGGTCCCTCCCGGTGTTTCATACACCCCTCGCGATTTCATTCCGACATACCGGTTTTCAACCAGGTCGACCCGCCCGATGCCGTGGGCACCACCCAGCGTGTTAAGGTGGGCGAGCAGTGTCGCAGGGCTCATTTTCTTTCCATCGACCGCGATGGGATTGCCTCCCTGATATTCGATCTCCACTTCACGCGGTTTATCCGGGGCCTTCTCAGGAGAAACGGTCAGCTGGAATATTTCATCGGGCGGGGATTCCCAAGGATCCTCAAGAATGCCGCCCTCATAGCTGATGTGAAACAGATTGGGATCGGTGCTGTATGGTTTGGCCTTGGTCGCGGTCACAGGAATCTCATGACGTTCGGCATACTCGATCAGTTCTCGTCGAGAACGCATGGTCCATTCTCGCCATGGCGCAATGATCTTCAGGTTTGGCGCGAGTGCCATATACGTGAGTTCGAAGCGAACTTGATCATTACCTTTTCCCGTTGCTCCATGCGAAACCGCTTCCGCCCCTTCTTTCAGTGCGATCTCGGCTTGTCGGCGGGCGATCAAGGGACGAGCGATCGAGGTTCCCAGGAGGTAGCAGCCTTCATACATTGCATTGCCACGGAGCATCGGGAAGACATAGTCTTTGACGAAGGTCTCTCGCAGATCTTCGACATAGACCTTCTTGACGCCGAGGGATTGAGCTTTTGCCTTGACGGCTTTCAGATCCTCTCCTTGCCCGAGATCAGCGCAAAAGGCAATGATCTCGGCTTGATACGTCTCTTGTAGCCATCTCAGAATGACCGAGGTGTCCAATCCGCCAGAATATGCGAGTACGATTTTCTTGATGGGTTTTGGTTTCATTTCGGAATGCCTACCGTGCGCCTTTCTTTCGACTGAGCAAACGGCTCAAGATGGCCTTCTGCATATGGAGCCGATTTTCAGCCTGGTCAATGATCACCGACTGGGGGCCATCCAACACATCCGCCGCGATCTCTTCCCCACGATGGGCCGGCAAACAATGCATTACGATGGCATCGGGCTTCGCTCGTTGCAGGAGTCGCCTATTCAGCTGATAGGGGGTCAAGGTCCGTAGTCGCCTGGCTTGTTCTCGCTCGCGACCCATACTAATCCAGACGTCCGTGTACACGACATCTGCTTCCTTGACTGCTACCTGGGGGTTTTCCACCACCTCAATAGAGGCCCCGGTCGCCTGTGCGTCTATTCTGGCACGATCGATCACCCGCTGATCAGGCTGATAACCGGAGGGGCATCCGATGACCACGTGCATCCCCATCTTCGCACCAGCTTCGATAAGCGAATTGGCGACATTGTTTCCGTCACCGATATACGCCAAGCTGATGCCCTTCAGCCGACCTTTCATTTCCTGAATCGTCAATAAATCAGATAAGGCCTGGCAGGGGTGGCTGTGGTCGGTCAACCCGTTAATGACCGGCATGGTGGCTTCTTGCGCCCACTCTTCGACGATCGAGTGGTCATAAGTCCGAATGACGATGCCGTCCAGGTAACGGGAGAGGACCCGCGCGGTATCCGCGACCGTCTCCCCGCGTGACAGTTGGATATCACCCATGGGAAGCACCAGCGCGTGGCCGCCCAATTGATTCATGCCAGCTTCAAAGGACACGCGGGTCCTTGTCGAGGGCTTTTGGAATAGAAGCCCCAAGGTTTTGCCAACGAGTAACCGATGTGGCGTGCCCTGGCGCTGCTTCTTCTTGAGCGAGGCGGCCAACTGCAGCAAGTCGCGAATCTGCTTACGCGGTATCGTCGCGACGTCAAGGAGATCCTTGGCGTGGCGGGCCGTACCAAGTTTGTGTTGGAGTGGTTGAGCCATCAGTGATGGGCGTCTTTCCCGGTTGTCTGGCGCTGATTCAACAGCGTACTCAATAGCTCAAGGAGTTTATCGATCTCTTGCTGCGAGATGATCAAGGGTGGAACGAAGCGCAACACGCGTTCGTTTGCAGCGTTGATCAATATCCCACGGGCAAGCGCATCCGCGACCAACGTTTTGGCATCGGTGTCGACCTCCATGCCTTGCAAAAGGCCGAGCCCCCGGATGTCCGTGACGATGCGATAGCGGTCCTTGCAGTCGGTGAGACCTTTAGCCAAGTATTCTCCCATGCGCTTTGCATGGTCCAGAACGCGCCCTTCAAGGAGTACACGGCAGACAGCCAGCGCTGCAGCACAGGCGAGAGGGTTACCGCCGAAGGTCGAGGCATGGGCTCCTGGGGTAAAGGCTGAGGCGACTGACTCGGTCGCGAGGCAGGCCCCGATCGGCACTCCACCGGCCAGACCTTTGGCCAAGGTCATGATGTCCGGCTTCACCCCGAGCTGTTCGTAGGCGAAGAAGGTGCCGGTTCTGCCGATACCGGTTTGAATCTCATCAAAAATCAAGAGGATGTCTTTCTGCGTACAGAATTCACGCAGGCGTCTCAAGTAATCACGATCAGCGACATACACGCCTCCTTCCGCCTGAATGGGCTCGAGCATGATGGCGGCGGTCTGGTCGTTGACCATGGCTTCCAGCGCGCTGAAATCATTGAACGGCGCGTAGGTAAAGCCGGGCATCAAGGGCTCAAAGCCTTTCTGAACCTTGTCCTGGCCCGTGGCCGTGAGCATGCCCAAGGTACGGCCATGGAACGAATTTTTCATCGTAATCACTTCGAACCGATTGGCCCCATGTCGCTCGTGCCCATAGCGGCGTGCAAGCTTAATCGCCGCCTCATTCGCTTCGGCCCCGCTGTTGCAGAAGAACACGCGGTCGGCAAACGAGTGGTCGACCAGAAGACGCGCGAGCCTCACCTGTGGTTCGGTGTAATAGAGGTTTGAGGTGTGAATCAGTTGTGCCGCTTGGCGTTGAATGGCTTGCACAAGGTCGGGATGGCCATGACCCAACACATTGACGGCGATCCCGCCGACAAAATCAATGTACTCTCGCCCCTCCAAATCATAGACCTTGGCACCCCGTCCTCGGGCGATGGAGATCGGCTGCCGACTATACGTCTGCATCAAGTATGTCGCGGCATCGTCTTTCAATTCTTCAGTCGGCATGATGACAGATCCTCTCAGAAAGGTAGGAAAACTAGCACAGGGTCAAGGACAAGAGCAATAAGTGCAGGGTCAAGAAAGCTTGTTTTGGAGAACGGTGATGCTCTAAGTTTGTGGGTCTTCCCCTTCCGAATCAGGAGGACCAGGAGATAGACCCAACAGTCCACGCTCAAGTATGGTAAGGTGATTTTTTATGACGGCCTGTAGCCAATGCCACCAACAGAACCCTGACGACGCCAACTTTTGTCATCAATGCGGAACCAAATTGGCTGAAGAAGCCAAGGCTGCCACCGAGTCCGCGACCACGCCCGTCATGGAGGAGGCCGCCGCTCGACCGAGTCACGATGCAGAGACGCTGTGGCGCCAATTCATCGGCCCCAATGCCGACCACTATATGACCGTGTTCAGGAAATTCTCGGCGAACGGCCAACCACGATTCGCCCTCTCCTGGAACTGGCCGGCGTTTCTCTACATTTCGTTCCTCTGGTTCCTGTACCGGAAGATGTATCTCCATGCGTTCGTCTATGCCGTCGGCCCGATGGTGTCCACATACTTTACGGGAGATTTTTCAGCCGGTATCGTCTGGAGTGTCATGGCGGGGGCCACAGGCAACTATCTCTATTATTGGCATTGCCGTGAACATATTGCCGAAATCAAGAAGGCAGGGGGGGTAGATCAAGCCGGACAAGCGGCAGCGCTGAAAGAAGCGGGTGGGGTACAACCTTATGTCATTTGGGTCGGGGTCTTTTTTTACATCATCTTCCTGGCTACGTTGACGAAGATGGTGCAAGAGGGCCCGCCCGATCTCGACCGACCAGTCGAGGAAATCGGCCGCAGTCGGGGCGCCGGTATCATGTGAGTTGGGTGTTTTCTTTTCTTGGCCTAGATCGGATTGTGCTGTCCGAGTGAGGAGATTGAACGATGGCGCGGTTAATCTTGCTTCGTCATGGTGAGTCGCAGTGGAACTTGGAAAATCGCTTCACGGGGTGGGTCGATGTCCCTCTCTCTCCGAAGGGTATCGAGGAGGCCCAGCAGGCCGGTGAAAAACTCCGTGGGTTTACGTTCGACCGAGCCTTCACGTCGGCGCTCAGTCGTGCAAACGAGACGTTGCGAATCGTCTTGGAGGCCCTTGGTCAATCGGCGATTCCCATAGAAAAAGATAAGGCCCTAAACGAACGGATGTACGGCGAGCTTCAGGGGCTGAATAAGGCCGAAACAGCCAAGAAGTATGGTGATGCGCAGGTGAAAATTTGGCGGCGAAGCTATGATGTGAAGCCGCCCGGTGGGGAAAGTCTCAAAGACACGGCTGAGCGCGCGTTGCCTTATTACGAGAAGATGATCAAACCCTACCTGTTAAAAGGAGAAACCATCATCATTGCGGCGCATGGCAACAGCCTCAGGGCCTTGGTGATGGAGTTGGACCAGTTGTCGAAAGAAGAAGTCTTGGAGCTGAATATTCCCACCGGGGCACCACTCCTGTACGAATTCGCGGAGGGAGGGAAGGTCCTGTCGCACCGCTACCTGTGAGTCTGAACTCTGCCTACGTGTTGCGTGATCGCTAGAAGGCCTCGTCGAGCAACCGCCCATACTCCGAGGCCGGAGCGTAATCGATGAGCAGCACTAAGAGGTTCGGCCGGTCCTCTGGGGAAATGAGGCCCTGATCTTCGATGAGAGAGGCGGTTTCCGCGCAAATACCGGCGTGACTAATCCTTTCCTGATCAACGAGACGGGCGTAGTGTTCCCGTCGTTCATTCAGCTCAGGTTGGTACGTGTCCCAGGTGCCTTGCCCGAAAGGCCGTGAGTCCCACCAGACCTTCCGGATGGATTCGAACAATTGCTGCATGATGGCCGCCCGATACTTGGTCGGGATCTGCGCATCGACGGCGGCTAGGATCC
Organism: Nitrospira sp.; assembly: GCA_019636875.1. GTDB lineage: Bacteria > Nitrospirota > Nitrospiria > Nitrospirales > Nitrospiraceae > Nitrospira_D. The sequence goes on from JAHBWR010000022.1 coordinate 14,512, forward strand.
AGTAGAGATTCAGCGACAGAATTTCACGCGCAATGTATTGGGCGCTGGAGTCCGATGTCTCAATGCCGTACTCCCCGAGTTGTGATGCGGTAACGGGTTTCGGCATGGTGTTGAACAGCGCATCGGCGGCTTCTGCGGGGGTCATGCGATCACTTCTCCTGGTTTACATGAAATAGCTAGTCTTGGCGTACGCTCCGGCATCGACATGGATGAGAATTGAGGCCAAGCGGCAGGGTCCGATGCGATAGACCGGACCAGGTCGGCCGAATTATCTGCCGACCCAGTCAGGTATGTATGACTTAACGGTTGATGATCTTTTGAACCGCCTTCTTTTGTTGGCCGGGCTTGTTCACCACTTGCTCCACCTTTTTGCCTTTACTCGCAGAAGTGGACCAGGGGGTGACGATGATCTCGACCCGTCGGTTCTTGCTTCGGCCTTCGGCGGTCTTGTTGCTGGCAATGGGCTTGGTGGCGGCATACCCGACGGGTTTGATCCGGTCGGCACCCAATCCGCTATCGATCAGGGTTTGGCTGGCATGTTGGGCCCGTGCCCGAGAGAGCTCGAGATTGTCGCGGAACGGTCTCCGGTTGTCGCTCCGGACCGGGATGCTGTCCGTGTGTCCGGCGACTTCGATACGCTGATTGCGGAATTGTTGTAGGGCGGCACCGATTCGCTCAAGCAACGAGGTTCCCGTCGCGGTCATGGTGGCGTCCCCTTGCGCGAAGACTTCACCGGAGGCCAAGGCAAGCGTCAATTTATTTCCCCGTTGCCGAAGCGCCACACTGCCTCGCGCAAGCTCATCCTGAAGGGCGCTCGCCAGATTCTCACTGACTTTGCTGAGGTCGACTGGTCCAGCTTGGCCAGTCTCGGGGCCGTTACTGGAGGCTGCCGGGTCACCATCTTTCGGCAAGCTCCGTCCGAGGCTCGCCAGTAATTGCTTCGCGTGGGTGAGCTGGGTGTTCCGCTCGGTCAGTTCGCGGTCCAGATCCGCCAGGGTGTGGGTCATCTTGTCGAGATTGGATTTGGTCGTCTGCAGCTCTTGCTCTTTTTCAGCCAGGCGATGCGTCGCATCACCGAGTTGTTCGTTGGCGACGATCACCTCTCGCTCGACATCGATCACGTGCTGTTTGGCGTGTTCGAGATTGCTTTTCGTCCGATTCAAATCTTGTGACAGTTGTTGGTGCGTATCACGCTGTGCGCAGATACCGGAGAGTTCCTGTTCCTTTTGAGTGAGTTGTGCCTCCAACGTGTCGGCGCGGGTTTTTTCCATCGTGACCTGACTCGCCGCTGCTGCGGTCTTGTTCCGCAGATCGGCCAATTCCTGCTCCTTCGCCGCGAGTTGCTCTTGGAGTTGAGCCAACCGTTCCCGTTCCCGTTCTGCTTCCAAAAGTTGGCCCTGGGGACCGTCGACAGTGAGAGAGGTAGAAGTCACAGGGCCAGTCGTGGAAGAGGGATGGGCATCAGGGCTGTCCTCCTCATGGACCAGATAGAGGTGCGAACCACCGAAGTTGCTCGGTTGAACCTGTGGAGCACTGGCCGGAGTCCGGAACCCGGTAGCCAAGCTCGATTCCTGTCCGTTCACCGTAAAGGTGAAGAGAAACGCAAAGGCGACGAACCTCGTGATCATGTCTCACCTCCTTACTGGATGATTAGGTGGTAGCGACTCCGTGATCGCCTCAAGAGACGGAACAGTCGAATGTCGGGGAACGAATGTTCACACGTGTGCTCAAATTCAGGGCGGAATCCGAATCGGCACTCAACATCTATCGTATACGCCGTCTGTAAAAACGATGCAACCTAGGATTTTCAGGGCAATTGTCCCGAGCTAAAAGGGCAACGGGGAGCGGGAAGATGATTGAGTTGGTCGAGCGCTTCTACTGAAATTCAGAAGCGGGCAAGTTCTCTCCCGACGGCCCATTTCCGCTTTGGATTAGATTTGGCGGGTAGCTTTTCCGATTAACGTGCTCGGAGCTCTTCACCCTCGCAGGTTCCATAACGAGAAGACGGTCGCTTCTCTTTGACCGGTGACCGCGGCACGCCAGCTATCCTTGCCGGCGTGCCATTCTCTCTTGCCCATTTCTATTGCGACTCAATCCTGAACATGTACCACGTGAATATCATCAACAGAATGATCGCCACGTTTAACGAACCGTAGATAGTCAGCATCGCCATATCCTCAAACATGGTAGTCGTCTCCTCATTATTTGTAGGTTGTGAATGGTTGCATATGTCAAAGACCGGAGGCGCCGCCGATCTTATGCATGTCACTGCTAGCCGTACAGCAACTTGTGTGCCATCGGGGTGTTTCGGTTGCGCTAGCGTTCGACCGCCCGTAAGTTACGGGAAAACCTCAGTGGCGCTGATTGGGAGTATGTTTTCAGCTGTTTTCAGAAGAAGCGTCGATCAACGGGAGTGGATCTGATAGATACAATTGGCCGTATCAGTTTCGATACAAGGAAGCGGAATGTTGAGCGAGGGAGTCTTAGTGAAGGAGATGAGTGAGCCGGCTTTGAAACCCAACGAGTGTCACTTCCAGCCTATGGCCTCGCAGCGGCAGCGAGCATAGAAGGCGTCTGGGTTGTTACCCCAGTCGAGGAGCGCCGTTCGCATCGTGGCAAGTTGGGAGCTGGTGGCCCAGCGTTCCGTGAGGATTAGCCGGCGATGTTGTTCGAGAAAGATCTCGGCCCAATACCGGCTGAACCCAGCCGTCATACTTGGGGTGCCGAAGGTGTCGCACGAAGCCGACCCAACGGTGTTCCGGAATCCGGCTTCCCGCAACAGCTGGCGTTGTTTACGTCCGAATCGAACATCGCCTCCATTCCGGTTGATGATCCGCCCGGCCAATCTCCAAAACTGAGCGAGATCTTCGTGGACGGGATGATAGACATCACCTTCGGCATCTGAGTCGCGAATCCCGATCAGGCCACCAGGCTTGAGGACGCGCCAAAGCTCTCGGAGAGCCTTCATCGGTTCGGCTAGATGATAAAGGACCGCGTGGGCCAAGACCGCATCGAAAGTCGCATCTGCGAATGGCAGGGCATAGGCACTGGCATGGTGAAATTCAACATTGCCGATCCCACTCCGTTGAGCTTCCTGACGACCCATGTCCAGCTGACTGTCCTCGATATCAATGCCCACCACTTGTCCCTGCGGGACGAGTGATGCCAATGTGACGCTGATCCCTCCAGGCCCACAGCCACAATCTAAAACGTGCATGTCTGGTTTGAGGTGAGGCACAAAAAACGCGGCATCACGAGCCGCCGTTCGTATTGATAAGCCGAGCAAGACAAGCGGATCGTAGCCGGCGGAATAGACTTCGTGTTGTTCCATCGAGGGTCGGCTCGTAGGGGTAGTGTTTCGGGGCATCAGCGAGGCTACGTAGGTGGGGAACTGGTAATCCTCGAGTGCCGCACCAAGACGTGCGCAGAGCTGTTTGAACAACTGAGTCCCACGTTCACTGGAAAAGTCCAGCATTCCTCCCGCTACGATCAACGTGGCCAGGGGTGCCCCCAGTCCGGCTTGCACATCCTGTCGGAGATCCTGAGTGGAATACCCGTGAACTCGGTTGTCTACCAAGGTCTTATAGTAGGATTCAATCAGGGACTCCTCAAGACTGCGGCGTTGTTCGATCGAGAGGGACCCCGACAGAAAATAGGCCAAATCGCGCGGGCCTCGAGAACGTCGTGCCACTTGCCAATCAAAGACGGTCACAGCGCGATCTTCCCCCGTACCGGTAAAGGCGAAGTTGTCGGCACGAAAGTCGCCGTGGGTGAGGGTTTGTGGGCCAGTTGAGCTCTGTGTAAAGTATTCTGGAAGGACCTGGCCAAACTGTTTTGCGCACTGAAGAAGACCTGGTGTCACAAACTCGGCGCATCGTTGTTCAAATCGCGGTAGCATGGCCCGATAGATACCGACCCGAGTCTCCGCTTCATCGGTCAGGGCGCGGAGCCACGATAATTCCTTGAGGACAGGAGAATCCCAAAAATGGGCATGGAGCAGTCCGAGCTGTCGAACGGCCAGTTGGGCGTCCGTGGCTGAACAACCGGCAAGATTGTCGCCGAACTCAACCTGGCGGAGATCTTCCAAGAGGAGGAGACTCGCGCTCGTGCGCACATCATACAGATCGAAGTAGGGACGGGGTACGCGCAACGGAAATCTGGCCAGCGGCGCAAGGTCTCTGTAAAAGCCGGCCTCGGTTTCATAGATGCCCACCCTGCGTAGTTGTTCTCTGACCCCTGAGTCGGCCGATGAGAGCTTAGCAAAGAGCGTGAGCGGGGCCGAAGGTTCGGGCTCGTTGTATGTGATCAGAAGGCGGGCTGTTTGTCCGACGAATCCGCTTCCTGCAGCAATTGGAAGAACCGTGATGGCCTTGACCACGGCACGGTGCAGCAGGCCGGCACGACGTAAGACATCGGTCAGCCACTCGGTGCCGATGGAATCCGGCGTGTGCGGGATTGAAACTGGGTCATTCAGCATTGCGAGCGAGAGTACCACAGCCTTGTGACAAAGTGGATCAGTGTATGAGGCATCCATCGCACATTCAGCGGCCGGCATCAAGCCAGTAGTACCCCGGCACTCCACAATCTTGTTCTCTTTCAGGTCGCCGTCGGATCTCGCCTTTTTATAATCAAATTGGATACAGCTCGTTATCCGTAAGGATACGGCCATGTGGCTCTATCAGGTCCATCGAATCAATTATTCAGAAATAATGTTAATAAAAATAAATACTTACGATGTCGGTCATGCTGGCATATGGATTGCTTGGTGGGGATGACAAGTGATCTGGTAGGTCACAAATAGAGTGCCCAAAAAACTGAAGGGCTCGATCTCATGTGTGGCCAGATCAGTCGTGGAACCTCGGATCCATCACGAGGTTGGGACAGGAGGTTCCATACCCACGCAAGTTCAACTTGATGGAAAAAGGAAAGGAAGGGTTTCACCATGCACGAGACAACTATCTTAGTTACCTGGCTTGTATTGCATGTCGCAGGGGGTATCGTGACCCTGCTCATGCCATGGATTTTTCCGGACACATCCCGGCAGGTGGAGGAGCGGGACAACGTATTGCCAATCTCTGCCTACGAGAAACTCGAAGAAAGTAGCCCGCTGATGGTCTACGGTGATAAGGCGGCTTAAACGGCAGAAGTTGCCTGGAGGTCGCTAATGGATGACCGAATGAGTCTGGATACTCTGCTGGGACTTTTGTCGGCTTGAGACTGACAGTGGCCAAGCCCTGACTGCTGTCAGCCTCAGGTTATCCCTCAACAAGTAATCGTCGGGGTGAGAACACGATTAGCTTCTATTCTCACGGTCGGCATCGGGCCATGTAAATAAGGGCCCATTGGTTTGCCCTTGCCAACACATCTCTGAATCGATAGAGATACACCTACTTATCCAAACAGATACAAACTCTTAACAGGCCCGATTGTTGTGGGCGGTCACAATGTCATAAGTAATTGCCACAGATAGCTATTTATATCCGATCATCATCGGCATAGAGCTTGCTTGGTTAAACTCGATGACTGGCGGTTGTCAGTCGCTGCCCCATCGTGCTGAGACCAGTCGAGCCGGATTGAGGAGGAGACCACGTGTCAGGGAAAAACATCGTATTGTGTTCGGACGGAACGGGCAACACAGCGATTAAGGCGCGTGGGACGAATGTCTTTAAACTCTACGAAGCTGTGGACATTCAGGGACATAAGTTCGATCCGAGCTTAACTCCGCAAGTGGCTTTCTACGACGATGGTGTTGGTACGTCGCGGTTGGCTCCGATGAAGCTCATCGGTGGGGCGTTCGGATACGGATTCGGCAAGAACGTGAGAGATCTGTATACCGAGTTGGCGCATGTCTACGAACCGGGTGATCACCTCTACCTGTTCGGGTTTAGTCGGGGTGCCTACACCGTCCGGGCACTGTCGGGACTTATTCAGTATTGTGGGATTCTCGACATCAAAAAGGTTGGGTACGAATTCCTCAAGAGGTGTGTCGGGGACTGCTGGACGGCGTTTCGGCGAGAAGCGTTTAAGCGCGTGTCGGAAAGCCAGCGACGCGAAGGTCAGCCGACCGCCGATTACAGTCGGGAAGACCGAGAACGGCGGGAACGGTTTTGCGCCGTTATGGACGATACTCAGGTACCGGATGGATCGGTCACGATTGATTTCGTTGGTGTGTGGGATACGGTCGGGGCGGTGGGGATGCCGTTTGAAGAGCTCCGTGACCTGTTCAATTGGGTTTACCCCATGCGGTTCTCCGAATTGACACCCAGTAGCCGGATCACTCGTGCCTGTCACGCGCTCTCGATCGACGACGATCGCCGAACGTTTTATCCGGAATTGTGGAATGAGAAGGGTATTCGTGCGACGCAGGTCGATCAGGTTTGGTTTGCCGGGGTGCACTCCAACGTCGGCGGCGGCTACGTGAAGCACGGGATGTCGCTCGTGGCATTGGATTGGATGATGGCAGAAGCAGAGCGATGCGGGCTGCGGTTTATCGAGGCCGACCGCAACTATGTCCGTACGCACCACGATGTGCACGACGAATTGTACGATGCGAGAGCCGGATTGGGTGCGTACTATCGTTGGCAGCCGCGCGACATCGTCCGACTCTGTCGAGATCACCATATCTCTCGTCCCAAAATCCACATCAGTGTGTTCGAGCGGATTGCCAACGGTACGGGATGCTATGCTCCGTTGAATCTACCCGCACAGTGCCTGGTTGTTCGAACCAATGACGACTGCCCGTGGCCGGAAAAAACCACCATGTCGGATATTGACCGAGAAGTCACACAAACTGAAGGGAGCAACCTCGCTTCTCCAGACAATCAGTCGTTACTCGACAATATCCGCAGAACTGTGCAAAGCGGAAAGATGTCGTACTACACGTTTGTGGCCGCCACCATTCCGGCTCTCGGCTGGTGGTATTCGTTGCCCCCATTTCAGCAAATAGCTCACGCCATTGAACAATGGTGTGCGTACCCCAATCTCGTGATCGGCGGCTTGTATGCCTGTGTCGGTGGGTTGGTCTGGTGGTGGGCCAAGCGGGTTGATGATCGGATGGAGTCGGTGGCACAGAATCATTGGCAACATCATCGAGAAGCGCTACGGGCAATTTTTATGAACAGCTGGTTGGCAGGCTTATCACGAGCTCATGACATGGGCGTGCGACGAGACCCATTGTCCGTCCGCACAACCTCGAGTCTTGTGGTGAAGCGATCGGTTGGGGAATCAAAAACTGGTTAGCAAACGGCAATTGCTCGAGGTCGATCGATCATCTTTGGTCAAAATACCGGTGAACCAGGGTGTCCACTGCCGCAAAGTACCGTTCCGGTAGATTTTTGAAACGGCGTCTGCATTCTGTAAGAGCTGCTTCAGGTGTCGAGAAAGGTTCCATAATGTTCCGAAGATGGCCATAGTAATCTCGAAGCTTCAGCTCGGCAGTTCGCACATGGCTGGGATCGCCGGCAATTGTGAGCGAGGCCTGGGCTTGGTCTCCATTGGATTCGGCGAGGGCCTGAAAACAGAGTCCTTTCAGACGCTGAGTTACCGTGCTGCGGTCCCAGCCCAAGGATTTGGCTGTGGCTTGCATGTCGAAGTCATGCTCTCTCAAACAGTCGAGAACTGACGCATCACCTGCTGAATCAGGAGCGCTTTGCTTGGGGAGGCCGGTGGATTGGGTGTGGTCTCCTCGGAGCTTGAGCGAATCTTTGGTCAACATGGGGCCATCGTTCAGCGTGACGGCTTGCTCCAAACAGTGACGGAGCTCCCGGACATTCCCTTTCCATTCATGTGCGATCAGTGCACGAAGCGCGTCGTTCGAGAGAGTTGGGACCGGCTTTCCTGTTTCTTCGGCGATCCGGCTGAAGAAGGCCTCAACGAGCAGCGGGATGTCTCCTGGACGCTGACGGAGTGGTGGAAGGTGGAAGACAAGGCCTGTGAGTCTGAAGTAGAGATCCTCCCGAAACCACCCTTCTGAAACCCCTCTCTGTAGGTCACGATTGGTGGCGGCCACAATGCGAACATCGACCATTGTTTGCGTCGTGGCCCCGACACGGTAGAACGTCTTGTCTTGGAGTACCCGCAACAGCTTACTCTGATGATCCATCCGGAGGTCTCCGATTTCATCCAAAAAGATCGTGCCATGGTCGGCAAGACCAAAGTACCCACGGCGATCGGTCGTCGCTCCGGTAAAACTCCCCTTCATGTGCCCAAACAGTTCACTTTCAAAAAGCTCAGGCGAAATGGCAGCCATGTTGACAGGGATGAAGGCTCTAGCGGCACGAGGACTTAACTGATGAATGGCTCGGGCAAAGAGCTCCTTGCCGGTTCCAGGCTCCCCGAGCAAAAGAACCGACAAGGGAGACTTGGCCCCCTTTTTGAGATCGTGAAAGAGCCGAAGGAGCAGCCGATCTTGTGTCATGATTCCATGCTGACGGGCTTCGGTTTGGGCTTGGACAAGCGCAGTGTCGGTAACCTTGTGTGATCCCAGGGTTGCCGCTCGTAGGTCGGCAAGTTGTCGCTCTAGTTGCTCCAGTTGCCCGCGTGCGTCTTGTTCCTGCTGCTGAGCCTCGACAATCTGGACTCGTAGCGTCTCCATCGTTGTCGCTAACTCTTCCTGTTGTCCAGCTGAATGGGCGAGGGTGGCCCTCGCGACTGCTAAATCTTCCTGAAGTGCTTCTGCTCGATCTTCGCGCATGAGCAGTGCTTCACGAACGGCAGCAGATTCTTCTTGGAGTTGGATCATGTCACCTTCGAGCAACATGAGACGCCGACTCGCCATCAGACTCACCAGCGCGGTGGAACCCATGAAGGCAAGTAACGAGGCGAACAATGGGAGTGCGACGGGTAGAACGAGGGATGCCAGACTCAGACTCACGGCGATGAATGCTCCATACAGTAGGACGATGCCGGCTGCGAGAAAGAAGCCGGTTGTCCCTCGAAATCGTAAAACGATCCATGCCACGACTGATCCCAGTATGATTGTGATAATCAGATGGGTTGTCCAACCGAAAGACACGATCGGTTCATGGTTGAGGAGGGCATTGAGAACGTGAAGTTGGACGGTCATGCGGTCGACGACGGCTCCAGAGGCCAAGACACGGGTGTCTGAGCCTGGTGGGTCAGCACGGATGACAACAACTCTGTCTTTGAACCAGGAGGCGAGTTGTTGCTCGTCCCGTTGCTGGATCCTTTCCCAGACTGAAGCCAACGGGATCGGCTGGAGCGCCGCAAGTGATCCATCTCCGGCAAGGTTCACCAGCGCAGTCGCAGGAGGGTGATCGGAAGAAACGTTCGTCGATAAGGCATTCTGTCGTTGAAATCTATCGAATAGTGCCACTGCGAAGGAAGGGATTGGTTGGGCTTTACTCCTGGAGGAAAGTGAGACGTGCCGAGTCACGTTGTCACTGTCGCGCTCGACTTCAAGGTGAGTGGAGATCGCCGCCTCGGAGCGAAGAAGGGATTCAGTCTCGTGCACAAGCATGACGGGTGAGGCTGTGCGAAGTGCCTCAAGGAGGAGGGCATCGCTTGCGGCCCCACCAACTTGGCTCGGGCTTGCCCGGTCCAAGCGATGGTCAAGGCCGATCACTGCCGCACCGGCTTCATGTATCGCAACAACGAGTTGAGCCAGAATGGCACGGTCCCAGCGGCCGGACCCAAATCGTTCTTCACTGGCGGGCTCGCGAGAGACAATGGCCAATGATGGATTCACAGCAATACTCTGTCGGTGCAGAAGCCAGGTATCGAAGACAGCATAATCCAGAGCCGTAAAGGTCGCGGGAGACGAAAACCACATGAGGACCGCAATAACCGTGGCTCCCAAACCGATGCTCAAAGCTTGGAGAGGAATCGAGGAGATCCATACACGTGAAAGTGTCGTGGGGCCACGCATACGACTAGCGAACGCCTAGCTCGCTGAGGATCGCCTGAGCCTCTTTCTTGGGGAGGCCGGTGAGGATCGCTTTCGCCTTTTGAGGGTCCGGATCGATGCCGAGCCCTGTCGCATAAATCCGGGCCAGAAGTTTCTTGGCAGAGGTGAACCCGTCCGCTGCGGTCGTTTCGAAACAAGTCAGGATTCTCCTGTCGAACGGTTTCAGGTGAGGGCTAGATCCGGTTTCATAGAGAGCGGCTAGGAGCGTGTGTGCCTCTTCACTCAGTGCGACGCCTTCCTTTAAGAGTGCCCAAATCGCGTCTTCTCCGCGTCCCTGTGCGAGGAGGGCCTTCCCCAACGATTGCCGATCGCTCACGCGACTCATGTCAGGGTAGTCATTCCAGAGGAGGGTGCGGTAGGCTTGGAAACCTTTGAGTAACTCCGCTCGCTGCAGTGAGGTCAGTCCCGGAGCAAGGGTCTGACGCCGCAATTTCGACAATGAGAGAAAGGAGGTTTGTTCCCCGAGCTCTACCGCTTGCATCCACCAATAGATGGCCAGGCCAAGGTTTTTCTCAACCCCTTGCCCGTCCTTGTAGGCATTGCCGAGGAACAGCCGCGCTTCGGGTACACCCCCAAGGGCTGCAGTGTCGAGATGTGGGATGGCCTCGTGCAGCTGTCCCGTGATCCTGAGAAGAAGTCCGAGATGATGATGAGCATCCACAAAATGTGGGCGGAGTTCGAGCGCTCGTCGATAGTCCAGAATTGCGGAGGTCACGTTGCCGAGTGCGTAGTGAACGGCTCCCAGGCTGTAGTGTGCCTGGGGAAGGTTCGGCTCTAGCCGGAGCGCTTCTTTCAGCGCAGAGCCGGCAGCATGCCAATCTTGTTTTGCGGAGAGTAAGAGGCCTAGCTGGAGGTGCGCGCGTCCATCATCCGGTTGCAACCGAATGGCAGCGCGACATTCCTCGATGGCAGAGTCTAGTTCGCCAAGGTGCAACAACCCATCGGCAAGCTGGAGGTGGTACTCCGGGACGTTTGGTAAGAGTCGGATGGACCGCCGCAATGCTTCAAGTTTCGTGACCACATCGGGTCGATCTGTTGCCTGCAATTCTGAGGATACTTGAGGAGGTTCGGAAGAGTCTCCGTGGGATGAAGCAGCATGCTCCTCAAGCGAATGCGCATGCGTGAGAGCTGGTGAGAAAAGCAGCAGAGTGACTGTGAGCGGTAAGAGTATCAATCCGAGGTGCATCGGGACAATATCACAATTCTGGTGTGAGGCGGTATCGCAGTAAATTATATCATCCACCAGCGAGAAAGAGAGGAATAGGGCCTATCCGGTCATGCGGAGTTGGGATGTCAGGCGGTCGATCGCTTCTTGAAGGGCTGACGCTGTTGGAACAACGGGGGTATGAGGCACACGCCACACGGGGTCAAGTGGGTGCGGGTCATTTGCGAGGCGTGGGATCACATGCCAATGGATATGCGGCAGCTGGTTGCCAAGGAGTTCATAGTTGATCTTCTTGGCCTGGTAGATTTCAGCCAAGGCCTTGGCCACGTGGCTGACCTCCTCGATCAGCTGAGCACGTTCGGTCGGTGTGAGATGGAATAGCTCGGTAGCGTGGCGCTGAAGGACGACGACTGTCCATCCAGGAAAGAATTGGTCGTCATGGAGATAGGCTTTGGACAGTCCGAGATCCGCGATGAAATAGTCTGGTTGAGGCCAAGTCCCGAGGCAGAATTTGCAGGTCTGATCGCTCACGGCTTAGTAGCCTTCTTCCATTCTTCCTCCGTCACGACTCCCTTCTTGATCAGCAACTGAATGAGCGTCTCGAGGGTTTTCTGATTCGCGGCTGGCGGCGATGTCTTGGCTGGAGACGTAGTTGTAGTGGAAGAGTCAGTCCGCTTTGCTTCTGGAGGAGGTCGTTTCTGCCCAAGCACTTTGAATACAGGAGTGAAAACTGCCACATAGTCTCGATTTCGTATTCGGATGGAGGCCGGGCTGCTCACAGCCTGGGGGAGGAGATCCGGTACATTCCCTGCCCGGATTTGGAAGAAGGGTTTACCGTCTTCGGTGTGACCGTCTTGGTCCAAAATGTCGAACCGCTTTAAAAAAGATTCGCCCGTGAGGCCTTCTCGGTCTTCGCCGGCGAGGTTCGTAATCTTGTCGAGGACGATCATCAGAGAATCGGTGATAATGGTATCCGGTGAGAGATTCCTCACGCTCACGTCATAGCGATACTCGCTGGTGAAGTTGTCACGGCCTTTCAGTGTGACCGTCACATGGGTTTTGCCCGTTAAATCCGTCAGCTGGTCGAGAGGGCTGGCGAATGTGATCTGTGAATCGACGAGGAGCGTCGCAGCAGTGATCAGGTAACAAGATCTTAGCCAAGTCTGCATGAACACCCTTCCATACCGAAACGACCCACACTGAGCATAGCAAAGTTGGCGAGGTTCGGCGAGAAGTCGGCTTGAGGTTCCTTGACACCTCATTTGGACCGACGATATTCTCCCGTTGATCACATCAGGCCACTCAGGGATCTTTACCTATGATGTCGGATCGTTCTCGTGTGAGGCCGTCAGGAGTCTCGCGCTCACTTGTCAACGAACTCATGAAGTTCTATGACTTTCCCCATCCGCATCACCCAAAACGAATCATCCGTGGCTATGATCGTCCGCATGCCCTGCGAACAGCAAGGATGTGCGTGGCTGTCGCGAGCCGCTTAGGACATCCTCACGATCGAGTCCAGCGCTATCATGTCGCCTGCCTTTTGCACGATCTGGGCCGTGCGGGACTCGATCGGCAACTCTTTGGAACCATTTGGTCTTGGGCCAAGCAACGGGGTATTCCGACAAGACCTCGTGAATGGCGGGCCATTCACCCAGGGACCACTTATGGACGCGAGACCGAAGCCTTCGTTTCTTTGTATCGCCGGGATCTTGAAGCAGATGGTGTTCCCCTGGATGCCTGGGCTATCGAACAGATTGAAATGCGCCTTGGCTATGCTCGCCGTCTTGCTAGGCGATTGCGGTCTCTGAGGCCTGCACTCAAGAAGCTTGGTGTTGGATGGGAGCCTTGGATGCAACAGGTGATGTTGTACTACTATTACCCGGAACGGCTGACCAAGGCCAAAGTGTGGGTCAGGCAACTGGCGGAAATCCTCGTCGCGTGTGAACAGTTTGAAGCCTATAGCAATCGGCGACGAGGGCAGGATTACTATGCTCGGAAAAAAGAAAGTTTACCGGAGGCCTTTGCCTATCTCGAGAAGCTGGAACAAGAGGGCATCCTCAGCAGCGAGGTATTGAATGCCGTCCGGTTCTTGTCGGCAGAAGGTGCGTTCGATACCGTTCTGATGGAAGCACGAGGCGAACCACTGACGAGAAGCGACCGCCGCTATCTTCGTCGTTTCAAAGGTGAAAACGTCTAATGGCTGTCCGAACCGTTCCCTTGACGATCCACATGGCCGGTGGAACGGATATCGAAAATATTACACAATCCGTGGCCGAAGCCGTCACGGCGTCGAGTCTTCAAAACGGGATTGTGACAGTGTTCGTGAAACATACGACCGCCTCGATCATGATTATCGAGGATGAACCGGGGATTCGCGCCGACACCAGAACGTTCTGGGACCGCATCATCCCTCCCGACTCTCGCTGGCAGCATAACACCCTCAATCCCGGGGAGGACAACGGCCACAGCCACCTGCGAGGACAGCTCCAAGGGCCCTCGCTCACGATTCCCTTCGCCGCAGGCACCCTGCTTCTCGGCACATGGCAACAAGTTGTCCTGGTCGATTTCGACACCCGCTCACGGATGCGTGAATGTATTGTGCAGGTACTGGGTGAATAAGCGCATACGATTGATCACTCTTCTCCTGCTTTTCAGTGCAGTGGTTTCGGTGCCGGCCGCTACGTCGGGAGAGTGGGGCAAACCACTCGGTGCGGTCTATGATGGCCCTGAGGGTAAGCCTCGACCCGTGACTCCGGCTCCGGCAGAATTAGGGCCGGACGAACGGGCGACCACCGCCGTCTTTGAGCGCGCGACGAAATCGGTCGTCTTCATCGCGAACACGGCGATACAGCGGGATTTCTGGTCGCTCGATATTATGGAAGTGCCGCAGGGGTCGGGGTCGGGCTTCATTTGGAACCAGCAAGGCCATATTGTCACTAACTTTCATGTCATTTATGGCGCCAATTCCATCAAGGTGACATTGGCGGATCGTACCGAGTACCAAGCCAAGGTGGTCGGAGCCGATCCTGATCATGATTTGGCAGTCCTGCAGATTCAGGTGCCGGATAATCAACTCGAGCCGTTGGCCATCGGTTCTTCTCATGACCTGCGTGTGGGGCAAAAGGTGCTCGCGATCGGAAACCCATTCGGGCTTGACCATACGTTGACCACGGGAGTCGTGAGTGCGTTGGGAAGAACGATCAAATCGATGTCCAACCGCACGATTGAAGGGGTGATTCAAACCGACGCGGCGATCAATCCTGGGAACTCCGGTGGTCCCTTGCTCGACAGTGCCGGACGATTGATCGGTGTGAACACGCAGATCGTGAGTCCAAGCGGAGCCTATGCCGGGATCGGATTTGCCGTCCCTGTCGATACCGTCAACCGAATCGTTCCGGAACTCATCAAGCACGGGAAGCTCATTCGTCCCGGCTTGGGTGTCTCGCTTGTTCCGGATGCAATGGCGAAACGGTGGGGAATCAAAGGTCTGATCATCGGGAAGGTGACCAGGGGTGGACCGGCTGATCGCGCAGGTCTGAAGGGTGCACGTGAAACCATGGCCGGCCGGATTCAGCTTGGCGACATCATCCTGTCGGTTGCTGGGAAACCGATGAACACCGTTGACGATCTGATGGACGTGATGGAGGAACACAAGGTGGGTGATCGTGTGAACGTGGAGATCCTCCGCGGGAAGCGGCAGGAAAAAGTCTCGGTGACTCTTCAGGCCGTCAACTAGTCCGACGGCAATTCAGGACAGGCGTATGGTAGGATCATCGGGACTAGCTGCGTCACGGAGGAGTTATGAGTGATCACAGAGCTTCCGATCATGGTGAGCCTACTGGTCAGGGCGCTGCCTCGCTAAAAACAGGGACCGATCCGCTTGAATTAATCGAGCAGTGTTTGGCGTCTTTCCCTGAGAGTGATCCTCGTCAAAAGCTGCTCTATAAGTTGCGTCATGCGGTCCTATTATCCCAGGCTGCCTCTCAGCAACGGGAACTCGAATTCAAAAAGGTCAGTGAAGTCGTGGCCAAGCTCACGGCACCGGCGAATCGCATCGGCACCTTACTCGATCTGCCGGGCGAAGGACTCGCCCGCATCGTGGTTGGTGGGGCCGAGTATTATGCCAATGTGGACCCTCGTGTGCCTGAACCCGATCTCAAGATTGGCACACAGATTCTCGTCAACGAAGCCTACGCGGTGATTAAGACATTGGGCTACGACCGAAACGGGCCTATTTTGAAACTGGCTGAGGCGATGCCCGACGGGCGGTTACGGTTTGAACAGGACATGGGCAGACAATCCCTGGTCTTGCAGCGATCGACTGATTTGATCGGAGCGGATCTCAACCCAGGCACCGAAATTCGAATCGATCCGAGCCATCGTGTGGCCATCGAACAACTGGGAGACCGACGGTCCAGCAGGCACGCGCTCGATGAGACGCCGACGGTCACTTGGGAGCAGATCGGCGGGCAGAGTGAAGCGATCACCGCGATCCGCAAGGCGATTGAATACCCGCTGCTGCATGCGCAAACCTTTGAACGATTCAAGTTTTCACAACCGAAAGGATTTTTGCTCTATGGCCCACCGGGGTGTGGGAAGACGCTTATTGGCCAAGCGGCAGCGGGGAGTCTTTCCAAGTTGGTGAGTGAGTCCAGTCAGGGGCAATTGCCTGGAGAGGAGAAACGCCAGCCGGTGACGAGCGGAGCGTTCCTTCACGTCAAGGGGCCGGAAATCTTGAACATGTGGCTCGGCGAATCCGAACGCATCGTTCGCGACCTCTTCGATCAAGCTCGCGCGAGACGCAAGAACGGCGCCCTCCCGTTCATCTTCATCGACGAAGCCGAATCGATTCTGGGGACCCGACGGGCCATGCGATCGTTCAATATCTCGAACACGCTCGTCCCGATGTTCTGCAGCGAAATGGACGGGATCGAATCGCTGCGCGATGTGGTGATTATTCTAGCCTCCAATCGACCTGACTTGATCGATCCGGCGGTCCTGCGTCCTGGTCGTATTGACCGCAAGATCAAAGTGAGTCGGCCGAACAAAGAGGCGGCGGCCCAGATTCTCAAGGTGTACCTGACTGAGGACCTGCCGGTGGACTCCGCGTTGGTCAAGGAACGAGGTGGCGAGCACACCCACGCGGTGGCGTCGCTTGTCGAAGAGGTGATCGAAACCATCTTTCAGCGAACGGCGGACAATCGGCTGCTCTCGATCAGACTGAGGAGCGGTCAAACCAAGGTCCTCTACCGCGGCGATCTCGTGAGTGGCGCTATCTTGGCGTCGATCGTTCAACGTGCCAAAGAAAAGGCGATCGACCGCACCATTCAGTCAGGACAACCGGCAGGATTATCGGCCGGTGACGTGCTTGATAGTGTCTCTGAGGAGTTCAGAGAGGGTGAGATGTTACCACCTGATGATGCGGCAGAAGAATGGCTCAAGCTCCTGGATCATCACCCAGATCAGGTGGTTGGAGTCTCTTCGTTCCGGCGTGGCCGGCAAACGGAGGAGCGGATCCTGAACCAAATCATTTGATGATGTGACATGTAAAAGATGAAACGTTGCTTGACTTGGTACTGTCGACGAAAATGATCGCCGGGTCACGTTTCCATTTTTATTATTAAGGAACCATGCGCCTGTTTGGCATCGAAACTGAGTATGGGATCACGAGGGATGACGTGCCGGAGATCGACCCGGTCGTCGAGTCGATGGAATTGGTACGGGCTCATCTGGAAGCCTCCTTTGAACGGCGGTGGGATTATGCCGGCGAAGATCCGCATGAAGATGCCCGTGGGTTTCGCGTATCGGGTTTGCAACAGGATCGAGAGGAAGACGATTTTGCAACACGCGATGCCCATCGCCCCTTTTCGTTTCATGACATGAAGAGTGATCTCGTGTTACCTAATGGCGCCCGCTTCTACAATGACCACACTCATCCGGAATATTCCACACCCGAGTGTCGGACACTCAAAGACCTGGTGGCTCACGATCGGACAGGCGAACGCATCCTCCTGCGCGCCGCCCAGCGGCGCAATAAGGTGCTGGGTGGAGAGCATGTCCGGCTATACAAGAACAACACGGATTTCCACGGACACAGTTATGGGTGTCATGACAACTATCTTGTCGCGCGGTCTATTCCCTTTCCTAATCTCGTTGCTGGACTCGTGCCGTTCCTAGTCAGCCGTCAGGTCATCGCCGGTGCGGGGAAAGTCGGGACTGAAGCTCAGGAGTCAGGATATGTGCCAGGACCGTATCAGCTCTCTCAGCGCGCCGACTTTATGGAAGCGGAGTTGGGCGTCGACACCATGCACAACCGGCCGATTCTCAATACGAGAGATGAGCCCCACGCGGATCGCATGAAATATCGGCGCCTCCATCTCATTATCGGGGATGCGAACATGTGTGAATACGCGACGGCGCTCAAAGTCGGGACCACGCAGCTGGTGTTGGACCTGATCGAGCGTGGTGCTGCGCCGGATTGTGAACTCGATCAACCGGTGACCGCTGTGAAACAGTTGTCCCGAGACCCGGACCTCAAAACGGTCGTCAAGCTTGTGAATGGGCAGAAACTTTCGGCAGTGGATATCCAGGAATCGTATTATGAGGCAGCGAGCCGGATGCTTTCGGGTATCGACGAGGAGACCGATTGGCTATTGAGAGAATGGTCGGAGACCTTGAGCCTGTTGTCACGTGACCGCTCACGGTTAGTCGGAAAATTGGATTGGGTCACCAAACAGTGGCTACTCGAAAGCTTCATGCGGGAAGAACGGATCGGTTGGGATGATCCTTGGTTGACCAGCCTGGACTTGGAGTATCACAACATACATCCCGACCAAGGACTGTACTTGGGATTGGAAGCCGAAGGAAAGGCATGGCGGATGACCACCGACGAAGCGATCGAAGAAGCGATCCGGAACGGACCAACAGATACCCGCGGCGGGTTGAGGGGGCTCTGTGTTCAGCGGTTTCCCGGTCAGATCAAGTCGATGCAGTGGGAGCGTATTCAGTTTACCGGTGGAATTCGATCTCGCAATCTGGACATGGGAGATCTCTTTGATCCGCAAGAAGTTCGACGATGTGCACATATCTTTCAAACGGCCGGCTCGCCGAGTGAAGCGTTGGCGGCGTGGAGTCACAGAAAGGATAGGGCGATATGAAACCGAGTACGATGCCGGAACGACGTGAAGGGCCGGTCGATCCCATGCCTCAATCACCTCGTCCCGAAGAGGGAGGTGGGCCACGACGTCAAGAAACTGGATCGCCGGAGAAGGATAATCTCATGAAGCGGATGCGCAAAGTCGACCCGAAACAAGCGGAGCGGTACCGGCAACGGACAGGGGAGTGAGGATGGCTACCGAGTCATGGTTTGTGCTCGCTGAACGCGCGCCCTCAGAAGGGCCTCGTTCGATGCGCGCCGTAAACCCTGCCTGCAGGAGCCATCCTCGTGATGAGAGAGAATAGGTGTGAGGCAAGATAGAATGGGCATGCAGGGCGATTTCTATCAACTGTTGAAGAAACAAGGATATGTGTTGGGAGTATCGGGGGAGGCCGGAGCACATCAGCAACTGACAACCGCGACCACGATTCTTGCGTTCAAGTACCTTGACGGTGTTCTGGTTTCGGGCGATCGTCGTGCGACAGCCGGCAATCTGGTGATGTATGACCGTACCGATAAGGTGTTGGAGATCGACCGGCACAGCGTCATGGCGATCGCCGGAGTGCCGGCCACGGCGTATGAAATGGCACGCATCCTCGAACATTCCTTCAAGTACTATCGGCGAACACAACTGCAGGAACTCAGTTTTGAGGGGAAACTACGAGCGCTCTCCAAACTCCTAAAGGAAAACGTTCCTGCAGCTTTGGCCGGCACTGGAGCCGTTGCACCGATTTTTGCCGGTTACGATCCCGAGCATGATGCAGCCAAGATTTATTTTTATGACATTCTGGGTGCCGAGTTCGAAGGAGTGGAATACGCGGTATCCGGGTCCGGCTCACCGACCATTCGCGGCATCCTACATTATGTGAACACCTGGGGAGAACAACCACTGAGTGAGATGCCTGAGGAGCAGGCAACTGTTCAGGCACTGCGGCTGTTGACCAGCGCTGCGGAATTCGACAGTGCGACGGGCGGAGTCAATCGCGATGCCAATCTTTATCCGGTCGTTAAGTTTATCACTGCTGCCGGGGTGAGGACGATGCCGGATCCACAGCTGCGGTCGCTGTTCGAAATGAATGTTTCTCGAGGCCTGTAAGGATCATTCCAGATGTATGAAGAGCCGTATCGGTGGATCGAGGCGATAGGAAATCGTCGACAGTATCTCGATGATCAGTTTCGGCAAGGGAGTCCGGTCATCGGAATTGCGTGCGACGCGGGTATTCTGCTCATGACGATGAGCAAGGGGACGCCCAAGTTGTATGAAATTTACGACCGGCTGGCTTTGGGTGGGATGGGGCATCCGGCCGATCTGGAGAAGCTGCGCTTCAACCTCTTGGAAATGGCGCATGTGGAAGGATTTAATCGCTCGCCGGCTGATGTGACAGGAACCCGCATGGTGAAGTATGGCATTGCGCCGGTGATTAAGCAGGCGTTCGAAGAGGTGTTTAAAGCTCCCTTCATCGTGAAGATCTTGTTAGCCGAGTTGGGTCAGAAAGCCGGGAGAGATCGTTTTTTAACGATCAACTTTGACGGTACTTTTGAAGAGAAGAGTCAGTGCGCGGTACTTGCGTCTTCAGCAGCGATCGAGCAGGAGATGACGGCGTATCTGCGGCAACAGCCTGTGGTCTCTTTGGAACAAGCCGTTACTGCGGCGGTGTACTCCTGGGCAGTCGGGGATCGGGCGCAACGCCAGGTACTTGAAGAATCCAGAAACCAGTCTGAAGGTCAGAATGCCGCGGTTCGTCTTGCGAGCGATCCTGATCTGCTTCACGAGCATGTTCGTCAATGTATGAACGGCCTGACGATCGAATGTGCCCTACTTGATCGTCATATGCCGGGTGCCTCGAAATATCGCACGCTCGAGCCTGATGAGCTGGAGCGATCGCTGCCCAACGTTCTCGGTCGTCCAACCACCTAGTCTGATGTTGAATCGTATTTTCGGCCTTGAAACCGAGTATGGGCTATTGATTCACAAAGATCGGCCCGACCATTCGCCGACCTGGTTTGCCCACCAAATCCGTGACCATCTGTTCCATGTTCAGCGGCGCGGTGTGCTCGATCTCCACCATAGAGGGCATGATGAACCTCCTGGGAATGGAGGTTTTCTTAGGAATGCCGGCAGAGTCTATCTGGACATGGGACATCTGGAATATGCCTCGCCCGAATGTCATTCGCTCACCGATATCGTTGCCTCAGACCGTGCTGGGGATCGTCTGTTGCAGCACGCGATCGAGGACCTTGGCTTTTCCGATGACGTCTCCCTGATCAAGAACAACATTGATCACGAAACAGATGCGACCTTCGGTTCGCATGAGAATTATCTTGTGTCCCGCCGGTTTCCGTTTTCGCGACGAGGCATGGCCCCACTGGTAGCCCATCTTGTGACTCGACAGATTTTCACCGGCTCCGGGCGTGTCGGTTCTGCCGGCCCACAGGATGCTTGGATTCAGATGGATCGGTTAATCATTCCGCGGGCTGCTCTTAACACCCGCGCAGGGGCCAGGCTGCCCTTTCAAATTTCTCAACGGGCTGATTTTATCGTGAACGATTTCTTTGAATGGGTACAACACAATCGGGCGATTGTGAATACGAGAGACGAGCCGTTAGCTGATCCCAATCAGTACCGTCGCATTCATCTGCTGCTGGGTGATTCAAACATGACGGAATATGCGACCGCCCTGAAGTTAGGTACCACCGGACTGGTATTGCAACTGATTGAGGAGGGGCATGCACCTCAAGAATTGGAAATCGATGAACCGGTAGAAGCGCTCCAAGAGATTTCGCAGGACCAAGAACGACAGTGGTTGATTCAACTCCGTTCACAGAAGACGATGTCGGCTCTGGACATTCAAGAACAGCTTCTCGATGCGGCGATGCGGCATTGTAAAGGGCAGGACGAGGAAACAGATTGGGTGCTGACCCAATGGGAAACACTGCTTGGAGATCTGCGCGGGGATTATCAGAAGCTCGTGGGGCGTGTGGATTGGGCATCTAAGCTATGGCTGTTGGAATGCTTTCGAGAGGCTGAACGTCTGGACTGGCACGATCCTATGCTAAAGAGTTTGGATCTGGAGTATCATAACCTGAATCAAACAAAGGGACTGTTCTATGGACTTCTGGAAGAGGGACGTGTCCCGCGAGTGACAACGGATACGCTGATCGGGCTTGCCATGGACCAGGCTCCTAAGAACACGAGGGCTTATGGACGGAGTGAGCTCGTCAAATATCTGCTCGGTTCCTGGTCCGGGATCGATTCCGACCAGTCTGCCGACTCAGAACGATTGTTTCCTCCCTATGTCATCAATTGGTCGATTTTCCAAGTGCGCGGCCGGGCGCCGTTTCCCATGCCGGATCCATTCAAAACCTATGTTGAAGACGTTCGCACCCACCTTCAGGATGTAATCGCCTAGAACACTCGAATTTGGAGGAGCACGGTTCTTCCCAGGTCCTGCTGAACAGGATGGTTCTCTTGGTGGTCCATCCCGTGGCACCGTTGCTAAATTCCTCTCCGCAAGAAATCTATGATCCGGTTCTCCGCCCAATAGGAGTCTTCTCCGTCTCGGCTACGATAGAAAAATCCACAGTGCCCGCCATAGCGAGGGGCCACCAGCACGATCTGTGGATGGCCCTGGATTTTCGTATCCGTGAACATGGAGTACGGAATGAACGGGTCATCCTGTGCCGTGACGATGAGGGTAGGAACGGTAATCGTGTCGAGCACGTGGCGCGCTCCGGCCCGATTGTAGTAGTCGGCGCCGTCTCGATAGCCGCCGTCCCTTGCGGTATACCGGTCGTCAAACTCGCTGATGGTCGTGATCTGATCAAGCATCGAGAGGTCCCATGTACCTGGGAACAGAGCCGCTTTGCGGCGGAGCCGTGATTTCAATCTGGTCACAAAGTGGCGGTGATAAATCCAATTGCGCGGCTCTTCCAGCGCACGGGCGCAGATTGTTGGATCAATGTTTGGACAGACGGCGGCGACTCCAGCCAGACCAGGTTCGCTCTGTCCAATCTCACCGGCGGCCTTAAGCACCAGGTTCCCGCCCATGGAATACCCAACCAGCCAGATACCATCGAGGCCATCATGGTGAATGAGCT
The DNA here is from genome assembly GCA_019636875.1 of Nitrospira sp. Lineage (GTDB taxonomy): Bacteria > Nitrospirota > Nitrospiria > Nitrospirales > Nitrospiraceae > Nitrospira_D. Next base: position 36,856 of record JAHBWR010000022.1, read on the forward strand.
CGTCGACAATCGCGCGATAGTCCCCGCTCAGTCCACTGTTATAGAGCGTGGGGGAAAGATGTTCGGTTCCGCCGCATGTACGTTGATTCATGCGGATAATGTTGAACCCAATCCGATAGGCCTTTGCGGCGATGCCTCGCATGTAGCGCGATTCGCTACAACCTTCAAGACCATGGACCAGGAGCGCCGTAGGAGACGCGTGCCGATCCATTTGCCAGTGGCAGTACCCTTTCAATTGCGTATAAGGGGCGACGGTGAACAACCGTTCTTCCTCTGGCATTCCGACCAGTGACGTATCTCTAGGCCAGTAACGAGGTACCAGGGTCATGAGATGCGCGTTGCGGAGGGGAAAGGGAGGGCAGAAGGATGAGGCTAGTTCTTTCATTGTGTAATTGATCAAGGGAGTCAGTATGGTAGTGTGTGGTCAATCACGATAATGGTCTTGTGGGAGACTCGTCAGTTCCTTCCACTGAGCTGGTACAGGGAAGAGATAAAAAAATAGACGCATCGCTATTCTAAAGGAGGAGACATGCTGACGGCTATCGGTGATGTGATGAGGCGCTGTTATGAGAGAAGATGGATCACGACAAGAGACGGCAATATCAGTATGAAGAAACGAGAGGGGAAGTACCTCTACATCACCCCATCGGGTTGGAGAAAGACGATCGTTCATCCTGAACATGTGATAAGACTTGAGATTGTCAGTGATCCGACGACAGGCGTGAAGATTCCCAAGGTGGGGGCAGAACAGAAGCCCTCAGGCGAATTGTGGATGCACTGGAACCTTCAGCGGGATTCAAAGAAGACGAGAACCGTCGTCCACGTGCATGCCACGCATGTTGTGGCGGCGATCTATGCAGGGATTGACCTACAGACCATCAGTACGGAATTCCCTGAAATCTCGCGCTACACGAGAGTAGGGCCTACCGTTCCGATATTGCCGGCGTTGTCTCGTCAGTTGGCGGACGTCACGGCGGAGTGTTTGGGAGTTTGTAAGGATGGGACACTCGCGTTCGATATCGTTGGGCAGGCCAATCACGGGGTTTGTGCCGTTGCTATGGATCCCTGGGCTGCTTACGAGCACATTGAGCGGCTCGACCATATCTGCGAGATTGTTTTAAAAAGCGGGATTGGTGCGAAAAGAGGAGGCTGAGAGTCCACTACTCTGGATCAATCCCACACGGATTGGCTTAGACCAAATCGGACATCAGGCAAAGGACTTTTGATAAA
>JAHBWR010000023.1 GCA_019636875.1 Nitrospira sp.
GATGAGAGGCGCGACGAGGTTTCTTTGTCGTGGCTCGTCGTCGAGCCTTCGTTGGTGACTGAAAACCAGCGATGATGCGGTTCACCGTGGCAGCCGGATCTGGGCCAAGGAGAATTCGGATCGCGTGGCGATCGTGCGCACGGAGCGATTCGAGATCGCCGGCGGCTTGAGCCTGAGCCAGCGTTCCAAACGAGAAGGGTTTGCCGGGAATCGCGAGGTCCGGTTTCATGCGATCGACGAGTTCCACAAACCGTCCCGTGTTGGGCCCGCCTTTATGAAGTTGTCCGGTTGAATGAAGATATCTTGGCCCATAGCCAAATGTGGTGGCGACACGGTGTGTGCCCATCAGAGCCTTGCGAAGTCGGCCCATCGCCGTTTCCAAGGAGCGCGATGGTGTCGTGTAGGCCAGCACGGAGACATAGGTACCTGGCCGAAGATGGCCGGCAAGCGCTTGCGCGACGCCTTTGGGATCAGTGGCGGCTTGGTCCGGCAGTCGTGCAGTCGATTGATAGGCATCGAGGACACGATTGGTGTTGTCCTTGCTCTCCTGGACATTCGGTTGGTCGAAGGGATGAATCCCCAGCACATGGCCGGCGACAGCGGTAGCAAACTCCCAACGGAAAAACTCTGCCCCCAAGTCATACCGATCCTTGAGATCCAACTGCAGGACGGGATGCCCGGCCTTGGTTAACGCCTGGACTGCCCGATCCAGAGCCCCGTTCTTATCCCCCTTGAGCTTCAGATAAACGAAGAAGCGATCGTCTCCGTACGCCTTGGGTTTCACGACCGGTTCTTGTGCGATGGGAATTAGGCCGGTCCCTTCTTTTCCTGTGCTTTCTGCAAGAAGCTGTTCGACCCACAGACCGAATGTTGAGAGGGATGGAGAAGCAATGATCGTCACCTTGTCACGCCCGCTTTTCGCAAGACTTCCCATCGCGGCCCCCAGATAGGCGCCAGGATTCGCCGCCACTTCATCCTGCCTCCGACATCGTTCCGCCATCCCAGCTGCCCGGTCCAAGAGCCGGTTGATGTCCAAACCCAGCAGTGTCGCCGGCACAAGCCCAAATAGAGAGAGGACGGAATAGCGTCCACCGATATCCGCCGGATTGGTAAAGATCTGCCCGAATCCATACTCCTTCGCCATCTGCTCCAGTCCGGTGCCTGGATCGGTGATCGCAACGAATTGTTTACCGCCATGATTGCCCCTAGCCTTTGAGACCAGCAGCCAGAAATGGCTGAACAGCGACATGACCTCAATCGTTCCCCCGGACTTGCTGGCCACAAGGAAGAGTGTCCTCGCCGGAGAAATGGTCTTGGTCACCTGTCGAACCCAACCAGGAACGGTCGAGTCTAGGACCCACAGACGCGGCGCATTCTTCTGCGAGCCACAGACCGTCCGAAACACTTCCGGCCCCAGACTGCTGCCGCCCATCCCCAGGAGCACGACATCCTTGACCTTCATTTCCTTCGCCACCGACACGCAATGTTGCAGCTGAAGCAGCTGGTGCCGCATTTCATTTTGCACCGTCAGCCAGCCGAGTCGGTTGCTGATCTCCGTTGGATCATCCTTCCAGAGGCGATGATCCTTGCTCCACAGGCGATCCACAACTTGATCACGAGTAAGGCTGCCAAGGGCTGAATTGATCATCGGTGCAAAGGATGACGGGAGTTGGTCGGATAGCCGTACGGGCATCGATATCCCCTTTCGATTCATTCCACGTAGTGACGTCTGTACGTATTGATTTGTATCCTATGGAGTTCGCCTAGAAAAGGCAACGCTTCTTCGTGTCCGTGCAGGACCGTGACGCTATTGTAGGTGGATGCTGTTTGAGGCCGATTAGAGATCCCGAATGCAACCGTTGGTGTCCAAGCCAGGAGGGCTTTTGAGTCGTGTCGCTCGTGGATCCGACAAATGTCACCGATCAGAATACGTCATTGTTGGTTGGCCGACGTATGATAATAGCCATCCCATCGACCAGCGACCAGGCGAGAGACTGCGCATGATCAACGGAGACCGTCAATTCCAGATGAGCTGGCGGTATCGAGGAATCCCGGCCGATGGCATTGGCCCAGTTCTTGACCTGACGCCACCACGCTTTCCCCATGAAGGCAATGCCTTGGGCAAGACTGTCCTTTTCGGCTGAGGAGGCCACAACGATTGTCAGCCCGGACGCAAACGACAAGTCGTAGTCCGCCGGCATGTCGGCCAGCGAAATCGGATCTTGTTCCGCACTCTTTCCGGGCTCAATCTTACGACGAACTACCGAGGGACGAGCCACCAAGCGATGAACGCCGGTCAATGCCTCTCGCGATCCGACAGCCCATTGACCAATTGGCATGTGATGCAGTTCCACCCCTCGTCCCTTGATGTGGATGGTCTTTTCAGCGAGATCGATCAGGACGTAGGTTTGAGGGCGGGCCGCAAGTTTGAGCTCTTCCTCCAGAACCCGAGCGGCTTCCTTCACACTCCCCGGATCATTGAGATTAAGCTTAGGAAAGGCCTCGAGATCCTTGCCCCAGCTGTTGGGGGTCTGGGCGAGGAACAGGGTACAGATCGCTATATGAAAGATTTGTGGGTTCAGAGGAATCAAAAGATCATGATCGGCGTCCCAACTCGGGCGAGGGTGTAGACGCCTTTAAGATCGCTATCGTTGAGACGGATACATCCGTGGGTCACATTCTTCCCGAGCAATCGTGTGTATAGTGTCCCATGAATGAAATACCCCTTCCCAAATCCAAGGGCATAGTCACCGAGAACACCCTCCTCCGCACGATCCGCCGCATTCTGCGGGACCCCGAGCCCTTCTTCGATAAAGGCCCAATCAGGTTTGATCCAGGTCGGCTTCGTCAACTTTGACTGGACGAGGAATTCTCCACGCGGTGTGTCGAAGATCCACTGGCTGTCTGTGTCGCCTGGTTTGTCGAGAATGGTTCCACTGCCGGTGGAGGCGATGGCGTCCAAAACCACCTCTTCCTGACGCTTGACGTAGAGCCGGTTCCGCGCCGTATCCACCAAGATATACGGTTGGTTTGGCCGTAATTTGGAGAGTTGTGTTGAGAGCGTCTTATACTTGGCTTGCAGGGCACGTAAGTTTGATGCGTCTCGAACAACGGGTGGATGGACGGCCTGGGAGGGGGAGGAGGGAGTCATCCTGGCGTCCGGAGCCATGGCGATCCAGACGATAAGAACCGCTACTGCTGTACCAGCAAGAATGACGCGACTCATAGTCCTCTGTTCAGATCTCTTCTCTTTGCTGCGTGAGTGAAGACAAGGCCACGGCCACGGCGTTGGTTTTGGTTAGGGCACCGACGATGGTGATCGGAGTGCCTACCGTAACACGCTCAAAGAGGGCAGCCATGTTGGGATTATCCAGCATGACACAACCCAGCGTCTGCTCAGCTGATTCGTTCTCCACACCATGGATTTCGATCAAGCCGCCGATACCCTTCCCAAAAGCGATCTTCCCTGCCTTTTTGGACAGGTTGAACCGGCGACGATCCTCAGCATTGGGGTAGTCGAGCACAAGAGCTCGATAGAATTGCGTTTGACCTGGGCCACGTTTATCAGTGACACGATATCGGCCTTCCGGTGTTGCTCCGTCACCCTGGACCTGCTTTTCCCGTATGCCGTTGAACCCTAATCGCACAGGGTATGATAACACCTTCCGCCCATTCAGGTAGAGGGTCAGCTCGCGCTCAGCTTTGCTCACAACAATGGCTGGAGATTGGTAGTTCCGTGACCACTCGATCGTCTCTTGCGCTATGGTCTGCCAGGAGGCGATCCGCTTCGGATCAGCATACCGTCCCAGTTCTTCGATTAGCCGCGTCGTCTGATCCAGAAGGCCTTGTTCCGCCTGATCAGCAAGATGGAGGGCTCGCTGGTAATCTTCTGCTTCCAAAAACGAGCGAGCTTGTCTCACAAGGTGATGAGTTTGAACGACCTGTTCCCCCAACACGATACGACCGTCGATGGCCCCAACCTGAGATATGAGATGGGAAAGTCGATCCTCGATCCCTTCTACTTTGGACTGTGCCTGCTGCTGCCGAGCGACTTTCCGATCATGGAGCTGGGAAACAGTCCGCTCACCTCGGACGTATAACCCTCTGAGCTCGTTCTCGAGCTCGCTCGTTTCCCAAGGCCATCGAATGAGGTCATCGTCCAGTTCGGCGCGCGTTTTCAGCGCGATCCACTGTCGCACGAACGAGCCATACTCCTCAGGTGCGGTCTCTGGAGCGCGCAGCGCGATCAAATCCTGGTCGATGGATTCAAGGGCTGTGAGGAGGTCCGGTGGCACAGCCTGGACGCAGCCGGCAAGGGAGAATGTGCAGAAAGCTGATGTGACCAGCCGGTTGAGCTGACCTACGTCCATGGCGACCTGTTAGCGTCTGCTTGAACGAGCCGACTTGCCTCTTCCTACCTTCGCCAGAGCCTGCTGGAGTTCGCTCTGAACTCCCTGGCTCATCTCGTTGATAGCCTTGGCCTGTGTCTGCGCCGCTGGATAATCTTCTTTGTCGATGGATTCTTGCACCTGTCTCAACAATGACTTCAGCCCCTCGATATCATTCTTAATCGCTTCCACAGCGGCACGATCTTTCCCGACCGGTGCTTTGGCCGCCAATTCTTGGGCTGCCCTTACGGCTTCTTCAGCGACTTGCTGCGCCTGCATGGCAGCGGCCCTACCCTCTTCCTTCTTCTGCGCGGTGGCCACTTTTATTCGTTCGCTGTCGGTCTTCGCCGAGACGGATAATTGCTGTGCTTTTCCATAGTCCCGGAACAGGGCAAATTTTCCATCTTGTTCCGACACCTCTTTCCTGATGGCATCGAGAGTCCCTTCGAGCTTTGCATATTCGTCCGGTGAATAGGTGGATGCTCCGCTTTCCCGTGCATCTTTGAGCGCTTTCTCGGCTTCTTGGATTTGTTCGGTAGGAGGGTCGGCACATCCCGCTGTTACGGTGATCATAAGAGCGATGGCTACGAGGGATACTCTGCTCTGCATAGCGATGGGTCCTCCTTAAGGGCTCTCTTGCAAGCCTGCGCACGATTCAATCGACCGTTGGCTGCCAACCATCGGATGTCAGCAAGCTCGATGCCAACAAACTTGCGGGTTATCTAGTCAGTCTCTAAACTATTTCGCATATTTAGGAAGAAGTCAACTAGGAGTCGACGGTACGGTTTGTGGCATTTTGGTAGTTCATGGCAAAACGGCCTCAATCCTGGAATCCTCTGATATCCGATTCTATCAGTATGGAATCAAAAGTGCTTTTGATGTTGCGGTGCCCCCGAAATTGACTCCTCGAAGTGCCTCACCTATAATTCGGCGTTCATTTTTAAGAAGAATCCTCATCGTTGGAGAGCGGAAGGAGAACCATGTCGTTTACATTTCAACAGCCGTCCAACCTGAAAAAGAAGCGTGAACATGGGTTTAGAAAGCGTATGAGCACCAAGAACGGTCGTAAAGTCTTGGCCCGGCGAAGGGCAAAAGGACGAGTACGGTTGACCGTCTAGACACATATGTGCCTGACAGCGGTGTTCTTCGGTGTGCGGCTCAATTCTCTTCGTGCCGCCCTTGTGTAGGGGCGCCCACCACTTCGTAGCTTCCATAAGGAGTATTCCGAGTGGGTATAACGAAGGGATCGGCTTTTTCATGCGTCGCCGAAGGCACCCGGACGTATGACAATTTATTTACGGAGTAGCCGGGATATCGAAGTCGTCAAACGCCATGGGCGACGATTTTCCTCGACCTTCTTCAACCTTCTCTCATGCAGAATGGACGATGCCCCCACCCGCGTGGGGATCATTGTTGGAAGGCGATTTGGTAACGCCGTTCGTCGTAATCGAGCCAAACGGGTGTTCCGAGACCTGGCTAGAGAGTTGTACCCGGATTTGGTCCCGGGCCGAGGACTGCTCGTATTTCCCAAACGGGACGCTCTCTTTCAATCGAGGAAAGACTTGACCAATGCGTGGAAATCTTCACTGGAGCGCATGCACCTTCTTCGTCATAGCATAAAGAGTGGATCGTGACATGCGACGCCTGTGTTTATGGCTCATTCAAGGCTACCAGTTGGTGATTTCCCCATTCCTCGGGCCAAATTGTCGCTTCGACCCAACGTGCTCGCAATATGCGTCAGAGGCGATTACCAGGTACGGGGCGTTGCACGGCCTCGGACTGGCTCTGATTCGGCTCCTGAAGTGTCATCCTTTCCATCCCGGGGGTGAAGACCCGGTTAAGTAGTGACAATTCCATCTTTTTAAAGAAAGCATACCTCTCCCATGGACAAGCGAGTCATAGTATTCCTGGCGCTTTCGGTCACGATTATTCTCGGGTATGAGTACCTGCTCAATGAGCTTGGTCTACTCCCTGAAACGGCTGTGTCCGAACCGGCTGATCAGCCGACCACCGAAGAGTCCCCTTCTCACGCCGACACTCGGGATTTAGAGCCTCAGGCTCCTCCCCTGCAGGTAGCTAGCGGTGAATCCTCTCCGAAACCGATCGCCGACAATGCAAACGTGCAGGAGGTTCGGAAAGAGCTTACCGTACCTGAAGTGGTTGAGGTAGAAACGAATCTATATCGTGCCAAATTCACGAGTCGGGGGGCCACCCTCACAAGCTGGGAACTCAAACAGTATCGGAGCACCCACGAGGCTGAAACACTGGTTCAGCTTGTCAGACAAGGGAGTAAGTTCGCCCAGCCTTTGATCGTCACAACAGATGACCCCGCGCTCACAAAGGAGTTAGGCCAGGGAGTCTATCGCGTCTCGAAGGACTTCACGACATTGGATCAGGAGCACCCAACCGGTCATGTCACCTTCTCCTATGAAAACCCAGGAACAGGCGCACGGCTGCAAAAGCAGTTCACCTTTCACGCGGACAGTTATGTGGTGGACATGGAACTGGTGCAGAGCGGGTTTTCGGCTTCCGCTCAAGTTGAATTAGGAACGAACTTTGGCATCGTAGACTGGGGAGAGGGGTTTATTGGTTCCGTCGGCGCGGCATCGCTCGTCGATGACAAGATTGAAAAGGGTATGCCAGACGGAGAGTTGGAGCGCAAAGGGACCGTAAAATGGGTAGCCTTGCAGGACAAGTATTTTATTTCCGCGCTGATGCCAAAGCATAGTTCCTCGACCGTAGCCAACAATCAAGGTGAAAAACTCGTTTCGACCGCTGTTCGGCTACAAACCAATGAGCCTGGGACACCGCTTCTCCTGCAGCTCTACGCCGGTCCCAAGGAGCACGATACCCTTGAACATCTGCAGGTCGGCTTGGAAGATACTATCGATTTCGGATGGTTTCTTTTTGGGAGCTGGGACACGGTTCGAGCAATCGCGAAGCCAATTTTCCATATTCTCCGCTGGATCAACGAATACACGCACAACTATGGGTTGACTATCATCCTGCTGACCGTGGGAATCAAAGTGCTGTTCGTGCCCTTACAGTACAAGAGTTACAAGTCCATGAAACAGATGCAGACCATTCAGCCTAAAGTGATGGCGTTACAGGAAAAGCTCAAGGACGATCGAGAACGCCTGAATCGGGAACTGATCAAGCTCTACCGCGATCAGAAAGTGAATCCCGTGGGAGGCTGTCTCCCGATGGTGTTACAGATGCCGGTATTTGTGGCCCTGTTCAATATCTTGTACATGACCATCGACTTGCGCCAAGCGCCGCTTGGTCTTTGGATTTCCGATTTGTCCGTGCAGGACCCCTACTATATTCTTCCCATCATCATGGGAGTCAGCATGTTCGTGATGCAAAAGATCCAACCCACCACCATGGATCCGAATCAAGCGAAAATCATGCTGCTGCTACCCGTGTTCATGACGTTTCTGTTTATCAATTTTCCGGCTGGCTTGGTGCTGTACTGGCTTACCAATAACGTATTGAGTATCGTTCAGCAGTTTGTCACTGATCGTTTTTTCTTCAAGAATCGCCCTATTTTGCCCAACACCGAAGTCGCCGAAGGTAAGAAATAAAAACCCTCGCTTGCTTCCGCCTCATGTAGGGTTTCGTAAGGTAAACGTGGTCAGGACCATGGCTCTCGACGGATCACCTGACGATACGATCTGCGCTATTGCGACTCCCGTGGGCGAAGGAGGTATTGGAATCGTTCGGATTAGCGGGCCGAACGCCACCGATGTTGCCCGACAAGTTATAAGGTTCCGCTCCAATCAGTCCTTCCAAGCGACCGCATCGCACATGCTTTATACAGTTGATATTTTCGGTCCGCCTTTGATCGATCCACACAAGGATTCAGTTGCCGATGAATCGTGGTCCCATTCAAATCTCATCGATGAAGGTCTTGCCGTCTACATGAAAGGGCCCCGATCGTTCACGGGCGAGGACGTTGTTGAAATCCATTGTCATGGGAGCGGGATTGCCCTCAAGCGCGTCTGCGAAGCTTGCGTGGCGGCGGGCGCCCGTTTAGCTCAGCCTGGAGAATTCACAAAACGGGCCTTCCTAAACGGACGTCTCGACCTATCCCAAGCTGAGGCTGTGTTAGATACGATTACAGCCAAATCGGAGCTTGGGCTGAAGATGGCCCAACGTCACCTCCGCGGTGCTCTCGGGCAACAGGTGTCTGGATTGCGAAATTCTCTGATGGCCGTGCTGGCCCATGTTGAGGCAGGGATTGATTTTTCTGACGAAGATATCTCATTTGTCGGGCGAACGGAGCTGATCGCTTCGATTGAAGGCACTCGAATGCAGATACAACAGATGGTATCAACTGCAACAGCGGGGCGCATCCTGCGAGAAGGAGGCCGCATCGCGATTGTTGGGAAGCCTAATGTAGGGAAATCGAGCTTGCTGAATACTCTACTCAAAGCCAACCGGGCGATCGTGACGGATATTCCCGGAACCACCCGAGATTTAATAGAAGACTCTGTAGAGTGGCAAGGATTGCGACTCACATTTGTCGACACTGCCGGACTTCGTGATACCTCCGATGTGGTGGAACAGGAAGGCATCAGACGATCGCGAATGGCTCAGGAGGAGAGCGATGTGGTCCTTCATGTTGTTGATGCAGCAGAGGTCGGCAAGACCGCTACCGCTGCGTTCGTTTCCCCCGGTCTTGCGCGTCACGATGTGATCGTAATGAATAAGATTGACCTCCTAAATTCAGGAACGGTTGTGCAGCTCTGCGAAACGCTCTCTCAAGATTCATCCCACACGGTCGTGCCTATCTCAGTCCGAACGGGAGAAGGGATAGCAGAGTTGAAGCGATTGATCGAAGCTCTATTTTTGGGTCCTTCTTTGGAGGCCAATGATGGGTTGATCATTACCAATTTGCGCCATCGCCTGGCCTTAGAACGGGCGATGAGTTGCCTTGATCAAGCGCTCACGTCGATTAGTAGCGACGTCCAACCTGAGTTTGTAGCGGTAGATCTTCGAGAAGCCTCAGATGCGCTGGGCGAGGTTGTAGGCGAAATTACTTCGGATGACGTATTGAACCGTATCTTTTCAGAATTTTGCATCGGAAAGTAGACTCGCTTGTGGTGACAGCCTTTGACGTCATAGTGGTAGGCGGTGGCCATGCAGGATGCGAGGCAGCGCTGGCTGCGGCGCGACTGGGAACGAAGACGTTGCTCTTGACCATGGAGTTAAGCCGTATCGCACAGATGTCGTGCAATCCTGCGATTGGTGGAATTGCTAAGGGACACCTCGTAAAGGAAATTGATGCGCTCGGTGGAGAAATGGGGCGCAACACCGACCGCGCCGGCATTCAATTTCGATTCATCAATACCAGTAAGGGCCCTGCCGTACGTGCATTGCGGGCGCAATGCGACAAGTCGCTGTATCGTACCGCGATGCAGGAAACCCTCGCACAAGAGAAGCACCTGACGTTAATGGAGGGTGTCGTAGATAGATTGCTCGTGGTTGGGGGTTCAATTGTTGGCATTGTGACAGGGGCCGGTGAGACGATCCACGCTAAAGCCGTCATTCTCACATCAGGTACTTTTCTTAGGGGGCTTATCCATATCGGCCTCAGCCATTTTCCGGCTGGTCGCGCCGGAGAGGCTGCTGCGGAACATCTTTCCGATTGTATGCGCGATCTTGGCTTTGAGTCTGGACGACTCAAAACTGGAACCCCGCCTCGTTTAGATAAGGACACCATCGATTTTGGGGCCATGATTCCCCAGCCAGGCGATATCCCACCACCCGCGTTCTCCTATCGAACGCGGCACATCACGACCCCACAGGTGGCGTGTTATTTGACCTATACCAGGCCTGAAACCCATGAGGTTATTCGACAGAACCTCGATCGCTCTCCATTGTATGGCGGCGTGATTGATTCGATTGGACCTCGATATTGTCCGTCAATTGAAGACAAAGTTGTACGTTTTTCAGAAAGGAACCGTCATCAGATCTTTATTGAACCGGAAGGTTTCGACACCAAGGAGTTCTACCCAAATGGCATCTCCACCAGCCTACCTGTCGATGTCCAGGCAGCCATGCTGCGGACGATTCCAGGATTGGAGCATGCCAAAATGCTCAAGCCCGGTTACGCAATTGAGTACGACTATTTCCCTCCTCGACAACTCTACAGGACCTTGGAGACCAAATTGGTGAGTGGTCTTTATCACGCTGGGCAGATCAATGGCACTTCTGGATATGAGGAAGCCGCTGCACAAGGCTTGCTCGCTGGGATTAACGCTGTCTTGAAGATTCGGCAGCAGCCTCCGCTGATTTTGGATCGATCTCAGGCCTATATTGGCGTTCTCATCGATGACCTGATCACGAAGGATGCCAACGAACCTTATCGCATGTTTACCTCACGAGCCGAATACCGGCTTCTACTACGCCACAGTAACGCGGATCTTCGCTTGATGCATATCGGGCACGACATCGGGTTGATTCCAGACGATGCTTACGAAAAGCATTTACACAAGAAGAAGTCGATCGAACTGGAGATCCAACGTTTGAGTGTTACAAAGCCTACTTTCACGCCTGAACACTCCTTGAAGGCTAGAGGTACCTATCTAGAGAATGCTTCACCAACACTCACTTTTGCGCAACTTCTTAAGAGGCAAGATGCCACATATCGTGGTCTGGTCGATTTTTTTGGTGAATCGGTTATGGATGATGACATCGCAGAAGAAGTTGAACTGCATATCAAATACGAAGGTTACGTACGGAGACAGATCCAACAGGTCGAGAAGTTCAAGAGATTTGAAAGAAAGTTAATTCCCCATGCATTCAATTACGATTCTGTGTCTGGATTTTCTCGTGAGGTTAAAGAAAGGTTGAATAGAGTCCGTCCTGAAACAATTGGACAAGCCGCTCGTATCTCAGGTGTAACCCCAGCAGCCATATCCTTACTGCTTGTAACAATTGAAAAGCTGAAGCGAGAAGACCGTTCAAATCGTTCCGCAGTATCCTGAAGTATCTTCACACTATCCCTTTGCTATTGACCTTCAACGAACATCAGCGTAATTGTTCCACGTGGAACATGAAATCGATCTCCATCGCTTAATTCAGATATGTTCCATTGATATTGGAGTTTCTCTCACTAGCGGACAGGTTCAACAGTTCGTGCTCTATCTAGAATTTCTTAGGACTTGGAATCAAACCTTCAATCTAACTCGTATCACTTCTGACGAAGAAATCGTTATTAAGCATTTCGTTGACTCATTTGCCGTGCTGAATGCCGTAGAAATGGGCTCTGAATCAAGACTCCTTGACGTAGGAACTGGAGCAGGCTTTCCTGGAGTTCCGCTGAAGATCGTCAGACCTGACCTGCAGATTACACTCGTTGAGCCAGTCTCAAAAAAAACCTCATTTCTTCGATTTCTCATCGGGACCCTTCGTCTAAAAGATACAGCGATATTTGAGGGAACTCTTGATCAGTTTATATCACAGCGTGCCGGTACAGATTCCTACAATTACATTACGACTCGGGCCTTGAAATCGAATCTGATTCTGCAGATCGGCGCTAAGCTCCTCCGCCGTGATGGAGTGGCAATATTCTATTCCTCACGGTCGATGACCGACATCGACTCTCTTAAACACTGGCAGTTGATAACGGACTATTCGTTTGATCTTCCAAGAAAATTTGGGAGGAGACATATATCAATTTTTTCCCCGTCGTCTTGAAGATGTTACTTGTTGTTCCACGTGGAACATGATTCCTGGTCTGGAGTACCTTTAATGGCAAAAATCATCGCGATAGCAAATCAAAAGGGAGGCGTTGGAAAGACAACGACGGCTATCAATCTATCTGCCGCCATCGCGCTCGAGGGAAAATCTGTCCTACTCATTGATATGGACCCCCAGGGGAATGCGACAAGTGGCCTAGGAATTGATCAGCGATCCTTGACGAAAACCACATACACATGCCTTGTCAAAAATACTTTGATCCAAGAAGCTTCTATCACAACAACGATACAAGGGCTTTCTCTACTTCCATCCAATGCAGATCTTGCGGGGGCGGAAGTCGAACTCGCCAATCTTGAAAAGCGCGAAGGTCACCTGAAATCAATTATTGGTGGGATAAGGGACAAGTATGACCTTATTTTTATTGATTGCCCGCCAGCCCTTGGAGTTTTGACTCTCAATGCCCTGACGGCTGCTGATTCAGTCCTCATACCAGTACAGTGTGAATACTACGCCATGGAAGGCCTGACACGCCTTATTGACAGCATTGAACTTATCAGGCAGTCGGTGAACCAAAATTTGGAAATTCAAGGAATCGTCTTGACCATGTACGATTCGCGCAACAGTTTGGCTCGACAGGTGACTGAACAAATCCGATCTCACTTCGCCCACAAAGTCTATCAAGCTGTCATTCCTCGCAATGTCGCCCTTGCAGAAGCGCCGAGTTTTGGCCGGCCTGGAATCTTGTACAATGCTGCCTCAGCAGGATCTCAATCTTACGTACTTCTAGCTAAGGAGTTCATAGCTCATGGAAAAGAAAGCACTCGGTAAGGGCCTTGGCGCCCTTCTAGCACCCACCAAGGTCACATCCTCTACCGAGGGAGCCGATATTCAACGGCTCCGGATCGACGCCATTGTCCCAAATCGTTATCAGCCGCGCCACCACTTCCCTGAGGAGGAACTCGCTCACCTCTCCGCCTCCATTAAGGAAAGCGGTGTTCTGCAGCCAATCGTCGTGCGACGCAAAGGTGACGGCACCTATGAACTCATCGCGGGAGAACGACGATGGCGAGCCTCTAAGGAGGCAGGCCTTGAAACCATCCCTGTGATTATTAAGAATTGCTCCGATCAGGAATCCTTATTGCTGGCCCTGATCGAAAATATCCAACGAGAAGACTTGAATCCAATGGAAACCGCACGCGCCTATACCCGGATGATCAAGGAATTCGGCCTCACACAGGACACCATTGCGCTCAAAGTCGGACGCGACCGGTCATCCGTCGCAAACTTTATTCGTCTCACACACCTGCATCCCGAACTCCAGGAGCTCGTTGAAACGGGACGCCTATCAGCTGGTCACGCGAAAGTGATACTTGGTCTCCCCTCTCCAGAAGAACAACTCCGTATTGGGAAGAAGGTTGTCTCCGCCTCCCTTTCCGTGCGAGCCACAGAAAAATTGATTACCCATTCCGTCGAGAAAAACTCTCGTCATCCCATCCCTGCACACAATTCACTCTGGGTGGATCTCGAAACTCGCCTCCAGAAACGCCTTGGAACAAAAGTGACCGCCGAGCCTCAAAAACAGGGAGGACGAATCGTAATTCATTGCTTCTCCAAGGAGGAACTTGATGGCGTTGTTGAGATTCTGCTCGGCTAGGTTGGCCTAAATCATCCCCCCACCACAGCTCCCGGTCGCCTGGCCAAAAATCTACCTCTATTTGCCTTTTTTTCTTCTCAACGCTAAATATCTTGGTAGGACCGACCGATACGACACCTAACGGGAACGAACTCATTATTCGGCTACTAACCGCTATCCAACGCAGGGAGAGGAGGCGACCGTATGTGGAAGGACAAGCAGGATGGCAGACGCGCTGATGAGGTGGACCTTGACGGTCCTGTAGCAGGTTTCGAGTCCACACGGTCGGATGCCGGACAAGACGTCAGTGCGTTTGTTGGCAAGGGGGTCGTCTTCAAGGGTACGATTACCTATCACGGAACCGTCCGAATTGACGGAACCCTAGAAGGAGAAATCCACACTGAGGGAGTTTTGTTGGTAGGGGAAGAGGCCGTGATCACAGCAAAAGTGACCGCTGGTACGATCGTGTGCAAAGGGAAGATCACCGGCGACATTCATGCTAAAGACAAGATGAAGCTACGAGCTCCGGCCATGATCGATGGCGGCGTTACCACCCCGATGCTCTCCATTGAAGAAGGGGTTCTCTTTAACGGCACATTGGAAATGGAACAACCTGTTCGCCCGATCCAACGAGAACCGGTGCTCCATCCGGTCGGAACAGTCGCTGACATCTCTCTCCGAAAAGTGAACGGCTAGCGATATGCGATTCCCTCACATTGAGGTACGATGAGTGGGCGTCCTTGGCAAACTAGGTGATCCAGTAAAAAGAATATCTCGTCAGTTTTCTGTCACAAGGAGCTGGGAACCCTGATGTGGGCCATAGGCGAGAAACAGGTTCCGGAAACAGGCGACAATGAAAATTTCACCTTCCTCGCGAAAGGAGTAGACTTCAAGGGAGTCGTCAATTTTGATGGAACGATCCGCATCGACGGGCGAGTGGAGGGTGAGGTTCATACCACAGGAACCTTAATCATCGGGGAACAAGCCACCGTCAAGGGTATTATCTCGGTGGGAACACTGATGACCAGCGGCAAGATCAACGGAACCGTAACCGCAACAGCCAAGATCCTCATACAGAAACACGGTGTGCTGATTGGGGATATCCGAACCCCCGGTATCTCAATCGAAGACGGCGCCCACTTCCACGGGATGTGTGATATGGGAGCTCATAAATGGGTTGAGGAACAGCCTTCGCCACCCAAGCACGCTTACGATTTTTCAGGCCACCGTCCCAAGATGCGGGCCTCCGACCTCTAGCTCTTCACGTACTCCTCCCGCTACAATACCAGGCATCATGAATCGTCCCTCCGTGCTTCTTGGAATGAGCGGTGGAGTTGATAGTTCCGTCGCAGCGGCATTGCTGGTTCGCCAGGGTTACAATGTCCACGGTCTCACGCTCCAGGTATGGGAACACGAGGACGACTCAGTCGCCACCTCAAAAAAATGGCAAGAACGAGGTTGCTGTAAGATAGGGCTTGCTCAGCACGTCGCGAAACGTCTCAAGATTCCCCACAATGTTCTCGATGCCCGTGAGCCTTTTCGGGCCAATGTGATCGACGATTTTCTTTCCGGCTACACGACCGGCACAACACCCAATCCCTGTGTGCGCTGCAATGAACGAGTCAAGATCCGGACTCTCATCGACCTGGCAACCACCCAAGGCTTCGACTACGTTGCGACAGGTCACTATGCTCGGCTCACGATGGATGGGCCAATTCCGACCCTTTCTCGAGCCGTTGACCACCGCAAGGATCAAACCTATTTTCTCTATAGGCTCCGCCGCCAGTGGTTACAGAAGCTACTCTTCCCCGTTGGTGAGCTTCAGAAGTCAACCGTATGGGAAGAGGCGGAAGCGTTAGACCTCCCGCCGGATGAGCTCAAGGAAAGCCAGGAGATCTGCTTTGTAACTCAGGGCGACTATCGGACTTTTATCCAACACGAGCGGCCCGCAGCTAAGAAATCCGGCCTCTTTATTAACGAAGCTGGTGTCCCGCTCGGCGAACATGACGGCATTGCCTTCTACACACCAGGTCAACGCCGAGGTCTCGGCATTGCCACTGGTCAACGTCTCTATGTCCAGCAAGTCAATCCCTCCACCAACACAGTCCTGCTCGGTCCAGAGGAAGCTCTCTACAAGAACGAGTGCACTGTGTCAGATCTCAATATCCTTGATCCAAGACTCACCCAAGGGGAAACTGAGGTCCATGTCAAACTTCGCTATGCGACACCTGCAACACCCGCGACAGTTACACCACTCGGTACCTCCGGCCTTGGGGTCCGATTCCACCACCCGCAGAGAGCGATCAGCCCAGGCCAATCTGCCGTTTTCTACGACCATGATGCGGTCCTCGGGGGAGGCATTATCCAACCGTCTTAACAGCTTTTCTCCCTCCCCCGCTTGACTTTATCCTACGATCTTCTATAGCCTCGCAACCGAACAATTTGGCGGCTTCCGGAGGTCGAGGCAGGGCCCTTGCCATAGGGAGCCGGCCGTCCAAGATGTCGATGTGAGGTATCGATGTTCGGTTCATTTGGCTGGATGGAGTTACTGCTGATCTTGATCATTGTGTTGATCATTTTCGGAGCCGGCAAACTCCCACAACTAGGCGAAGGCCTCGGCAAGGCCATCAAAGGATTTAAAAAGTCGGTTCATGAGGCTGACGCGATCGACGTCACACCTGGAGGAGAGCAATCCCAACACGCTCAATCCCAGGCTGCTCCAACTAGCCAGACCACGACCGAATCAGAACCATCGCGATCGCCCGGTCAGCAAACGACCCAACCGGGACAGATAAAACAAGGGTAATTGCCCAGCTGAAGCATGACAGCTGGAGTACATAACACCGTCAGCATACCTGAACCACTGTGAACCATGTTCGGACTGGGCACAAGCGAGATCCTAATCATCCTGATCATCGCATTCCTCCTCTTCGGCCCCAAACAGCTGCCAGAGGTTGGACGGCAAGTTGGAAAGGCTATTAAGGGCTTTAAGGATACGGCCGACGATCTCCGCAAGTCCGTGGAACCCGAGCTTAATCTTATCCAACAGGAAGTTAAAACCGTTGAACAGGACTTCCAAGCTTCTATGAAAGAAGCAGAGGAAGAGATTACTGCTGCAGGTCGATCTTCAGAGGAGGGTACCGAAACAGCCAGTAAGTCAGGCCCCGTCTGATACGGGGAGCTAACGCACCATGCATAAATACAAATGACACAGCTATCGACTATAGACCTGCTTTAATAAATTCTGCCTCGCAAGGATCTCCCCTGGCGACCTTCATGTAGCTCAAGCGCATAGCTCGCGACTACAGGCGGTCTGACCCGCTATTGGATCGGGGACAAAGTCGAGCATCAGCTGCTTTGGCCCTTGTCTATGGATATAGCGGGTACAACTCGGGCAATTGTGACCAACGCGAAGGCGCTAACACCGTAACCTCGATCGGAGAACGCATCATGTCGAGCACTCGGACAAAGATGTTCAACACCCTCATGACACTCAGTTTCCTCCTTACATTCGCCCCCACAGCTGACGCTGTGTTCCAACTGCCCGAAGGAGAAAAAATCACCAATCCCATCGTCATCGGTCGAGGTATTCCACAAAAAGAGGCTTACGAACTCTTTGACCCACGAATCGGCCGGAATTTCGATATTCGAAATCTCTGGATTCGTGCAGACATGCGCGTTCGCCCAGAGTACCGCAACAACGTGTGTTTCGGAGGTGGTATCGGAAGCGCCGGAGAGTGTAACGCTCCCCTTGGGACCCCTAATAGTTTGCTTGGCAAAGCCAACGACCAATTCGTTCAACAACTCACCCGATTTGGTATCGGCTATGACCTTTCTCCGGATATTAATTTCTATCTCGAGTTGATCGACTCACGTACTTGGGGAGGTAACCAAGACCCGATCTCCCATACCTGCGGCCCCGCCCTCAGCAGTGGGAAATCAACGTGTTCGCTTGGAATCCGAGCGGGCTACATGCTCATTCGCAACTTTGCCGGAATCAAGGGTCTCGGCCTCAAGGCAGGCCGACAATATCTGGTCTTCGGAGACCAAAGTTTGCTCGGCCACTTCGATTGGGCCAACACTGGTTTCTCCTTCGACGGAATTACGACCAACTACAGCACTGACATCATCGACTCTTCTTTCGGTTGGTATCGACTTGCCGAGACCGATCTCCCTCAAGGCGCCCCGCTCGGTAGCGGAGGTCCGAATCTCCCCGGAACAGGTCAGGCCAAGAACGCACAAGGCGAAGTCGACATGTTGGTGTTCTATAACCAAATCAAGACCATCCCCTGGGCGCTAGTCGAGCCCTTCTACATCTATTACAAGAACAATCTCGGCGCAGATGGCAATAATGTCCAAGGCCTCGGGACACCGAAGCATGGGAACCAGACCCGCCATACGATTGGCAACCGCATCGCCGTCAAGAAGGGCGGCTTCGATTTTTCAAATGAAATCGCCTACCAGTTTGGACAGATGGGAGACACTGCTGACAGTGCCAGCAGCTTGTGTGGCAACCCAGGAGGTGAGGGGAAATGTCTCCACATCAATGCCTGGGCGACGAGAAACTGGTTTGGCTATACGGCCTTCCATCTACCGGGAAAGCCTCGCTTCGCCTTCAATTTCGACTACGCCTCCGGAGACGGCCGGGCGAATTGTACATTAAATTCGGCCTATGGCACGTGCAAAACCGCCAACACATTTGAGAATCTGTTCCCGACTAATCACATCCACATGGGGTACATGGATGTCATGGCGTGGAAGAACATGATGAGTTTCTCAGGTAATTTTCAAGCGCGCCCTACGGAGAATGATCACATTGAAATCTGGTACACGAACTTGCATCTTGCAAACGCGAAGGATAATTGGTATCGCGCCAGTCAAGGTGTTTATGTTTATTCCAGGCCTGACAACACCAAGACACATGTCGGTGATGAGATCAATTTCGTCTGGACCCATTTTTTCATGCAAGGCCTGGTGGCTTTTCAAACCGGTTATGGTCATTTCTGGCCTGGCTCCTATGTTTCACACAATCTAGGACGCCGAGCCGTCGGCCAAGATTGGGCCTACGCTCAACTCTGGATCAACTTTTAGACGTCTCATGAGCCAGTCTTACACTTCATTTATGATCACGCCATGCATCTACTCGCGACTGCTTACGATCCCGCACTTTCAAAGCGACTCTGAAGTTCAGCGTACGTCTGAGTCACTGGAAACTGTGGAAACTCTTTCGGCAAGTGCTCAGGGGGTCTAAAGAAAAACCCAGCATCGGCCTCCGCCAGCATTGCTGTATCATTGTAGGAATCACCAGCCGCAATGGTACGAAAATTCAGTGATTTGAATGCAGCCACGGCATGTCTCTTTGGGTCCGTCATCCGCATATGATACGCGATGATCCGTCCACTCCCGTCAATCTCCAGCTGATTGCAGAAGAGCGTTGGGAATCCCAGTTGGCGCATCAGTGGTTCGGCAAACTGATAGAACGTATCGGATAAGATCACCACTTGATACCGTGCACGAAGCCACGCGATGAATTCCACCGCCCCGTCTAACGGTCCCATCTTGTCGATGACGGCTTGAATATCGTTGATTTTAAGGTGGTGCCGGTCCAGTATCCTTAGCCGTTGCTCCATGAGCTTATCGTAGTCCGGCATCTCACGCGTGGTGATCTTCAACTCTTCGATCCCAGTCTTTGAGGCTACATTGATCCAAATCTCAGGCACCAACACCCCTTCCAGGTCCAAACACACCAGCACTGGCTTACGCATCTCGTCTCTCCTTTACTCATATAAACACTTCCTCTGCAGGCCTCCCTATCTGGTAGGATTCTTGTCCGTTGTCCCAAAGGCTTGGCTTAAGAAACGCCAGGTCTTGTCCAACGCGTGATCAAACAACTCGCCCCCCCTCCACGTACGACGACTCTGTTCATCGTGGCGCTCGGCCCATTCCAAGGCCAGCGGAAGAGGGATCAACCTCGTAGGATTCGCCGTCAATTCTTGCCACAACAATCCTAAGACTGTACTCACCTGTATCGGCGCTAGAACGGGGTCAATGGGATTCTTGATCAGGTCATGACAGCGATCAGCCGGTGAGGTTACAAGCAGTTCCCGACACGCTGCCGGGCGTTCGTCATAGATCGTACACATTTCTTCTTCTAGGAATGGACATGGTAGCCGCAAGGCATAATAGCTCCGATTCACACCTTCCAACATGTCATCGTCTGTTGTAAGCGATGAGTCGCACAAGGCAACGAGCCGCTCCCACACCCCCTGCGCAACGAGACGTGTCTTTACTTCGGAAAACCGTCGCGCAATATCCTCTTGCTGATCCGTCGGCCGAGACCGGATCCAGGCTCGTAACGCAAAGGCTTCCGGAGCCGAGAGAGGCACCAGCATCCGGCAGCAGGCGGCACAGCCTTTATGGCAGGAAACGGCTTTACCCAATTCGCGTGCGCGAACCACCTCCATCGCTTGAGCCTCCTCACCCAGATGCCTCATCAGTGGAACGACAGCACTGACCGACACATTTCCGGTGGGAACATCCACGGCACTGGTAATCTGTCCAGCCGACGTGTTCAGGGCTATCTCAAATCGCTCTTGCACTACGGGACTCCTCTAGTCTCGATCAAAAATTGAATTCTCGTCGGGACCACGGTGTGTGCTGAGAAATTACTCGGCACGTGCTGCCTCCGTCACGGATCACCACTCGCACCCTATGCAACTTCGGGATACTTTCTGGCACAGCCCTTCAAGATCCAGAGTATACCGACTCCACTTGCTCCTGCTCTCGCATACCTCCAAACGGCCTCACTTCTAAGGCCATCTTCGACGTTGTACGAAGCAGAAAAAGGTGTAGACTAAATAATGCGCGGGTACATCGTCCCTGCCTAATTTTCAGTAGCCCATGCAGGTGCAACTTCATCAGTCTGGCAGCACGGTGTACCCCCGCCCTAATCCTCATCCCACGCGACAACGCTTCCGACCCGTCACCGCACCACTCCACCATCCCCCGTGGACCCAGGGTTCCCATTCTCAAACTTCACTGAGATCCATCTACTTCTCCTCGCAACTGGGCTTGCTCCAGCCATAAAGAACCCTGATAATGGCACATGGAACCACGCGTTGTCTTCTCCGGCCACATCATTGGCCTCCTGAAAGAGTATATGCAGGACCTCGTTGACCAGGCCAAGCAAGAAGCACGGTCACACGAACAGTTTGGCTTCACTCCGCCCCCCTACAGACCAGACCAAGCCATTTCAGATCTTCTCGCCCTGCTGGACGATCGCATCGAATCGGAAGGGGTCCAAGTCGGACTACCCGAAGGATTTCTCCACGAGATGTGGACCTGTTGTAACCAGGCGGTCAAACAGATTTCCAACCATGTTTGGCTAGAAGGAAACCTTCAGATACGGAACCTCAGCAAAGACCAAACGCGAGAGCTCACCTATCGAGCCTTGATAGCGTTCCTTGAGTCCCGCACACAAGAAAGCGGCTGACACAGTACCGTCTTCCTTCACTTTTAACAAAATTCTCCAGATACTAAGGAGACCGCCCAATGGTTCCCAAGAAATATTGGCTGATGAAGTCAGAACCCTCTACGTTTTCAATTGACGACTTGCGGAGATCTCCCAACCGAACGACCTGTTGGGATGGGGTGCGAAACTATCAGGCTCGAAATTTCATGCGCTCAATGACCGTAGGGGACCAAGTCCTGTTCTACCATAGCAACGCCGACCCACCGGCGGTGGTGGGCATCGCGCGGGTGGTGAAAACGGTCTACCCGGATCCGACGCAATTCGATAAGAAAAACAAGCACTACGACCCAGCAAGCAAGCCTGCTCAACCCAGATGGGATATGGTCGACATCACATATGTACGGCACTTGCAGCGCTCGATGTCATTAGACGAGTTGCGTGGGGAGGCTAAACTGAAGGGAATGATTTTGCTGCAAAAGGGGTCTCGCCTTTCAGTTCAGCCCGTCACCCCTCATGAATGGCAGCACATCTTGAACTTGGAGAAAACCGGCGCCTAGGTACTGGCTTTGCCATCGTCCATGTAGCGGTGCTGCCAGTCCAACCAGGCGTGCCCAAGTTCGTGCGCGAGGATATATCGACGGCGAGTCACCGGGAGCCGCTTTCGTACATAAATGGTCTTGGTATCGTCGTCCCAAATCCCATCGGCATTCGCATCCCGCTTATCCATTTCAGAGTCCGAAAGCTGTCGGACAGAAATCCGATACCCAAAGGGAAGGACCACCTGGTTGGGAATGCGCAACATCTTCTTTCGTTCTCTGAGCATCATTGCCATCGTTCACTCCATACTAACCCAGCAATCGGTTTAGCCTACCACAACCAGAGGGAGAGAGTGTTGGTATTTTTATAGTTATATATCCAGCATTTACATAATTTCTCACCAACCAACCCCTCGTCGAACAGATTCCAATTCCCCCCTCCTACCCTTTCCCCCAACAGGAGAATTTGTGTATGATTGGACCATGGATCTTCTCCCATGCGAAGACGTCCCCACGGCGTATCCTCACTGTGTCCGGCTGACCGGGGTGAAGGTCAGGAACCGTGGAGAGGTGAAGAAGCTCGGCGCAGCCGGGCTCCCATTACGTACCGGCGATGCCGTATTAATAGACGTTGAGGGTGAACTCACGTACGGCATCGTCTACACCGAACCCTATTCGACCCCATTCCTGCCCCCTATGCGTGCCATGAAATCCGTCCTGCGATTGCCTGATGCGGAAGAAAGGGCCTTAATCGATAGACTTGAACAGCTTTCCCAGGAAGCCTCTACCTATTGCCGGACCAAAGCCGTAGAACGGGGCCTACACCTGAAACTTGTCGAAGTCTATGGGGCCATGAGTCGCAGGCAGCTCACGTTTGTTTATACGGCGGACGAGCGGATCGATTTTCGAGAGTTGGTACGCGACCTGGCACGTCGTTTCGGCGGTCGCATTGAAATGCGTCAAGTTGGCGTACGGGAAGAGGCCAAGAGGCTCGGCGGAATCGACACCTGTGGCCTGGTGCTCTGTTGCGCAAGTTTTCTGACAGATGTGAAACCCATCACAGCAAAGCAGGCCAAAAAGTTTGAAATCCCAATCGATGACCCTCGCTTGCTAGGGGTCTGTGGACGGCTGAAGTGTTGCTTGCTATTTGAAATGATGGATGCGCAGGGGAGGATCACCCCGCAAGCCCAACACCTCATCACACCAACCAAGCCCAATTCCTCTTCCCCGTCAACACAGGAGTCATAGCTCCACTACCCTCTCCAAGCCGTGATCTCCTTGACGGCTGAATCCTTTTCCACCACCCTTACTCTAATGCTCAATCAACTGAGGCAAGTTCCTCGACCCAGATGGGCTGGGCGAGCGTTATTCAACCTTGGGAGGGTGATCGCAATGAGAAAGGGATTATTAGCCATTGTCGCAATGGCGGCTGTCGGATGTAGTGGAGTGGCCACTCAACAAGCTGTGAGTGGAGAGCCGGCCGGGCCGGCCGTCGGATACGATATTCATGTGCAGGCACCTCATATGATGCCGGATGGGACCCCTGGGGGCCCGTTCCATCACTATTGCAAGGGCATTTCCGACAAGATCCTTCAATGCCTCTTGTTTGAATCCACTGATCCCAAGGCTCCCTTGGTTGCCGTCGAATATTTTGTCGCCAAGGATCTCACCCGCAAGCTTCCTGCCATTCAGTGGCACCGGCATTTCCACGACCATAAGGTGGAAATCGCTACAGGCCGGGTCCAAGTCCTGGGTGTGGCCCCTGACCAGGCTACCAAGATAGCGGAAGCCGCAGCGGAAACCGACGGAGTCATCTATCAGCTCTGGCAGCACGGACAGGAATTCCCCGATGGCACAGTAACGTTCCCACAATCACTCGGGCATAAGTTCCCCGGATATTCTGATAAATAATGTCAGGGGAGTAGGCTGTGGCGGGATTATTCCCTCTGGCATGGGGAAGATCCCGCCGACAGGTCGCAAAGAATACAGGACGATACATGACTAAACGCAACGTGCTGCTCTCGCAATCATTGACACTATTCGGCATCGTGGTGCTCATCTCGTGGAATCTCTCATCCTATGGGGCAGACGAAACCGTCCTCAAACCGCGAGTGCCTATGGATCAGATCGAAACCGTCAAGACCTGGGCTAATCCTCTTCCTGCGACCGAGGAAATCATTGAAAAAGGTAAAAGACTCTTCCAGGGCAAGGCATTCTGCGTGACTTGTCACGGGAAGGACGGAAAGGGACTGGGGGCTGACATTGAGCCAGGCACGCTCAGAGGTCCCCTCCCGAGAAACTTCACAGACCAGGAATGGCAGGCGGCTCGAACCGACGGAGAACTCTTCTGGATTCTCAAGAACGGCAGCAAGGGCACCGCAATGGCGCCGTTTATACCCCTCATTCTCTCTGAGGAAGAAGCCTGGCAGATCCTACGTTATGTCCGATCGTTTGGCCATGCCCAAGACTAGCCACTATTGAATGTACGGACTTAGGCGCGCGACGGATTGCAGTTCGTCCTATCAAACAAACCCTCAGGAACTCACGGTTCCTGAGCGTTCTGGGTGCTGAAGGAGTGCCTGGACCGTTTCTCCGGCCAATTCCTTCTGCACAGCCTGGTCTCGTCGTCGCAGGAGAGCGGTGACCGGATCACTGGCATCTAGATGGGGTGCAATCCATGGCGGAGTCCCGTTGCGGACACTATCCAAAACTTCTTTCACAAGGATCAGGTCCGGTGACTTGATGAGGCTCAGTCCTTCCGGTTCCTGAAGGCGACCCACGAATCCGTTTTCAACCAATCGTTCGACTTCTTCCTCCACCAGAGACAGGGGGATATTCAGTTCACTCGAGAGTTCCGTCAATCTCAATGGGCGATCTCCCCTCAGGTAGTGATGACCGAGGACTCGCAGTACCTTCAACGTCAACTGTTCGCGAAACACGAAGGTTCCCTGCTCCCACAGCAGGCGAGACAGATAGGCGGTCGGGTATTGATGGAAGAAGGAGAACTGGGCTCCGATGAGTACAATCATCCAACCCACATACAGCCATAACAGGAACAAAATCAGCACCGCAAAGCCAGAGTAGATCGCGCTGTATTTTGCTGAGGACACGACGAACTTCGCAAAGGCCTCTCCTGCCAATACCCAGAGAGTCGCTGCGGCAACACCCCCGACCAATGCGGAACGTATCTCAACATTCGTATTGGGGATCATCTTATAGAAGAAGGTGAACACTCCACATAACATCAGAAAGGGAATCAGCTCACCGCTCCACACGACCAGCGTCCCAAGCGGCTCCATCTCCACGAGGCGCTGTACCAAGTCGTGATTTTGCAGCGAGGCCAACAGCCCAAATGCACTAAAGATAAGCACAGGACCCACGAGTACCGCACTCAAGTAATCGCTAAACTTTCTCCCCCAGCTCCGTCCCTGCTTCACCTGCCAGATCGCATTGAGGGCCTGCTCGATCTTGTCGATCAAGGAATACGTCGTATAAAAGAGGCCGCCGATGCCGACGACTCCCAACACACCGATCTTGATGTTGTCCACAAACCCGACGATCGTGGCCGTAATCTCTTGCCCCTTCGGACCGAGAGGTTCAAGCGCCTGAGCCAACGAGGGTTCAATCACATGGTGCACGCCGAATGCTTTCAGGACCGAGAACGTTACGGCCAGAAAGGGAACGAGGGACAGCAGCGTCGTAAAAACGAGTCCGGCCGCTCGAGCGTCGAGCAAACGATGGCGAAATTCCATGCCCACGGCTGTAGCCAATCGAATCACTTGCGTAGCTATCCGCTGAGGCCATGACATGGTCGAGAGATCCTTCGTCCAGAGATCCTGCTTCGAGAATTGAGACATGCGTTTGGGACTAGCCATGAATCCTACCGCTCGGAGCAAGAAGTATTACATATATGCCTGACTTCATAAGTCCGATGTCAAGTTCCCGCAACACCCTCACCCCGACACCCACCATCACCAACCACCTACTACAGCACACTCTACTTGAATGACACCAATTTGTTAATAAAGCAGTCATGTCCAAAACTCAGCGCCCTTATCCGTCTAGACACTCCATCAGCAAAGTGAGTGGCCTGCAGAGACGCAGTGTGGTAGGGTCCCCGTACCTTATGCCGAACTCAGCTCCCGCCTTCACCCTCGTCGATGTTCCTGGCGCCATACCTCTGCTGGGCCACCTCGGTGCCTTCAGGAAGCAACCCTTGGAGATGCTGACAACCTGGTGGCGCCGGCACGGCGATACGCTCCGGTTTCGCCTGGGCCGAAGAACACTCTATTTATTCAGTCATCCCGATCTCGCGGAAGAAGTCTTAGTCAAACAATCCGACCGTTTTGTGAAGGTCTACGACCCACAGCGGCCGACTGGCCTCGCGCTCGTCCTGGGTAATGGATTGGTCACAAGCTCTGGCGAAGTCTGGAAGCGCCATCGCCGCATTATCCAACCGATCTTTCATCGCTCTCGCATGGCGGAGATGGCCGACCGCATGGCCCAGGTCGGCGAGCAGCGCATGGCGGCATGGAACGGCCATGCGGGGGGTACCGTCGACATCGCAGCAGAAATGATGCAGCTCGCACTCGAAGTGATCTCGCAAACGATGTTCAGCGCCAGTATGACCCAGCACATTGATCGAATCAGTCATGCGCTGCAGGTCAGCATCAAGCATGCCTTCGATTCATTCAGTAATCCTCTGTTTCTTCCGCTGTGGGTGCCCACCGCGCGTAACCGTGAATTTCATGCGGTCATGCAGTTCTTGGATGGGCTGATGTATGGATTGTTGGCTGAACGGCGACAGAGTCGAGCGCACCATGGTGATCTGTTAGACCTGCTTCTTCAGGCCCGCGACGAAGAGACCGGTAAGGGACTGACTGATCAGGAACTGCGGGATGAAGCGTTGACCATCTTTGCCGCCGGACACGAAACCACGGCGAACGCGCTGGCCTGGACCTGGTACCTCCTGGCCACTCACCCGGAAGTACGAGCCCGTTTTCACGAAGAAGTAGATCGCGTGCTCCAGGGCAGGACGCCGAACGCCGAGGACCTCCAGCACCTCCCCTACACCAGAGCCATCTTCGAAGAATCATTACGTCTCTATCCGCCCGCACCAGCCGTACAACGGAAAGCCACAACCCAAACCACTGTCGGTGGCATATCGTTGCCAGAAGGCGCGTTCGTGTTGGTCGGTACGTATAATCTTCATAGACACCCGGACTTTTGGCCGAACCCTGAAGAATTTCGTCCGGAGCGATGGCTGGATGCCGAGCGGCCAAGTAACCGCTATGCCTATATGCCGTTCGGCGCAGGACCACGCACCTGCGTGGGTCTCCATTTTGCCTCGCTAGAAGGACCACTCCTGCTGGCGCTGATCGGCCATCGATATGATCTTCAGCTCGCCCAAGAAAAAGTCGAACCGTATCTCATGGTCACCTTGCGGCCGAAGGGTGGGATTCGGATGACGCTTCAACCGCGGAAGATTCCTGTCCCATCCATCGGGTAGAGCCAACAACAACACCGTTAACATTCCAGAGAAACGGGCCGTACGCGAGTAAGCGAGAGGTCGTGAGTTAAAGACTAGGCACTAGAGGAGATTATCCTCCGCCACCAGTTACGATAAAGCGATGAATAGACGGCTGTACTAACGAAGTTCGGTTTGGTTTCGTAGTTTGAGGAGAGGACACTGGAGAGTTTTATCCGTGCGGCTCGATGAAGGAGGTAGCGCACGGTACGCGCAAACGAGATTTGGTGGGCCGTGTAGGGGTCGAACCTACGGCCCGCTGATTAAGAGTCAGCTGCTCTACCAACTGAGCTAACGGCCCCACCGTGTATTGAATTGTCGCTGCCGACCACAAGCGGCGGTTTGGTGCGCCTGACAGGATTTGAACCTGTGGCCCTCAGCTCCGGAGGCTGATGCTCTATCCAGCTGAGCTACAGGCGCTCCCTCAACCAAGGGTGATCACCTTAACATAGCGTGAAAGATACTGTCTAGTTCGCGTCTCCTCCACTGCCTGTGGCAATCTTAGACACAAACGCGTACGGCAAGAGCAGCTCTTCCCCCTGAGCGTCGAGTGTCATGCGCAAGTTGGTAAGTTGTTGGGCCTCAATCCGAGCGAGCACGTCTTCTTCGTCCCGTAGGCTTTTCGATAACTGGATAAGGGGGACTGAAGTTTGCACGGCACAGGCACCAGTGACAGTGACACCATCATCGGAGGGTATGCCCATGGAGCGGCACACCAGTGGACGAAACTCATACAAGCCACACCGACCGTCTGGTTCCAGAGCTGGACAGGGCAGCGAGTCAAACCGTGTAGTAAGTCTGTCCATCTCGCCATCCGACCAATGATCAACGAATGGACTCGTCACCAGTCGCGGTTCGACGACGCCTAGCTGATTGACCTGCTCCCTCGCTTTGTCCTGCATCCTGTTCCGGTCCTTCGACGCACACGACGCCAGTCCCCGCTGGATCTGCTGCCGGTCCAGAATCGTCACAGGGAACACGCCGATACAGCAAGAAAAGCAGCCTTGGCGACAGGGAAGACTGTCGAGGAGCAAAGCATTGGTTCGCTCAAACCACTGTGCGGTCTTCCGAAAGAGGGAACCGGATGGGAAGCGAGGCGCCTCAGGCACGTCAGCTTTCGCCTGATGCCGATAAATCCACGATGAGATCGCCCTTCGGGGAATAGAAGCCTTGACTGTCGATTTGAACGATCCCGTCACACTGCTCTTGATAGAATTCGAGGATCCATCCATTAAAATCGTAGCCCTCGTCGGTCACATCCTTCGCGATGCGCGTCGTGAGGATAAACCGACAACGTGTGACATATTCCAGCGCCAGTTGTGCCTCGACGTCCACCTGAGCAGAAAGGATGTCGCTAAATTGCTTCTTTTCCTGATCGTAGACATCGCGATAGCTGCCACGATCCCGCACACAAAAAAGCTGGATCGGCTTACGATCCCGATCATATCCCAGCGCAACTTGAACCCACGCCCATTCCTGCAGCGCCGATTCATCCAGATGAGGAGGAAGGATCGGGCTTTGCCCGCGAGATTGTAAGAATTCGATCAGCAATTTAAGAGGCGGAGAGTTTTCCTTTTGACAGAAGACGCGTGCATACACAAACTCTTCCGCTTGTTCAGCATCAGGCTGAGCAGTACTTACGGATAAAATCGGTAGGTCTTTACCCATTGGGATCCCTTAGAATTCTTCGCCTTGCGTAATGCACCGAAGGACCATCCGGCTCTACTGTACCCCTCCTTTTGCATGGACCGCAAGAGGCCCCTGGACGCATTTTCGCCACGCCAGGTGCAGTTTTTCTCGTTGACACATTCTAGACTCTTGGCTACACTCTCGCGGGTTTTCACCTTGTGAGCACGAAGCCGCCTCGGGATTCCCAATGCCAACAAGGATGTTCTTGCATCAGGTGCGTCGGGCAAAACTCTAGACGTATTTTATTCCTTACCCTCAAGGAGGTTCACGAATGGCCAAATCAATGACGAAATCACAGATTGCAGATCATCTCGCCGGGAAAGCCGGCATCACGAAGAAAGGCGCCGTACAGATCCTCGATGATCTGGCCGCCCTAGCCTATCGGGAGGCAAAGAACGTGTTTACCGTTCCTGGTATCGGTAAGCTCAAGCTCGCCAACCGCAAGGCACGTATCGGCCGTAACCCGCAAACCGGTGAAGAGATCAAGATTCCAGCTAAACGCGTCGTGAAGTTCCGCGTGGCGAAAGCTGCCAAGGATGCAATTCTCGGGAAGAAGTAACGCTCTGATTTGCATTCCAGCACCCGGGCTCAAACCGATCCGTCAAGGCTGGCACTTCTTGAGAAAGCTTTGGAACAGGTACGGGGCCGAGGACCTCAGGGTTTCTCGGTCCCACTGTTTTTGATGACTCCTAGGAGTGAGAGGGTCCAAGTCCACTGCCCCCCATCCCATCATGCCCGATAAGACGAATCGTGTCCCCGTCATGGACCATCGAATCATCACTGGCGATTCGCTTGTTGATCGTCACCAACACCTTCTTTTCTCGAAGCAACTGAAGGAGATGGCGGAGCTGAATTCCCTGCCGTTGAATCAACTGCCGAATCGACATCGAGTGATCGATCTCACACGCCAAATCACGCTCCCCATCAATAGTCTGAAGTTGTCCGGTCAGGACGATCGTCACCATTGCTCAATACTCCTCATACAGTGGAATGCCACACCCTTCGCAGTCTCTAGTTGACTCGTTCGGCCTCACTCTCGATAATAAAACCCTATGCCATCGCTCAATGTCCAGAACCCCGAGATGCCCGATCTTCAATTTGTTCTCTTTGTGTCGGCTCTCTGCACGTCCGGTCTGGAGACCATCAACGTCCCACCGGATCTTCGGAAAACCATCTTTGACCGATGCTGGTCGCTGCTCCACACTGAGGCCGCACCGAGCGATCCCAAAGACAGAGTGCTTGACCTTCGAGACGGAACCGAACTCACTCTCGACGCATGCGCGGCAACGATTCGATCACTCCTCCTTGAGGCCAACATTACGACGCTAGTGTGGGACCACCCAGTCAGTGAACCAAGCCTGAACAGTTCACCCGAAGCTCTTCCGCTCATCGATCGGTTGGGGAAATTGTACCCCGATAGACCTGATATCGTCGATCCATCCAATCACCCATCGAGTGGATCGAACCCGACTCCCTGAGTGGAGAATGCCATGCGTGTAACGCAGATGGAAATTCCTGGTCTGCTCTTGTTCGAACCGACTGTTCTCTCCGATCACCGCGGGGCTTTCCTGGAGGTCTACCATGAGGATCGGTATCGGACCGCGGGCATCCGCGAACAGTTCGTTCAAGACAACTATTCACGATCTGTGCGCCATACGATCCGAGGACTCCATTTCCAACAGCCACAGGCCCAGGGGAAACTCGTTATGGCCCTTGAGGGAACTGTCTACGATGTGGTGGTCGACATCCGCAAAGGCTCGCCATCATTCGGTAGGTGGTACGGAGTCGAGTTATCAGGGGACAACCTCCGACAGATGTATATTCCACCAGGCTGCGCTCACGGTTTCTGCGTCACAAGTGCCACCGCCTCATTTCTGTACAAGTGCACCGCCTATTATTCGCCGGAATGTGATCGCGGAGTTCTCTGGAATGACCCGGCATTCGGGATTGAGTGGCCTATCAGCGGACCGATTCTCTCCCCCAAAGACCAACGTCTCCCCACCCTGAGCGGCATGGGATCGGAACTGCCCGTCTATAGATCGCCGGCTTAACAGGTCTGGCAAAACGGCAACATCAACAGACTGACGCCTTGGTACGCCAGGTTCATGAAATCGCAGAATCTCAACCCTCGCTAGTGACAGCAGAACTCCGAGTGTGGTATGAGTTCGATAGCTCTCTTACCGGAACCGGTACGTCCCCATCGTCTAGCCTGGCCTAGGACATTGCCCTTTCAAGGCAGTAACACGGGTTCAAATCCCGTTGGGGACACCACACCTTTCAATGTTGACTCATCCGTTGAAAAGCTTGCCCACAGCCGATTCTCCCTCGAACCGATAGACCTTCTCCCCGTCTTGGATCTCGCGCCAGACTCGTATCCGATTCGGCAACAACTTCCTCAGAATTTGTCTCGTCCGATCCGGATGTCGTTCCGCTCCGTTGTTCGATCGTTAAGAGAAACTGATAGTTCCCAGAAAGAGACTCCAGTCACCGACGTCTCCTTATCAACCTCCTTACCGTGCACGTCTTGACACCTGGGACAAGAGCTAGTAAGGAAATGCTTTTAAAGAGCGATTCGATCATGTCAAGTATATTCATCAGCTATCGCCGTGAAGACAGCGCCGGCTGGACTGGGCGTTTGGTTGGACAATTGAAGAAGACGTTCGGGCAGGATTACATTTTTAGCGACATCGACACGATCGAGCCCGGTGCTGATTTCACTGAAGCCATCACTTGTGCAGTTGGATCATGTGATATTCTTCTTGCCGTAATTGGACCTCGCTGGATCACCGAGACAGACACCAATAAGCAGCGCCGATTGGACGACCCAGCCGATTGGGTCCGGATCGAGATCGCGGCCGCCCTCACTCGCAAGATTCGAGTGATCCCCGTGCTGGTTGGGCGAGCGAATATGCCGGCGGCAAAAGAATTACCGCCAGATATCAAAGCGCTTGCAGAGCGCCAGGCTCATGAGCTGTCGGATAAGCGTTGGGATTTTGACTGTCAGCAATTGATTGGTAGGCTGCAAAAGACTCTGGATATCCGGTCAAGCCCGACTCAGAAAACCTTTTCACCGGAGAGCTTGAGGTTCGGCGCCCTGGCGTTAGTGATAGCATTATTGGGTATTGCCTATTTCGCCCGAGACAATATCCTGAGCCTCGTCCAATCATCTTCGCCCAAATCCCTGTCTATCTCACCGCAAGTGACAACAAAACCCTCAGGTCCCCCGATAGCCACTCAGGCTCCATCTCGCTCGGAACCCAAACAGGAAACCAAGACAGATTCTGCTCAGTACCCAATTCATTTGCGGGCAAATCAAGAGGTGCGGCTGCCCCAGGCCAACCAAACATATAAAATCCTATCTGCTGACCTGGACCGTGCCACCCCCTCGACCGTGCTCCTCCGGTTCGTTGTCCGCCTAACAACTTCGCGTGGTGCCGGTTTATGGAATGACAACTTTCGGCTGATGGTTGACGGGGTGCCGCGGGCGCCTGTCAGTAAACTAAGCGAATTCGTAGACGCGAACAGCGCGAAGGAAGGTACGGTCGAATTCACCTTCCCCGATACCATCACCCGCGTGACTCTGCAGCTGAGATATGGCGACACCGAGAGCGCGGAGCTTCCGATTGATCTGACACTGATGAAACTATAATTCGACTTTAATACTAAGCTGACCAGGTTCTATTGACGTTCATTTCATCTTATTCTCTGCGTCATGAGAGAGGCTCACGGGAGCAATGCCCCTCACCATAGCTCAAGCCGCGGCATCACAAATCAATCGGTCAGATATCTCCCAATAAGTGGGTGAGAGGCCGTCAGGGCCGTTGATAACGAAATGGTCACACCATCAACACGATCCCCGTCGCCAGCTCATACACGGCCGCCTAAACTCTGAGTTTCCCACCTTGGATCGCCTTCCACATGGCTGGAAAGGACATCCGCACAAGCTCTACCTATACACGGGCATGAGTGGTGCCCCTCTTCGCTTTGCCATACTCCCTCCCCCCCACAGGTCCTCGTGAAGCAGAAAGGAGAGAACCGCCGCCGATGAGGAGTCGGCGGCGTCACGCGAGGGCGCGACCCCCGCGTGTGGGTCTCCACGTCAGATGTGCGACGTGAAGCCATCGTATGCTGGGGCAGGAGGGGATGTACATAGAGGGAGGCGGGTGAGCGTGCCCGCGAGTTTCACAACTTCTTGCCGTGGAGTTGTGACTATGCAAGATCTATAAAATGGCGGCCTCTTCCTTAGGGCCTTGCACACCCTACATAGCCTCCTTAAAATGACTCACCCTTTCCCCTTGGTCAGAACGCATCGAGGCAGACAAAGACTCGATTCTTAAGTCCAATGGCCACAACCATCGCTGCAAGCTTTTCTAAGCTGCGTCAAAATCTTGAAATAACTAGTCTCCAGGCATCGACGGTATCAACTCGCCAGGAGAATGTGCGTGAGGCTGTCGCCCGTAGTATGAATGTGCTGAATTCATTCCTTTCTGGGTTTTATAAACGGTCAACGATGATCGCCCCTTTGGAATCGTCAGATATCGATGTCTTCGTAATATTGCGTTCAGAATATTTCAGCAAGTACGCACCAGCTGGACTATTAGATAAAGTTCGTAACGTCTTGCTCGAAACATACCCCAAGACACCAAAGATAAGCCGAAACGGGCAGGCCGTTACGATCACTTTCACGGATTTTACTGTTGATGTTGTTCCCGGATTCCATAGGCAGGGCGGAGGCTATTTAATCCCGAATTCCATATCCGATCAGTGGTTGTCGACTGATCCAACTGTCCATGACGCAAGGCTATCGGGATCCAATCAGGTGCATAACGGGGACCTTGTGCCGCTCGTGAAGATGATCAAAGGTTGGAACAGAGTCATTAGCGATGGTTTCGTTGGCTTCTATTTGGAGCTCATGACGCAGGAAATTCTTAATAATGTGACCATCTCCAATTTTTCGAGTGGAGTTCGCTTCGTGTTTGATAAAGGGCGTGAAAAGATTCGATACAAAATTGCAGATCCAGCTGGTTACGGTGGCGATGTGAATGGGCTTTGTAGTGTCCCGACAGTAGACAATGCCGTCAAGAGATTTACGACGGCCTACGAACGCGCAGCGAAAGCTGAAGCATTTGAAGCTACCGGCCACATCGAGGCAGCGACTCTGGAATGGAAAAAGATTTTTGGTGATTATTTCCCTGCCTACGGATGAGGAAACAAGATGAGCAACCTGTTACTCAATGAAATGCAGGTGGAAGCGGGCCGCATCGAAGAAGATTCTTTATATTCGGCTAAGGGTCATTTCGAGGCTGCTCGTTTTTGGGGAAATCTTCACCTATGGCTTGGTATTCCAGCGGCTGCGCTTGCTGCAATTGCCAGCGGCACTGCCTTTAAGGAAGAAGTAATTATAGCTGGCATATTGGCGTTAGCTGCTTCCATCCTATCGGCAATCTCCACCTTTCTAAATCCAAGTGAGCGATCCCAGATTCACCACCAAGCAGGCGCAAAACACAATTCGCTCAGAAACAGGGTAAGGATATTTCGAGAAATCGATTTGAAGTCTGGTGTCGAACAGGGGGCATTGGTGACATCACTCAAGGAGATGGCAGAGGAACGTGACTCACTCAACATGTCGAATCCACAGATTCCGAAGTTCGCGTTCAGACGAGCCAGACGTGGGATCGAAGCGGGGGAAGCTATATACCAGATTGACTCCACAACGACAAAACCGCTCGCAAAGAAGCAACCTGTGGAATAAAGGCCTTTGCACGATGGCCAGATCAAACCCAATTACAGCAGCAACACCTTCGCGACCTTCCGTAGGGGGATAACAACCGAATTGCGAGTTTCTGTCGCCATACCAAGCCAAATAGTAGTGTTAATATGCTATCCTGAGCAACCTCTGCTGCCTCAGCAAGACAAAATTGGTGATTCATATGGACAATGCATCACATTCCGATTACAGAACCATTTCCTATTCGCCTTCTCCAAAGCTCGTCAAAGTATTTGTCAGCTATAGCCGAGATTCAAAGCAGCATGAAGAAGACGTGCTACGTTTTGCAGACAGACTGTCCAAGGATGGGCTGGATTGTATTTTCGATCAATACATTGAATCGCCACCCCAGGGGTGGCCAATATGGATGACTGAGCAGACAGAGAAGGCCCATTTTATTTTAGTAATATGTACCGAAGCCTACATGTACCGGGCATGTAGGGAGGCAACTTTAGGCGAGGGAAAGGGCGTTAAATTCGAAACGCTACTGACTCTCCAGGATTTACTAGACGGAGATTCAACATCTAGTAGACTTATCCCAGTTCTCCTAAAAAGTTCCGATGCAAAGTTTATCCCTCGACCACTTCGTTCCTTCACAAGGTATTCAATTGATACTGAGCAGGGCTATGAAGAACTGTATCGTAGGCTAACTGCGCAGCCAAAAATAATTAGGCCTGATTCTGAAGGACTTCGCCACCTACCCACCGGCGTAAACATAGAAACGGACAAAGTGCCCTTCAACATTAAGGTGCAACAATTGAGATCACAACCCGAACCGAACGATTCCACCTTGCCAGATTGCAGTACTGTTGAGGTCACTATTGCAGTAGAGTACGGGGAATATACCGAAGAGGAACAGGCCCAGTTGCTCAAGGCTATAGGTGAATTTATGAAAATTGGGCGAGGAGACATCAAGATCAAGAATAAACGTCGAGGGAGTGTGATCCTCACTCTTGAAGTGCCATCGGTGAAGATCCCTCTGTTATTGGCCTCATTTGCCATGGGCAAACTTGAACAATATCATGTAGTTAATGTTAGCATCCTAGACGACACTGCGTTAGAGTCTACTGCGACCCCAAAGAGCCAAACTAAATCGCGTCCGCAACATCGAGTTAAAGGAACCATCAAGTGGTTCAACGATCGTAAGGGGTTTGGGTTCATCCGACTGGATAGTGGGGAAGACGTCTTTGTCCACCACTCTGCGCTGCAAGAAGCCGGCTTCAGGACCCCTAAGGAGGGCGAGAGCGTCGAGTTTGATATTGTGAACGGGGCCAAAGGGCCTCAAGCAGCCAACGTACACCAGCTTCTTCGCCTATCTTTTGATCCTCTGGAATGATTGGAGTAGAAGACGATCAGACGAAATCGAGACCTTTAGTCTTTTAGGTTGTCTAGGATAGTGCTATTTCAAATTTGTAAACTGCAGGTCATCCCGTTCCTAACAGGGACGAACCAGACAGTTCCCTATCCCTCTCAGGCTGCTATCCTCATTTCCCCCGAAAACGGGATCACAAAGCGGGCCAACGGCAACATTGAAAGGTTCACATTCCGATTGGGGACACCACACCGTTCAGTGTAAACTAAGCCATTGAAAACATTACTCACAACGACCTCCCCTTCGAAACTATAGTCTTTCTCCTTCTTTCGATCCTTCATCGCCGTAGGCTGGGAAACTCCCTTCTCTGGAGGGTCCGCGTGGGGAAAAAGAGAAGGACCCTGATATCAGAAAGGAGCAGCAGCATTGCACGAGGGGATCAACCTCGCGATCAGGTCCTCCATATTCTTGACTCCTGTTCACTCTCTTAGTGAAAATGGATTCTGGAGCAAAGAGGAACACTATCTATTATTCTTGCAGCTTGATACACTGGGGCTGTTTCATCGCGTCAGGCCTCGCATGAAACAAGCGCAAGACGGCCTATTACCGATGTTGTGCCTACCGAGACTGTGATTGGAAGTCTAGCCTGAGCCCCGTTATACGGTACCATCATTGGGACGCACCTTCCTTTTGCGAAACCCTCTCGCGTCATGGACAATGTCATCATTACAGGAGGACCCCATTATGGGTTCAAAGCTTTACGTCGGTGGGTTGCCGTATTCGGTGACCGAGCAGCAATTGACTGACACATTCGGGGCACATGGTACGGTGGCCTCTGCAAAGATCATCGCCGACAAGTTCACGGGACAGTCGCGTGGATTTGGTTTCGTGGAGATGTCCTCGGATGCTGAGGCGCAAGCCGCAATCACGGCGCTCCATGGCTCAGACATGGGGGGCCGCACGCTCACGGTCAATGAAGCGAAACCAATGGAATCACGTTCCGGTGGCGGCGGGGGATTCGGTGGTCGTGGAGGTGGAAAGCGCGATCGCTGGTAAGCTGCGACGCTGAACGGGATGCTCCGGCCCAGGCACCACGCGGCACGGGCCGGACATTCCCCTGCAAACGGAAGGATCAGGTCAACCAAGGAGGAGGTTGTAAACGTGACGTTCCTATTGGGGACATTAACTTCCTGCTCTACATCGACCTCGGCTCACACCGCGCAGCCTTACCAGACACCGCCTGGCTCACCTATGGTGTTACCACGCCTACATTCAGAACAAGTGACCAACGGTCTTCCATAAGAGACCGTAGATCCTACCGTCTGGCCAAACCTAGGGTCGGCCCTCTTGGCCAACATCACCATTACTCCGATGACCGGTTCTCGCAGAACACCGGCTATGCCTCAAAGGCATGACTGCACTTTCGACAGAAGAACTTTGAGGCAATCGTCTCCTTCCAAGTATCCATCTTCTGCGTGTAGTTCTTGTTCTTCAAGATGCCATAACCCACCCAGACCCCGAGGAATGCCGCAGAGGAGGCCATCTCCGCCATGGCCATCTCAGATTCTGATGCCTGGGGAGATCCCATCGTCAACATAACGGCGGCATTGACAGGTATGCCAAGCAAAAATCCCTGAAGGTAAGCCCAGGGGGCCTTGGGGGGGTGATAAGAAACCGGGACCGCACTTGGTTCGCCTTTAGTGGCCTGCGAATCACGGAGGATGTCACCGATCCGTTGTGCATTCTCCGTACTACATGTGGGACACGTACGTTCTGCACTCATTTCGCTCCTCCTTCGACATGGAATCGACACAACACGTCAGTCAATCACTTCAGTCTTGATTCGGCCTATGGCCCAGGCCGCCCCTCCCGATCCATGCTCTCGTATGCATCACTGTACCTAAAAAATT
>JAHBWR010000024.1 GCA_019636875.1 Nitrospira sp.
TATTAGGGTATGAATGGAACCTTTGACTTAACCATTGCTGTTGAGCGGAGAGCTTGAAGATAGCTGGTCAGCCACCGATATATCCCAGCGGATGGCTGGCCAGGTCATGCGCGTCCAGTCACGGAGATTTGCTGTATGTCTTCACATTTTAATGGGTACAACATTGTCGTCACTGGTGGTGCAGGGGCTCTTGGAGTAGCCGTCGTCCGCAAACTCGTAGGGGAAGGAGCAGTCTGCCATGTGCCCTGTGTCTCAGAAAAAGATAGGGATACCGTTTCGGCTCTCGATTCTCAACTCGTCCGTGCTGTTGCAGGAGTGGACCTAACCGACGAGCAGATCGTCATCGATTACTATTCAGATGTGGCGGCATCCGGGCAGATCTGGGGTTCCATTCATCTTGTCGGGGGTTTTTTGGCCGCTCCCCTCTTAGAAACATCTCGCAAGGATTTTGTTCACCAATTTGAATTGAACGTTCTGACGGCGTTTTTATGTTCTCGAGAGGCCGTCCGTCACATTCGACAGGCGGCGCGGGGCGGCTGCATTGTGAACGTCGCCGCTCGACCGGCGGTCGAACCAAGAACCGGTTCAGGCCGTATTGCCTATACCGCAGCCAAGTCGGCAGTGGCAGCACTCTCAGAATCCTTGGGAGAAGAATTGGCGGAGCAGCGTATCTGGGTCAATGCCATTGCTCCATCGATTATGGATACTCCGGCGAATCGTGACGCCATGCCCAAGGCTGATTTCAATCAATGGGTACGGGTCGAGGACGTCGCGGCTACGGTCGTCTCCCTGGTCTCCCCGGAGAACCGCTGTGTCCGAAGTGGAATAGTTCCCGTCTATGGATCGTCATAAATGTCACAGATGTCACTCAGTCGTTGGTCTCTTACGTCATCGATGTCGTGTCCATCGGTACTAGTGTGGACAGGATATCCGGATGGACATACATCGTCCTCGGACCGTCGGCAAACCCAAATTGCCGGAGCTTTCGTAACAGTGTTTTTCGGTGAATCCCCAAAATCTCGGCGGATCGACCGAGATCCTGCTGGTGATGTTTCAAGACTTGGAGGATATGCGCTCGCTCCAATTCGGCCAATGTGACCCACCCTCGCGACTGTGCCGAGCTCGGTTTCGGTCGTGTCTGTACGGCATGAGGAAGATCTTCCGGATAAATGAGGGAATGCGGTGCAAGCGCCACGGCCTGTTCAACGGCATGTTCAAGTTCACGGACGTTGCCCGGCCATGCATATCGTGTGAGTGCGTCAATGGCTTCAGGTGAAATGGTCGTGACCGGAGTCGATTTGACCCCGCCATACTTGTTTATAAAATATTGGGTGAGAACCGGAATGTCCTCCATACGCTCTCGCAAGGGGGGGATCTGAATCGTGACGACATTGAGCCGATAGTACAGATCTTCTCGAAAACGTCCCGCTTGGACGAGGGAGCTCAGATTCTTTTTTGACGCGGCAATGATACGCACATCGACCGTCATGGTCGCGGTGCTTCCAACGCGCCGGAATTCTCGCTCCTGAATCACCCGAAGTAACTTGCCTTGCAGGGCTGGAGAGAGATCGGCGACCTCGTCGAGAAAGCATGTCCCGAGGTGAGCCTTTTCCAAAAGACCCTTCTTGGCACCGACGGCCCCGGTAAATGCACCACGTTCGTGTCCGAACAGCTCGGACTCCAACAAGGTTTCTGTTAAGGCTCCCCCATCGATCGTCACAAACGGAGCCGTGCTCCGTGCACTGTTGGCATGAATCGCCCGGGCGATTAGTTCCTTCCCGGTCCCACTTTCTCCCTCCAGCAGCACGGTACTCTCTGTTTGTGCCACTCGAGCAATGGACTTGTACACGGAAACAACCGCCGGGCTGCTTCCGACCAAGTTCTCCGCGCGAATGGAGTGATGAAGTGGGTTTTCCGGTTGCCGCGGTTCACGCGAGAGCTGTGTGTGCTGAAGCGCTCGACGCACGACCAGTCTGACATCATCCAAACTGAATGGTTTACTAATGTAGTCGAATGCACCGGCGCGAATCCCATCTACCGCCGTCTTGAGGCTGCCGCACGCCGTCATGAGAATAATGGGCATGTCGTGCCCGAGCGAACGCAACTCTCCCAACAACGAGAGGCCATCAAGCTCCGGCATGTTCAGATCAGACATCACCAGGTCCGGGATCTGTCTCGTGACAAGGCCGAGCGCAGCTCGCCCGTCGGGGGCCGTATCGATCGTGTATCCTTCTTGCGACAGTACTCCGCGAAGTTGAGCTTGTGTATCGGTATCGTGGTCAACGATCAAGATATTGGAGTTACGCATGGTATCAACCTCCTATTGAGCATGGAGAACACGCACCAAGATGGCCCGTCGCTGCAGGCTGCTCGAAGAGAAGGCCACACGGTTCTTGAAAAGGTTGAGGTTCAATTCGCGTACACATTAGGCGACCCCGATCAGGCGTGATGTGTTCTACTGATACCACTTTCTTCGAAGCATTCATGCCCGCCAACTGGTGAAAGCCCTAGAAGACCTATTGTGCGTGGCCTCCTTCGAATTGCAGCCCCACCAAGCACGGCACCCGTTGTGCGTATCTTGCACCGACCTGACACCATGGCTAACTCATCATCTAGAGAAATACCTACTAGGGCTCTGGTTGTGATTTTCAGGGGAAGTACCCAGTGATGATTGAGATACCATCTCTGCCACACTTTATATCTGAGAATGTGTCGCAATCGGGAGGGCTCACGCATGCAGGCAAATATCAGCAGCCTCTCTCTCGCGGTGCTTGTGATCGCCGCCTGTCAGAATCTTCCACTCTCTACTCCGGACGGTGACACCACGCACGTCACCGTCGGTGAAAGACCGACCAGCTCTGCCTTAGCCGTGAATATGGGAGACGAAATCCGATGGACCAATACAAGCATGGGATCGGTCCGGATCCTATTCATGGAGCCGATCTCGAGTCACGTCTCCTGCCGCCGTAATTTTTGCGGATATTTTACAGGAGGGTTGGAGGCGATCCTTGCACCGAATGAAAGCGCGAGCCTCTGCTTTGGCAAATCAGGCGACCTCCACTACACCATCACCTTGCGATCGCTCATATTACACGCCCCAGTCTCGCGATCGGGATCTCTTCATATCGGCGTGCGTCGCGAATCTCCATCTCCCCAATCAGTACCCACGAGTCAGCCAAGCTCTCCGTAACAAACTTTCCCCTGGAGGTTAGGGGGCAGCAGTTGGGTCATCGTCTACCCGTCTTCACCCGGAAGCTTTTCGCTCGGGACCGTGCCTCCGGGCACGGTCCCTCCCGGTAATGTCCCGCCTGGTACAGTTCCACCTGGCACGGTTCCACCCGGTAAAGTGCCTCCTGGGACACTGCCGCCGGGAACCGTTCCCCCGGGTACGGTCCCTCCTGGGACCGACCCACCCGGCACCGTTCCGCCGCCTGGTGTATTGTCCAGCCCTGATGGCGATGGTCGTTCACCAGGCACTTCCAAAGGGGCAGTATCACGTGCGCTGCCGCTGTCCATAGGCTGGTCTGTAGCTTCTGCAGCAGCGCGAGGTGTCAGTGACATTATAAAGACGGACACTCCCAGCACGACGATACAAACTAATCGTGATGGTTCAGGCACAAGTCGACAGATGCTTCTCATCCCCCAGTGATCACAGAGCGGTAGCAGAGGGTTCCACATCTGATCCTCGTGGGTTCCCTGTCTAATGACCTATCGGTTTGGCTGAGCCTGAACCATCATCGATTGTCTTGCCATCGCAGCTTGTAAGGCCGACAACATGGCTGTCGGTGAGACCTCTCCCGCCTGCATGAGACTGAGATATCGATCCTGTGCCAATAAGAAAAACTCCGTTTGACGTTCAGCTGGAACACCCATCAACGTCGCCAACGAGGCCAAATGCTCGCCGTGCCCCTGTGCCATCTCTTGTGAGAGATTGTCGAAATTGAGGTTGGCAAACATGGTCGCCTGTTTCTCTTTGACGATCATGCCGTTGTTGGTACAGCCCGATACCCCTGTACTGAGTGCAAACGGCTGCGACGGCACATTCAGCGTCGAACCGAGATGTTGGAGCAGAATAGACTTCGGTTCCTTATCGAACACCACCTTCCCAAGCCCGCAACCAGGCCCATCACCCCAGGCAGCAAGGCTGGCTCCTGATTGAGAAAATACGATGGCGGATGTCAAAGCAAGACTCAGGCATAGGACTTTCATAGATTCCTCCTGGTTAAGGGTTATCACGCTTTCTGTCGTTTCAAGACAGCCCTTCACATACCGGCTGGAGCGGGCCCTCTCTCCGGCATAGCAGCATCGGTTTTCACAAGCACGAACATCTGTTGCTGTTCTCCGGTTTTGAAGTCGGTCGGCGGCTGACCGTTCGGCAAGGCATAGATCAGCCTGATCTTGTCTCCTTCAGCTTCAATTAAGCCTTTGGAAATCACACCGGTTTCCGGAGCCTTGGTGCTGATCATTGTGATCTTCCACGGCATGTGCTTCGTATCAAGGGTGTAAGTGGCGGCGAAGGTCTTGTTTTGTTCCTTGTCGTAGGCGGTAATCGTTTGCTCGCGAATGGTAATAACAGCATCTAACTCGTGCTGATCGATCGGAGTACCAGCGCGTTCTCCGCCGATGATATGATAGTCCCCGACGAGAACGGCGGGCTTTGCCGTATCCGAAGAACTCCCGGTACAAGATGTCAGAAAGAGAATACCTATCACGCCAATCAACCAATGCGAATGCTTTACATATGCCATCTCATTCCTCCTTTGCGCGGTATCAACTGGTAACGCGTCCCAAAAACCATGGGGGAACTTTCCCCTCTGATGACCGCGCGAACCTGCGTGATTGTTCCGAATGGGTATGTCAGCGTTCTCCTTTACGCGGCCGGTTTTAGAACCACCTTGGTCCAACCGCGCTCGCGGCGATCAAACTGGGCATAGGCATCCGGACCGTCCTTCAGTGCCAGGCGATGTGAGACGAGGAACGACGGTT
Organism: Nitrospira sp.; assembly: GCA_019636875.1. GTDB lineage: Bacteria > Nitrospirota > Nitrospiria > Nitrospirales > Nitrospiraceae > Nitrospira_D. Next base: position 4,987 of record JAHBWR010000024.1, read on the forward strand.
TTGCCCTTCCCATATGAATGAGCTCACACAGTTGTCGGTTATAGGCCTTCACGTTGGCTTGTCCCGTCCCGATGCGCTGCCCTTTTTGCCAGAATGCCCCATAGCGAAATGCGACCCGCCCTTCCCGGCTCAACTGATCCGGTGCTGAAGGATCTTGTGGTACGAAGAGACCGACCACACCAAGCCCGCCGGTCGGCGCGACCGACTGGATCAGATTGTCCATGGTCATGCTGGGATGCTCATCCCCTTGAGGATCATGCGCCTGATAACCAACACATTCGCACCCTCGGTCCGCGCCTTTTCCCCCTGTGAGTTCCTTCACCCGTTCCACCGGCGAGCATCGGGAATCATCGATCGGAATCGCGCCGATCTCTTCCGCCAACGAGAGACGATCGGGCAACCGATCGACGACCATCACCTTACTTGCCCCTCGAATCATCGAGGAGTATGCCGCCATGAGACCGACCGGACCCGCACCATAGATCACGACCGAATCTCCCGGCACGACACCCGCAAGCTCGGTAGCGTGATAGCCGGTCGGGAAGATGTCGGCCAGCATCACGTAGTCGTCTTCCTTTTCTTCGGCATCCTCGGGCAAGATCAAACAGTTGAAATCTCCGTACGGTACCCGCAGAAATTCCGCTTGTCCGCCTGGATAGGGTCCCATGCCGGAATACCCGTAGGCTGCGCCTGCCGTTCCTGGATTCGCGGTAAGGCAGAAGCCGGAGAGTCCTCGTTCGCAATTCATGCAGAAGCCGCAACCGATATTGAATGGGAGACAGACCCTGTCGCCGATCTTCACCCGATCGACTGCTGTCCCAATATCAACCACCAGGCCCAGATTTTCGTGTCCGAGCACCGTGCCGGGTTTTACATCGGTTCGCCCTTCGTACATATGCAGATCCGACCCGCAGATATTGGTGCTCGTAATTTTGACGAGGACGTCGGTCGGCCGTTCAATCTTGGCGTCCAACACATCCTTCACCTGGATATCACGGGGCCCTTTGTAGACCAGCGCTTTCATGCCACACCTCTTCCTTGTCGGTGATTTCCATCAATGCTTGTGTGCGTCGATCTCACTCTATAAAGCGCGTAAAAAGGAGATGAGCGCGGCCCTTTCGTCCTGTGTCAGCTTCAACTCACCGATCAAATTGAAAAATTCAACGGTGTCCTCCAACGTCAAGAGCCGCCCGTCATGCAAATACGGAGGCGAATCCTTGATGCCGCGTAGAGTAAACGTCTTGATCGGACCGTCCCCCGGCTCGTCCTTGAGAAACCGTTCGAGATGTAGATCGTGCAGCTTGTCATCGAGGTAGAAGGGAGGCGTATGACAGGCAGCGCATCGCCCTTTTCCGAAAAAGACGGTTTCTCCGTGAAGCTCCGCTTCGGTCGCCTTCTTTGGATCCAGCCGGCCGGTCATGGGGTTGAGCTTCGGCGCCGGTGGGAAATCAAACATATTCTGCATCTGAGCCATGTGGCTTACCGGGATCCGATCCAAGATGTTCATCCCCTTTTTGGCGGCATGGATGTGATCGCCGTTGAAGTAGGCCGTCCGCTGCTCAAATTCGGTGAAGTCTTCGACCGAGCGTAAACTGCGTTTGGACCCATGAATCTGCTGGTTAAAGAGTCCCCGTAAACTCGTCGTATCCAGCCGAAATCGTCGCTCTTGCGGCCTCGTATCCGGGTTAAGGTGGAATTGACCAGTCGTATGCCCGTTCACGTGGCAATCAAGACAGGTCACACCAAGGCTTGGGTGCTGGCTCTTGCGATCATCGGTCGGGTTGAACTCTTCTTGTGGAAAGGGTGTCAGCAGCATCCTTAGTCCATCCAGTTGGACCGGCGTCAGGAGATCCTTGAATAAGCGGTAATAGTTGTTGATTGAGATGACATTCCCACGCGACACATCTCCGAGCTCGGGACGGTTGTTGAGATAGATTGCGGGAGGAAACTCCGGCAAAAACTCCTCCGGCAGATCAAAGTCCACGTCGACGCGCTCTAAACGGGGAAACATCTCGATCTGCATCTTGGGAAAGACCTGCCCCCCAGGAGACTGCAAGGGATGTGGAAGAGATGGATAGGGGAAGAGACCTTGTTGCTTGATCTTCTCGGGGCTCATCTCCGCCAACCGATCCCACGTGATGCCTTCAGGCAGCCGGGCTGTGGGGCCGACGAGAAGCGGTTTTCCCCGCGACATCTTGGCCGCGGGATCCAGCTTCGGCTTGAGATCGTAGCGCCGCTCCAAGAGTTTCCGCTGTGCGTCCATCACGGCAGGCTTGTTCGCCATATCTTGCTTTAGGATTTCCTCTGGTTCCTGCAACGGCTTCTCTGCTCCCAAGGGATCTCGGTAGAAATCAAACCCGCCGGCTTTTCCTGCTCTGAGCTGGCTCTGGAACGCCGGAGAAGAAGCGCTCGCCTTCTGGCCTCCGAACAGTCCTGAGCGGTCGTGTTCCGTCAGTTTCTGCTCAGGTCGCATGATCGGCACGTTCCGAGCTTCTTGCGCAGCAGCCACTGCATCGTGAGGTACCTGCGCCGCATCCTGCCCTCCGGCCTCAGCAGTTCTGACAAAATGAAGATCGCGGATGAAGCGACCCTCAGATGAAAAAGAGGCGCCAACCACCACGATCACGAACATCGTTAATAACCAGAACAACGTATTGGTTGCTTTCATCACATCACTCCTGGTTCTTTATAGAGACCTCTCTTGTCCCACCCATCGTCGTCCGTAAGAGAATCCGATTTCTCATGTATTGCGTTGACTGCATTCTCCGAGAAGTGAGAAGGGACTCAATGTCCTTTTGTGATTTCTCTTGTATCGTCGATAGTAGGTGCATACGACTAGCACATTCCCTAGAAATGCTGGTCACACAACACAGGACGACAGGAAGAGGACAGTGGTAGGCGATGATGGTTCGGGCAGCAGCCCGCTGGTTGTACATTGTGGGGCCGACCGAAGAACAGCCGAATGCAGAAGAAGTGCTCTATGATGAGCTTACAGAACCGAGGCCATCCACCCGTCGACGGGGATGGTAAGAAGCGGACAGCCGGACTCCTGCAGCACTCGCTCACTATGACTGCCACGCATGGCGTCGAACCAGTCGTTGCGTCCGTCTGTCGTCATCACGATCAGATCGGCATCAATCGCTTTCGCAACCTGATTCACTACATCGATCACGTCACCCCTCTTGCTCATCCGGTTCCAATGCCATCCGGAAACGTCGGGGTCTGTTACCGACGGCATGGCGTCCTCCTCTCCGACATGCAACAGAGTGAACGTGCCGGCCTCGCGGTGGAGCCCTGCAGCCAGCCTTGCGGCGGCATGCACGGCCGGCCGTGCCGAAGGAATCGGCGCAATAGGGATTAGAATGTTCTTCAGTGAGATGGATCCGTCATCGAGAGACACAAAACCCTTGATGCCTTTAGGAATAAAGAGCGTCATTTCTCGTGACGTGCGAGCGATCCCGGTTGCACCAGATCGGTTGAGCCATGGAATCCCCCACTTCCGTTGATCGGTCGCCAGAACGATGAGATCGGTGCCATGCGCATCTAAATAGGTTGTGACGGATTCAACGGGATCGCTGTGGCTCATCTGCACCTTGTGCACATTGATCCCAAGCTTCGACACATCAGCACGCTCGCTGTTTTTCGGAAGCAGCCTCCAACGCTCCAGGGTCTCACGAACACCGGGGAAATCTGTCCACGATCCATGGCCACGGTCCGATACGTGAAGGATGGTCAAGGTGGCCTTGGCCATCAAAGCGATCACCAGCGCATGTGCAAACGCTGCGTCGCCGGCCTCAGAAAAGTCTGATGGATGAAACACGCGCTGGAGAAGGGGAATAGCCGTAGCGTCACGTTGTTCCATCAGCATACTCGATGGGAACTACTTGGTCGTGCGAAGGTATGCTTCAATATTCATCCTCAGGCATCATGGATTCGTTTGCAGCGAGTATTTGACTCGATGCGCTTGTTCCCGATGGTGTTCGAGGATGGGCAACACAAGCAGGATCCACTGTTTGACGCCTTGATTTTGGACGATCCCCGCCCGTTGTCGGAATTGCTCGATGGCGATCTCATGGTCCCGGATACTGTAATCCATATACTCGCGGTCAAAGGCATGTCCGGACAGCGTGGATAACTTTTCTAGTTTCTTGTCCAGATTGTTCCGTTGTTCATCCCGATGGTCGGATGAGAGGGTGATGCCTTGCTGAAGGGCCAGCAGCTGGATCTGTTGACCGACCTTCTTGTGATCCTCCGCCATATGCAGCCCGAACTCCTGTACCTGCTGATTGCTCGCACGTTGGGCGGCAAGTTGGCCAAGCGACATCTCCACCTGCATTTCATCGGCGGCTTGCTTCAGAATCGATTGCGATTCAGATTGTACATCCGCGGTTTCCCCAAAGATGTCAGGTATCGGATTGAACATGCAAATAGCAAAGACCGCAACGAGTGTATGAAGCATGCTCGGCATAAATTCCCTCTGATTGATAGCGGACACGGGCCAGACTCTCATATCTCCCTAGTCCTGAAGCGGTTCTATTGGTATGGCCGGCTTCAATCCGTCATGACTCCGGCGAAAGAGAGAATCGTCGAATGACCCAGTCATCCCCTCTGCGACCAATCGTACCGCTTGCTTCGCATCAGCGACCACTTCCCCCATACCGAAAAACTCATGAGTGACTCCCTCAAAATTCCGGTACATCACCGGAACACCGTCTTCCAGAAGGCGATCGGCGTAGCGTTTCCCCTCGGATTGCAAGGGATCGATTTCTGCCGTAATGACGGTAGCTGACGGCAACCCACTCAAATTTGGGGCGTTCACGAGATCAATCAACGAATCGTTCCCCTCCTCCGGATTCTTCAAATACTTATCAAAGAACCATGCCATCATTGGCTTATCCAACGGCTGGGCATGGGCATGTTCTTGATAGGACGGCGTGTTGAAGTCGTAGCCGGCCACGGGGTAGATCAGCGCTTGGTGGACGGGCAACACCTCGCCCCGTGCTCTCGTCATGAGACACACGGCCGCCGCTAAATTTCCTCCCGCACTTTCACCGGCCACGGCGACCATCTCAGGATCTCCCTCGAAAGTTTCGGCGTTGCGCAGCACCCACCGATACGCCGCGTAAGCATCCTCGTGGGCTGCCGGAAATTTATGTTCCGGCGCTTTGCGATACTCGACGGAAACCACGATGGCGCTCGCAGCCTTGGCCAGTGCCCTTGCTGACGCATCGTACGTGTCGATCGTCCCGATCACCCATCCTCCTCCGTGATAGTACACGATCACGGGAAATGGACCGGTTCCATGCGGCGTATACATTCGAATCGGGAGCGGCCCTCCGGGGCCTGGAATCTGTAGGTCCTGTGTCTTTTTTACCGATATCGGAGTCAGTTTATGGTCTGTCGCCTGCTTCAGCGCCATTACGGCATCAGCAAGTGTGGGCTGAACCCGAGCCTCCTCGGCAGAAAGCGAAACGATTGGCTTTGGATTGAGCGCCCGTAACGTCTCAAGCACAGCCGTCATATCTTTGTCCGCCTGAGATAGTGTCGCGTTCATTGCTTTTTCTCTATCCTTGTCAGACAGAGTCTTGACCTGGAGGTCCTGCCGGTTCAATGGCTCCGCCTGTGGCGCAGGGGACATGGCAAGCAGAGAAAGACCATAGAGCAGGCTCACACAGCACAGCAGTCTGCGAACACGTTGATGCCCCATCCTATCTGATCCTATTCCTTGCTTACCTGCAGACATGTCGTCACTCCACGGCGTGGCGCTATATATTCGTACAATACAGAGTACCCCTCGACGACTAGCACATTCCCCAGAACCGTAGTGGAAGCATGAAAAGCGGATCTCGGTCGCATATGCATATGCCGTATGCCTCTCTGACCCTTGAGTTAGGATTCTCTCCCTCAATCAATAGCCCTGTGCGGGTTCAGCCCATTGATACGCTGCTTATCGACCGGGCTGGGACGCCCGCTGTTGATCGCCCGAGTGAGGAAGAACGCCCGACTCTATTTGTTCCTTGAATCGCCGAAGATCTTCGGTCAGCCGGAGATTCGGATCCTCTCCCAACCACTTGGCGATAGTCGAGCCAATTTGACCTCCTGGAGGGTCATACTGCAATGTCAGGATCAGTTGGGTTCTTCTGCCATCGCCTATGGGTCTGAATTCCACTGAGCCAGTATTCTCCACGTCTGCTCCCTGCAATGACCTCCATCCGATGCGCTGATTTTCCACCTCGTTGATAATCTCGGCATCCCATTCCACTTTCGGTACAGCTGGTGACGTCTTGACCACCCAATGAGATAGTCGCTCATTGATGATCTGTACCGAATCGAGATGGTTCATGACACGAGGGAGATTCTCCAACGACCGCCAGAAGCGATAGAGTTCTGCCGGTGGTCGATTGATTTGGATGGCCGTTTGCATTTTCGTAGCTCGGCTCGTATGCACTTTCCGTCGCCCCGATCGGTTGATGTCGTTGGCAAACCCTGGCTGGTCGTTTCCACTCATGCCGATTCTCATGGCTCGGAAGGCCAGGCAATTTCCGGTTACTGCTCGATGAAGCAGCCCCCCTCCCACCATGGCCAATACGGCACCACACCAATTTCGGCGAGAGAACGCAGAAACGAGGAGTATCCCTCCTGCCATCCCTGATAGAATTCGCTGACGATTCCCGATGTTGATTCCGTTTCTATCGAACTCCGCTCATTCCTCGTTCCACCCTAAATCTTGGGTATTAGTGCGGTACCGCTCTTTGGTAGACGAATGTGCAATCATCAAGTCCTCCTCAATGTGGTGGTGTGAGATGGGCCGCTTGTCATTGCCACCTACATCTACTGCAAGAGATAGACCATTAGGTCTGTACTGAGACTGCATTTCTCATGGAACTACGCCCTAGTGTTATATTTGTCGCGGAGAAAGATTTTTGGAAGGAAGACTCATCGCTTCGTGCTCTACGCTTCTACGAGGACATGCTTCGCGCTGCCTTCTCCAGGTTCTTCAACACTTCTGTCAGATCTCATGCCTAGGCACAATGCTAGTATCATCCCACTCACATAATCGTCATCGTGAGGTTATAGAACACGTTATCCATGGAGTTGCCCTAATAAGTTGGACCCCGCTCTTTTAGTCAGAAGCTATGTGCTCTATTTTATTCTTCCGTTGTGGGTGATCGCTGGTCTCACGGATTATTTCCTTCACAAACACACTCGAATCGAACATACGAGCGGCACGAAGGAGTCGGTCCTGCATATCCTCCAGCTGGGGGAAGCCGGAATTCCGGTGATTGTGGCACTCCTCTTTGAAATTAATGCACTCGTCATCAGCATCATGCTCCTTGCCCTAATCGTGCATGAAGGGACGGCCCTATGGGACGTTTATTACGCTCATACACGCCGATATATCAGTCCCTGGGAACAGCATATCCATAGCTTTCTCGAGGTTCTTCCCATCATGGCCGTCTCATTCGTGACGGTCTTGTATTGGCATCAATTTTTAGCATTATTCGGTCTCGGCACTGAGACTCCGCGTTTTGTCCTTGAGCTGAAGACCAATGCCTTGCCGTTCACCTATTTGGCGGCGCTGTTCGGCTCGATAGGGATATTCATCATCATTCCGTATGGCGAAGAAATTTGGCGATGTATTGCCGCAGCACGAAGCCATCGCAAACACCAACCCTCAGAACCCTCCACTACACGAGTGGCTCAGCAATAAGCATGAGACACCGCGCAGCGGCGTTGGTCCTCATCCCACTTGATCCATTTGACGTGCTGCTAGAGAGTCGTCTTCAGCTTATCGTTTATCCGACACGATTCTGCGTTCCATAGGTCACGCTTCGGTGTGTTCCGCATGCGAATGCTATTTCCCTGATGTCTTCCCGAATTGCCCTAGCGTTTCCGAAGACACGTCTTCCGTCGGATTGCAGTCAGCCGAGACATGTTCAGATCGGCGATCGGTGGATTGGCTCCCCCTGATCCACAGGGCTCGATTCTGCTTATCCAACGACACTGATATGACATCGCCTTGTTCAATAAGAGGTTTTTCCGTCGTTTCCGTGAGTTGGAAGCGTACTTCTTTCCCATTCTTATCTTTGATGACGAATTTCGCTCCATCCATCTGCGTGACTTCTCCCGTCACCAGGCGGCTTTTCCGCATGGCATCCTGTTCGGCATGTGCGGCGTTTTGCCCTGGTTCAATGGCGCAGGGAAGTCCCTTGGATTGATCCTTCGTCTGCTCTGCTGCAAACAGAACACCACCGATCTGCAATACCGTGAATAATCCCAGCGATGGAAGCAAGCCGCCTACCACTATCAAGGTTCTATGTTTCGATGACATCATAATACCTCCTCATTCTTCTCTATCGTGGTCATCCCCTGAATGTCCGCTCGTGGTGGCCGGACGTATTTCACACAACTTCGTGACACTTTCGTTGAGTCATGTGTTCTTTTTCGGCGCCACCCGAAAAAGATGCTGCATGATTGAGGACGGCCTATAACAAGATGTAGTGCAAATGGCAGACCAGTGAGCTATCGCTGTATTCGCTACAGAAAAGGTGGACAAGATACGGAGTGAGTTCGCGCACTACGTCTCGATGAGGACATGTTTTCCTTTACGCTTATAACGATCTCTCTCGCTCGCAGGCATCACCCCGCAACCTGCCCTAGGCACCTGTCCAGTATCGCTCGATTCCTATGTTCCGTATCATAAGGACATAACGGCTGCGTTTAGCTATGGAGATACACCAAGAATGACTCCGCTCTTGGTTACAGGAACTATGACTTCTCTTTCATGTTCCGTTATTGGGTGGCCGCAGATCTGGTTCGACAGAGGAAACCAATAGCGCACAATGAGGGTAATACTAGCTGTACAATACGATCGCTATACCAGGGAGTGAGAAATGCGCCTTCTTCTGGCTGTGGACGAATCTGAAAATGCCATGCGTGCCGTACGGTATGTCGGTTTGTTCTTGCAGGGCACGCCGCACGTCATAGTCACGCTCTTCCATGTCCTCAAGCCAATGCCGAGGGCCTTGTTGGAGCATGGCGGATCAGAGAACCCTGACACTGAACGAACGCTCAGTGCACGGTTGAAGCAAGAACAGAAGGCCTGGATCAAACAAGAGATGGAAACGGAATGTCCAATTCTCGAGCGAGCCCGTGAGATGTTGGTACAGCTCGGATTTGACCAGAACCGAATCGTGCTGAAGTTTGGGCATGCAGGGGACATCGCGCAGAGTATCCTCGAAGAAGCCAGGATTGGTTCTCATGAGACAATTGTGCTGGGACGCACCGGCGGTTCTGGAATCACACAACTGTTCGGCGGTGGCATTACCGACCAGCTGCTGCGAGATGCGGAAGGCATGGCGCTCTGGATTATCGAATAACGTATGTGGAGTCATTCAGATGAAGTCGTGCACGCAGCATGGCGCTCTCTGGCTAGCTGCATTCAGATCGTGGGGTTCAAACCCGACTCTGTTTCGGGCGAGAGTACTAGACACACCTTCCTTGGAAAGGAAAGACCGTCCAACGCGATCAGGCTGAAGAGAGTTTTGTTCGACAAGTTGCAGGGCTGGGCAGGAACAAATCTTGCGTACTTGCAATGTTCCCGAACGGAGGGTCGCAGGATCCACGCGAGGCTTAATCTGAATAGAACGCTAGAAATACCTGAGAGTCGTTGCATGTATCACTGGGGTGGTCACTTTTGGATGGTGGACTTGCGCTCATGATCTCCATGAGGACAGGTTTTCCCTTCTCCCTATAACAACCTCTATCACAGGTGGGCATCGCTCCACTGTTCATCATCGGTCACGCAGCTTCTTACGACAGAAGGTGAACAAACAATGGCACCGGATGAGCGAGAGGACTGCAAACGATTACACAACGGCATGATATTGTCGGGCGTCAGTGAGTCAGGATCCTTTACCCTTGCGACACGGCCATCTCACGAAACCTCTCATTCGTAGCAAGGAGTTCCTGGTAGATCCCCTGATCTGTGATGCACCCGTTCTCCAGCATATAAATGATATCCGCCTGCTGGACGGTATTCAGACGATGAGCGATGACAATGATCGTTTTCGTATGGGACATTTCCCGGATCGCGTCAGTCACGATGCTTTCGGTGATGGTGTCCAAAGCGTTTGTTGCTTCGTCCAGAACCAGAATATCCGGATCACTGTATAATGCCCTGGCAATCCCAATCCGTTGCCTCTGACCACCACTTAGTCTCACACCGCGTTCGCCGACGATGGTGTTATACCCATCCGGCAGTTCACCGAGAACGAATTCATGAATATGCGCAATTTGTGCGGCATGCCTCACACGGTCGAGATCTTGATCTTCGGGTGCAACACCGAATGCGATGTTTGCCGCAATCGTGTCATCTGCTAAATAGATATGTTGCGGAACATAGCCAAGCTGTTTTTGCCAGGAGGTGACATTTCGCGACGTGATACGAATGCCATCTACCAACAAGGCACCATTGTGCGGTTCAAGCAATCCCAAAATAATGTCAATGAGAGTTGTCTTCCCGGCTCCAGTGCTCCCCACGATGGCCACTGTCGTATTACGAGGTATGGTGAGATTAAGATGGTTGATATGGGGAGCGGCTGTATTGGGATACTGGAATGACAGGTTTCTTAATTCAATCTGTTCCTGTAACGGTCTCACGTCCATCTCCCTCTGAGATCGTGAAGGAAGATTGGCATCTAGGACTTTGTCACGTATGTTCAGTTGTTCCTCAACCGCCTCCATCGAACCCATGTTGAATCGAACTTGGGTGGCACTTCCGAAGATTTGCTGGAAGGCCGGAAGGAGGCGATAGGCTGCGAGCGCATACAAAGTCATGATGGGAAGCGCATCTTTGAAGTCCTGATGAGTGGCAAGCAGATAGAGCACCAAGACAATAACCGACCCAAAGGCAATGCTCTCAATGACGTATCGCGATATAGAACTCATCGCACTACTCAGCCATTGATTTGCCGCATACAAGGCCGAGTGCCGAATGAACCGCCCTCGATAACCTTCATCTCGCCCGAGGATTTTTAGTTCTTTGATCCCATGCAAAATCTCGGCAGCGATTCTGAAGCGTTCCCTGTTCGCCTGTTTACTGGCCCTTCCCACCTCGCTCATTTTCTGACGAACAACCACGAACACAATCGCATAGACTATCCCGATCATGGCTCCGGATAGGACCGCCAACCACGGATCAACCCACATGACGAGCAGGAGCATGCTTCCGGCGACGATCGTCTTGGCAATCCCCTGTAGCAGAGGAATAATAATGCCTTGAATCGTCCGCATGACATCGTCAGTACAGTTCATAACAAGATTTGAGGTATTGCGCTCCAAAAAGTATGTGTATGGCTGTTTCACATACGTGGCGAGAATCTGAGTCGACAGTCGATGTCCAAGATTGCTCGAAAACCAGAGGATGGCAGTGGAGCCTGCTAGAGATACTGTGTTACTTAGAAGCATCAGCACCAGCGCTCCCATACCGAGCGCGAGAAGGAAAGAGTGGGTAGAGTCAAATTCCAACCAGACGTACAATTTGTGTAGCGAGGGATTTGTCTGTATAAGATCCGGATTTCCTACTACTGCCATGAACGGCAGTATCGATGACACCCCGATTGTATCGGTAAACCCGGCAAGAATAATGAGGCCAAGGAGTCCATAAGAGAGCCGACGCTCCTCAGTATTCAACAAGGCTTGAAGACGTTTAATGAGATGCCACAAAAAGAGCCTCCCCATAAATAAACAGACGATGAGACCCGCCTGACTATAAAACGACTCGGAATCGGTCTTGTTGGGAAAAGCGTCGGACTCGGTTTGCTAGGTCACCGTGTAGAGTCACCGCAGACGTACAAGTGAATCATTTCACGATTTATCGTCTCGACCGTTTTCACCACTAACATGCCTGAAAGATGGTATACGATAGTAATGCCTACCGATAACCGGCAAAACCCCTAGTTGTTGGGTCATGACGCATGTAAGAACTGTCCTGCGCTTTTTCTAGAGTGGTGGTATATCAGAGCGTTTCGCCTAAAATGTTAGGCTGGGTGAGGCCAGAGCATTATGGAAGTACCATCAGCGTTCACGGAGGGGCAAGGAAGGGGGGAGGTCAACTCCGGACAGACTGTCCAGCGCTATGAGCGGATAGAGAGTGCCAATCGACAATTTACCAAGTACGGTAGGAACCCTTTGCCTGCTCCACAGCCGGAGCCCTTACCACCTGCTCCAGTTCCGCCCCCCAAACCCATCCCTATTCCTCCTCTGAACCTCAAGAACCACTACGGCCTTCAGCGCCCAAATAGAATGGAGACTCTCTGTAACTCAATACGTTGCGCTACCGGATGGCATATTGGCGAGGGAAACCTTGGGCAAGGATCATGATGACCGCACCGGCAGAGGCCGCTGCCATATCCTTTTGAGCGTCCCACTCGTCCCCTTGTGTCCCAAGATAGGCAGTACCTAACTCCGGACTCACGACGGTAGCGACCAGCGCTTCCAGCATCTCAAACACACCACTCTGCGCCACCATGCCACTGACCGGTAGATAGTACGACCATATCCCTTTGATACCTCCTAGTCGCATGAGCAGCTCTCGCAGTGGAAGGACCAAAAGGAAACCATAGCCAAAATGTACGATGCGGTCAAAGGGATTGCGTACAAGATCGAATGTCCCTTGCAGCCAGAAGCCAAAGGGGACCTCGGCATAGGTATAGTGGGCGCCGACGGCATGAAGCGTTAAAAATGTCGTCATGAGCACATATGAAAAGGTTGAGAATTGAAACCGCCGGTAGGTCAGCAAAAGCGTGGTGACCGCTGTCAACGCGAGGAGGTTCTCGAGCAGCCAGTCCTGACGATCGTACGGATCGATCGCCAACAATCCCCATAGTCCTGCGTACCAGACGACCAACCCTCGAAGCACGATCGTCCGGTCACCGCTGATATATCCGAGCGGGCTCAATTGAGCACGTCGGCAAGAGGCTCCGCCTCACAAGCCCGGGATTCTCTCAGTCGCCAGACGAGGAGGATCGCCACGCAGAGCAACGAACCATAAAGGGCGGCCGTCATGTCTTTCTGCGCATCCCAGATATCTCCTTGCGACCCGAGATAGGTGAGACCCAGGTTGGGATGGACGATTCGCGCCACCCACGACTCGATGATTTCCCATAGACCACTGAGTCCGAGAATCGTCATCACCGGCAGATAATAGACGAGCCATCCGCGAAGAGTGCCGGTGAGACGAAACAGCTCCTCCAGCGGATAGGTGAGCAAGAAGCCAAAGCTAAAATGTACGACTCGATCATAGTGGTTTCGCCCCATGTGGAGCGCACGATTCAACCAATCACCCATGGGCATCTCTGCGTAGGTGTAGTGCACCCCGATCGTATGAAGTGTCAGAAATGCCGCAATGAACATATACGACACCGGCGATAACGGTAAGTACCGGTATGTGCTGATCAACAGCACGACAAACAAGCTGGGCAAGAGGCTGGACAGCAACCAAAATTGCCGATCGGCCGGCTCATACGCCGCCCAACACGACAGAAGTACATACCAGCTCACTAGCCCCCACAGCAGAAATCTACGGCACTGTGTCATACGGCCTCTTCGCGAGCGCTACTGTGTTCGACCGGGATGAGTTAGAATGCGAGCGATGGATTACTGTACATGCCGATTTGATCGGTTGCAATATTTAGGAATCTGTGGCTGCATGGTAGGGATGCTGCAAGCGGAGGTCCTTACACGTAGAATGATGAGAGGACAACCTAAAACCCTGCCGTCATAAGAGTAAACACGATCACTGCCGTCATCACCAACCCGATCGCAACGAGGATGATGAGGGGATTGTCGCCAAACATTCCCGGTATGTCACAATCTCCCTCTCTCCAAATGGTCCTCTGGTTGTTATCAGCTTGATCTTAGGTCACTCCTCATATGCAGAAGCATAACCGGGCACTCTAAACATTTTTTAAAGTAGCCCTCACGGCTCGGCGGACCTTACCACTAACGCTTGCTGCTTGGATGTCCACCCTCGTAACCTGGTGCCTGACCCGCGGGTAGTGGATTCGTCCCACTCGGCCCTCCACCTCCGACCGATGATTCCCCCATCGGACCTGTCGCTGCCGGACCACCAGTGTTCTGATCTTTCTGCCCGCTCTTCGGCTTCGGTTGATCGCGAAGCTCATTGATTTCATCCATGTATTGCGAGACCTCAGGAGAAAGGTCTTTGGAATAGGTTGAGCTTGCGACAGGATACAGATCCTTCTTTGTGGCATTTAACGTGAGTTTGCCCTGCTCTTGCTTGAACTGAGACCATTGGAGCGGCAGCTGTTCTTTCGTGTCTTTCAGCTCCAGAACGGCATACTCCGTCTTACCTGTCTTCGAATCCTTGAGGAGCTTTTCAATCGTGCCGAGTGTTTCTCCTTTCTTATTCTTCACGACCTGATCCAACGCGCCGCCCTTTTCGTCCTTCAATTCCCCGCGACGCACCGGCACCACATCATACTTACTCCCTATGCTCCCCTGCCTATCGATCATATCGGTTGCCTGGCCTTGCAGGGCGTTCGACTGGTTCGGGGTCGACTTGGGCATACTCTTGCCGGAATCGGCATGAGTCTCCGCCGAAGCCCATCCAGCTATCGCCAGTATTGCAACCATGATCACTGTTTGGCTCGCAGAACTTATTCGATTCATAGAACCCTCCTGTCTGGTCAATCACCAACAGACGTCAGCCTTCATGATGACGCGAAGCTTCCTACGACCGAGAAAAATGCAAAAGATAGACCCGCTATCATTACCTCAGCAGGAGTGCGTCAATGATCTCCGAACATCGTCCCAAATCAGTAAAATAGGTCCCTGGTACGATCGAATGCAGATAAGACTCTTGAAATTTCGGGAACGACCTCCGGTGGACAAAGTGTCTGGCGGAAGACAAGTTGTCTTGCGTAAACGATCTGTACGGCCTCGTTCTGTTCAGTGGTCGCAGATGTTTTGACAGTGTTGTCTTTGGATACACTGGTCGTCTTTGTGCGCCGCCAGTAAGTTCAAAGATCAGGTAGATGAGAGGTATTGCTCACTCGATTTGCAGAGTAAATGACGATTGGCTTGGTCCTTGCTACAGAGTAATCCCATCATCGACAACCTCATCCAAGGAGATCGAGTCATGCAATCTAACCCGCTGTCTCAACAACAGAAGAACTGTATTGATGCCTGTTTGGCCTGCGCGCAAACCTGCGAGACCTGCGCCGATGACATGATCGGCATGGCTCAGCATCATAGTGACGAGCTCATGGCACAATGTACGCGCCTTTGCCGTGACTGTAGTGACATCTGTGTGCTCAGTGCCCGATGGATGAGCCGGAACTCTTCCCGGTTCGAGGCTCTCTGCCAGCTCTGTGCGGAGATCTGCGATCAATGTGCGGAAGTCTGCGAGCGCCATGCCCCCCATCATGCCCTGTGTGGCCCATGCGCCGAACAGTGCAGGCGGTGCGCCGAGGCGTGCCGAGAAATGGTCGGAAGCGGAGCTCAGGCAAGATCATGATCTAGTTTCGTGGATGTCTGGCGGTATGCGATATGGCTAATTTATTTCTTTTGACTGATGGGCTATGTGCGATCGCTCTGATCACAGGGATGCCGGAGGCCACGACTATTCTTCTCCATCACGAGGTACATTTGTCCGTTCTTACCACCCAATCACCTAAGACATATTCTGATCCCCCAGGCCCCACACCGGCGCCACCAACCGATCCGAGTCCGGGCCCTACTGACCCAACCCCTCAGCCGACCGAACCAATCCCTGGCCCCGAGCCGCCGGCACCGACACCACAACCTCCGCACCCATCACCATCACCGAGTCCTCATTCACCATGAATAGGAATGGGGAGGCTGTTCATGGAACCGACATACCGGGAATCCATTCGCATCGGATGGACCATTCTGTGGCGTGGAGTGGGAAGCATCATCCTGTTGCTCACATTGATCAATGCGATGATTATCATGAGCTTGCCCGAACTCGGCCGTACGAGTCCTTCTTGGGGAACGATTTTCTTCCCATGGATGTTGACTGCACTCGTCGGCGCCTTCGTGATTATGCCGTGGCTCGTGAAACACTTATGCAGCACCTCGTATTCAGGGTTTCGGATTCGGCTTGAACACGAGGACTCCTGCTCTGCACCGGAGAGTCGCGCCATGGATCATTAACCTGTGCAGGTCATCACTCTGTGACGATGTGTCTGAGTGAGCCTCACCAGCGCCTTAAGGCATCAGCTTCGGAGTCAGACATTCCGATTGATGTGAAGGATCGACGAGGAAACCGATGAAATATCAAACAGCTTTCGACTGGAACAGCATTATGGCACTGATGCTCTTCTCATTGGTGATTGGAGCTAGCGTACTTGGTGGGTGGAGAACCAGCCCAGCTGCTGATGTCTACCCGTCTCCTCCGGCACCTCAGAAAAACGAAGGTGTCCCTCCTGACGGATCTCCTGTTCCACCTGATCAACGGCCGAGCATGGACCCAGGTATCGTCGTGACTCCTCCGGCAAAACCGCATCCGGACTCGGTCGTTGATCCACCGGTCCTTGATCCTGAGATGTCGATTCATCCTCAAGATGCTCCGACAACTGAACAACCTGCGCGTCAGACACCACTCCCTGCTAATCCTCCAGAGAGAACACCATCAAAATAACCCACCATAGCTCCAATTGATTCATTGAATGGGCAATGAATCATTCGCCTACGCGGAGGATAAGCCAAGTGGATGGTACTCTTTATCCAGCCGACTTAGCTAGGGTTGTAGCTAGGATACAATTTCAACGCGCCGCTATATGATCAGAAACAAGGACTGGCCCATGATGAAATTATTGAGTGGCACTGGCGGTATGAGAAAACACTGGTGTCTGGATGCGTCTCGCGCTGCGCGTGGAAAAGGAGACAAGCATATGAGCAGTCAGGCGACATTTAGTAAGCCAATTCACATACGCAGGACCCAAATCGTCGGGAATGATCAACACGAGCGCAAATTTCCATGGTCCGTATGGTGTGGAGTGATATCCCTCCTCTCGCTACTGACGCTCCTGCCGACTCGCGCAATCAGTAGTAGCTCCGAGCAAGACGAGGTGGTCTCGGGCGTTCTAGAATCTGTTAACGAGAAATCCAACACGGTTCAGATCCGCAATGCACTCGATCAACCGATTTTCTTGAAAATTACGAAGCCGCACTTGCTTGAGGGTATCACGCCTGGCGAGCGCGTGACGGTCATCGTCAACGAGCAACACGAAATCATCAAGCTCATCGAGACCCCTATTCCAGAGCTACAGTCTCCAGCCAGTCCATGAAGGCATTCACTATCCATTACACCATTCCAACGTTCGCTGGTTCCAGCCTGGTCGAGCTATAGATGTCTCACTAGGCTTGAGCCGTGGCTGACTTGGGTTATTACTTGGAATCGCGCCTGGCTTGATGCCGCTGGCCCCGCGCACGGATGTGCCCTTGGATGGCCTTCGTTCCCTTCAGCTGAAACTGTCGTGTAGTTTTTTGAGCGGGTGACTGACGACCTATCGCGCCTAGACGTTGATTAGACTTGCGAACGGCTTCCTGTTGAACCCCCATCCCTTTCCTCCTCACGCTCGCAGTTTTTCCACCCTTGGCCTGCCGGTGTCCGGCTGACCCCTTTTCGAGTTCTACGAGGCGTTTTTCGAAGCGTCTCGACGCCTCCGCAGCAAGACGACCTTTGCGCTTCGTGCGCCGATCGGCGATGGAGGCATTGTTCTTGTACCGAGGCTCCTTTTTCTCCGATCGCCGATGGCTACGGGTCAGATCGCGATACTTCACAGCCAACCTCCTCGCACGTTTGAGCTGAAGTTTTACACGAGCCTTCGTGAGGGATTTCAGCCGTCCGGGCGTGCTTGTCTGGAGCAGTCCCCATTCCGACTGGCTGAAGAGTGCACGATCCTTCTCGCTGAGACTTATCATTTCCCATCACCCTTTCCTTTATCCCTTATTCCCTTATGGGTCTTTTCAATCCCGGTCTCACCTGCGACACCCTTAGGTGAAACGGGCAGGTGGTAAAACTCGTACATCGTCCTGTAGTACGCAGGGTCGGCGAAGTTCGGCCACTCCTCTTCGTCGAACCTCGGCGCTTGCTCCAGGGTGTCTTCCTTCATCCCCACCACAAAATGACTCCGATCGTGGCTTAAGGTAAGCGCGTCCCAGGGAATGGCAAAGTATTTTTCGTTCATCTTGCGAATTCCTCGGAACGGCAGCACAACATACCGGACTTCTCCACTAACTTCATCGATGGCGAGATCTTCAATCTCGCCCAACTCTGTCCCTTCACTATCCTGGACCGACGTCCCGATCATTTTGCTCCCCTTCACAATATCCGGCAACGTATGATCGGCCCATGCCGGAACCATACCTCCCACCACAACCAGGGCCACCACCACGCTGCGCATAGCTTGTCTTTTCATGCGTCAATCTTCCTTCATACACCATTTATAGACATCAAACACGGAATACCCCCGGCTTCTTGGACAATTTCCATCCACACCCATGGAACCCTGCCCGACTGACGTAGTCTCACCTATTTGCGTGGACAGACTTCTCAATCAAAGAGTTCTCGTTCGTTATGCGAACACTACACCGCGGCCGGCCGCTTGCTTTTCACGATCAACTTGAGGCGACCATAGCGAAGTGGGGCATCAGGATTTCGTGTATATCGTGTGGGGTCTTCGGTCACCGTGACGTGACGAAGCGGAATGTCTACGTTCTGATAATGGTGTGGCATCCCAATTGCGCCACCCTCAAGCCGAAGCGTCACAACTTGTGTTGTGCAGTCCACCACCTCCGCATTGAGGTTGACGGCATCCTCGAAGTCCACCGAGATTCTCTCTTCTGGGTGAATCCACGGACGGATCGACTCCATCTTTCTCCCGCTCGGAGTGATCCGTCCCATTCCGCCATCACGTGGCGATTTCTTCCGGCCATCTCGTTGACCTACTTTGTGGGATGTTTTCATCTGCTACCTCGCTATGAAATCCTTGCCATCCTGCCCCATTGAGATTTGACATTGTCAGCCAAATGCCGGCGACTAATCGATCCGGTAGCTTCTATAGAGTGTCCGCGGTCGAGGGTCGTACCGCCATCCCCAGCCTCCCAAATACCGCCAATTTCGCATGCGCTTCTTCTCCCACACAGTCATGTCCAGCACGTTCAATCTCGGATAGTGATACTCCACACCCTGCAATTCTTCAGTTTGCAGAGGTCCGATTCGCCCAATGATTGTCACCGCGGTTCCCGGTTCGACGGCAGCAGGGTCAGTGATGACACCCTCATCATCATAGGCCACGAACCGACCCTTCGAGAGGGCCCGTTGTTCAGTCGGGTACAGATCATCGCTTAACGGTAGATGAAGGATTTCCAGTCTCGTCCCTTCCGCAGTTCTCTTTCCAGCAAGCACTTCTCCTCCCCATACGACCACCTTACCTTGATGGTCCTCGGGAGCAGTCTGCACAAGCTCGTACGTGAGGCCGGTTGCAACCTGAGTCTCCAAGTCTTTGGGAATGACATCGTAGCTCTTACAACCAGTCAGTCCAAATATCGCGATCCCCACCACCATCAGCATAAATCGAGTCGTCGTGGGACGTTGCATCTGTGCATACATCTCAGCTCCACGGTGTATGTAAGTCATCTCCACGAATATACTCACGCTGCTTCATTTCGTTGTAGATGCCAGGTGATAAGACCTGCGCTCTACTTCTCCTTTTTGGATTCGCTTTTCTTGCTCGACTTGGTTGTCGATGACGTTGACTTCGGAGCGGAGCCAGTCTCTGACTCAGGAACGGGAACCTTGTAAAACTCATAGATGGTGGCGTAGTAGACCGGATCGGCAAAGTCCGGCCAGTTGTTCTTATCGAAGCCCGGCGCCTTTTCCAGCTCCTTCTCCGTAACCGCCAGTGCGAAATGCTCCTTATTGTCGCTGAGGGACAAGGCTTCCCAGGGAATCGCAAAATACTTTTGACCCAAGCCAAGAAGGCCGCCAAAGGAGAGGACCGCATACCGGACGCGTCCATCCAGCTCGTCTATCGCCAAGTCTTCAATTTCTCCGATCTGCTTGCCTTTCATCGTTTGGACGGATTTGCCGATAATCTTGCTGCCCTTGACGATCTCAGGCTGCGTATGATCAGCCACGGCAAGTGAGGTGAGACCGAAGGCCGTTACGAGAGTAAGAACACTCATAGTCCACATGATTTTGCCTGGTCGCATGATTCCTCCTTCATGATGACAATCTTTTTTGTGTTCCTGTCGTGCCTCTTTCGATTTACTTTCATCTTTACCTTTTCATCGGTCTGTTCGCGACTAGAAGTTTCCCTAGATACCATCCATCCCGGTTCGCCCGTCCCAACCCAGATCCTGCATGGAAGGACCGAGTAGAACCTTTTCGATCGGAATAGCCTCTCCGATCGTATCCCTTGTGGGTTCGTCAACGGCTTGACTCAGGTATTGGGTTGGGGAAACCAGGGTTTATTCCAGTACGGAGCGTTTCAGCAGCAAGGTAATTGCTAGAGCAGGATGGATATGGAGAATCAGCCTGGAGAAACGAAGCAACGGAAGCGCATCAGCAATTTAGCCGTGGATGGCATCGTCTTCTCGTCGGTCTCATCCCACCCATGTCTCACCCATCGAACCGAAAGGAGAAACGCTTATGGTCAAAGTGGAGCACACATTTCAACAACCAGCCAAGAGTCTCGCCACTCGCTTCTCGGTCCACCGATTATCTGTCCCCTTCGTGATCGCACTCTGTGCAATGTTAGGGTACGCGGGATGTGCCTCAATGGAAACCAAATCTGGGACACCCTCCAATGCCGGGAAAGTAACGGCGAGTACACCTCCGAAGCAGCAAATCGCGTTACGCCAGAATCAGCAATTGCTTCCCGGAGATCGAACGGTCATCGGCACGGTCGAATCAATTCATGCGGAACAGATCAAAGTCGATTATGAGGATTCGCTTCAGCCTCGTTATCTTCCCCTCTCAGTTGCCACCGCCAAAGGGATGGAGTTACAGCCGGGAGATCGAGTGAAGATGGTCTTCAATGAGCAGCAGGTGTTGGTGGATTTTCATCCGCTCGGCCATAAAGGCGATCACCACACGCTCATCATGGGGACCGTAGCTGAGCAGATGCCGGTCAACCAGGATCAGGTCACGATTGAAACCGAAGCTGGCCAGACCAAGAGCTACCCTCTACGCCCGCTGATTCGCAGCAAGATGGCTGCCGTCCCGGTCGGTGTTCCCGCCGTGTTTCTGGTTGATGAGACCGATCACATTGTGGACGTGACGTTCGGAGATCGTTCCGCACTCGAAACAGTCAAGGGAGAATATCGACAACTGTCGTCCTCCAAGTAGCCAAGTGTACTCTCTGTCGATGCGAGTTCTCCGGTATCCAGGGTGGGCAGATCGGCCGGCGATCTGTCCCACCCTTCTGTTTGATCAGAGAGACGGGGCCCCCACCAAATCGGTCCGCTGGAATGTAAACCACAGCAACACGGTATACTGATTCATAAAGACAGACCCTTCGATGACGGGCGATCGATGGATCAGTTCGCCGGTCTTGGCGTCTGCGATCTCCAGCTGATATCGCGCCACGCCACGCTGTCCGGCCATACGATAGATGGCCAGTTCCGGGAGCGCGGCGGGAAAGAAAAGGCTGCTGCTGATCGGCGGGATGCCAAAGAACGATTCGCCACGTTCGGTTCCCAGCGCGTGAATGATCATGCGTACAGTAACCGGTGCAATGTCCGTCGGTTTGAGCCGATACCCCTGATCCAGAAACCAGCCCTCGACCAGGCGGCGAGCAAACTCCTTGTCCGGTGTAAATCCATAGGCCTTGAGGGCCACGGTCGTCCCGACCGGGAGAGGGAGCGCTAGGTCGCCGAGGCCGCGTTCGATGGCTTGGGTCAGCAGTAATTGCTCGACCGACGTCATGGGGGAATTGGTCCGTTCCTGAACAATGCTGCAACCGGTAGACATCAGCAGCAGACTGAACGCAAGAGCAGTGACGTACATGTGAGTGGATGAGCCTTTCATCACCGTGATACTCGTGCGAGACAGCGAGTTGTGTAGTGATCGACGTTCATGTGTCACGAATGTCACTGATTCTGATCCAAGACACAGCGTGTACGGTCGGATAAGGACTCTTGGCGCCACGCCGCTGCCATCGCCCGGCAGGTGGCGACCACCAGATGATTGACCGTGGGTGTTGAGACATAGGAGTCATACCGTGCGTTCCCGACCCATGTCACGTGTCGGTCAGGGAGTGTCACGGCACGAACGATAACCCCTGGGGCACGCTGGTCACCGACAAGCCGTACAAAAACCATCTCTTGGAGACCATGTTTTTCCGCCACTTCTAGAATAGACTCCTCGTTCGAGGCCACGCTCGTGGTGCTGACATGGGTTAAATTGGCACGGATTGCAGACGGATCCATCACTCGTAACCCGCGCTTGCGAAGCCACAAGATAGCGGTGTGCTCGACAGTCGGATGAGTCCCCCACACTCCAATCAGCATGCCCTGATCTGGCAGCGTGACATGCACCCCTTCTGCGACGATCCGAGGTGAGCACGCTGTCATGGCACCCAGAACACATGCCCCGATCAGCCAGTGAACCTTTGGAGACCCGAGGATCCGTCGCGTTAGACTGTTCATCATTATGATCTCTCTTTACTCTCTGTACTAAATGGTCCCAAGCGAACAACTGTAATCCTGTTCGGGGTTACTACAAGTCCGATAGTCGGCAATGATTCCGTCGGAACCATTCAGATCATCCCCTCATCATGCCTCCTGAACCCAGGAGTCTACCACTGGCACATTCCCCAGATTCCGTAAGGAAAAGAGGCCTAGGAAACCAGCCAGTTCCCTTTCGAGCGCCTCACCCCTATGGTTTTAACAGAATGTCGATGATCCATTGAGGAATGACCCTCTTGAAGAAGCAGCAAAACCAGCCAACACCCGCCAAGCATCGGATGAGGCGCGCGATTCGTAACGGCGCAGACTGGATCGATATCTCAGTCCCTATCCGGACCGCCATGGTGCATTATCCTGGCACCCCGAGCGTCACGGTCAAACGGGTGCACCAAATGAGATCGGGAGATTCGGCGAATGAATCACAAATTAGAATGGGCGCCCATAGCGGCACTCATATGGACGCTCCTATTCATTTTCTCCCCGAAGGGGATGGCATTGATCAGATGCCCTTCTCTGCCACGATCGGCAGGGCGACTGTCATTCAGATTCATGATCGGCGCCGCATTACGAGACGCGAGCTGATGGAACATTCTATTGAGAAAGGAGACCGCATCCTCTTTAGAACCCGCAACTCTCCTCGCTGCTGGGAAACGGCGCGGTTCCTCTCGGATTTTGTGTATCTCGAAACCGATGCGGCCTTGTGGTTGGTCAAGCGGGGCATACAAACTGTCGGCATCGATTATCTGTCTGTCGGGGGGTATCAGCAGAACGGGCAGGAAGTGCATCGGCTGTTACTGCAGCATGGCGTCTGGATCATTGAAGGCCTCGACCTCACTCGAGTGACGCCTGGCCACTACGAGATGATTTGTCTTCCGCTCCGAATCGAGGGGGCCGATGGCGCCCCGTCTCGCGCAATCCTCCGTCCCTCATCCCCTCCGATTCGGGTCAAACGGTAATCCTATCGAATAGCCGAGACCCACCACTTGCCGGAGGGAGGTCAATCGACGATTTTCTTCGCGACGACCAACCCAGCCACCAACAGAATGAGGAAAATGCCTAGGAAGACATAAAACAATGCTTGCGCAATCGCCGCCGAGCCTGCAGCCAAGCCGGTGAATCCCAATAACCCGGCTATGACAGAAATGATGAAAAATACGGCCGCCCATTTCAACAAAGTCACAAGACACCTCCTTCACACGAGCATGAAAGATGACTGCGTGCGTGTAGTTTCTTTACCCTACCCTCGAGATCAGATTCCTGCCACTGGGCATGACCCTTGTTGGTGTCCCAATCCGTATATTCGCACTGACCGAGTGGCCGCACGCTAGGGGAAGCACTAGTCCTCAGGCGCTCGACTGTGCGGGACACTTGAACGTGCTCGAGAGACCCGTTTTGATTGTGTTCGTGCTGTATCTAACTGAACCTCGTGTAAGCCAAACTCATGGCGACATCTCCAAGAGCTACTCCTCTTCCATCCTCTGAGAATTCTAGGGAGGAACAGGCGGGAGGAAACATTGTCGGCACCCAGAGCGATGTGTTGGGTGGAGCTCTCTTAGTCGGAGCCACGCTGCTGGCGTTGGGGTGGGCCAACTCTCCCTGGGCTCAGAGTTATGAAACGCTCTGGCACATTCCCCTTTCGATTTCATTCGGGGAACTGACCCTTGAACGGTCGTTACTGCACTGGATCAACGACGGGCTCATGGCCATGTTCTTCTTTGTCGCCGGGCTCGAGATCAAACGCGAATTCCTGGTCGGAGAGTTATCATCGTTTCGAGCGGCTGCCCTTCCGGTCTTGTGCGCTGTCGGTGGAATGCTCATCCCCGCTTTGTGCTATGTGACCACCGTGACGATGATGGACGGAGCCGAGCGGGTGGTCGACGGGTGGGGGATTCCGATGGCGACCGATATCGCCTTTGCACTTGGTCTCTTTGCCATCGTGTCTCGTGACGCTCCGCCGGCGTTGAGAATTTTTCTCCTGAGTCTGGCGATCGTCGATGATCTCGGCGCCGTGCTGGTGATCGCGATTTTCTACACGTCCGATTTATCCATCACCAGTCTTTCGGCAGGCGGAGCGTTCCTCGTAGCCTTAATCGTAGCCAACGTGGCCGGAATTCGTCACACCCTCGTGTACGGGGTCTTGGGCATCGGTGGCCTCTGGATCGCATTTTTGATCTCAGGGGTACATCCGACCGTCGCAGGCGTCCTGGCCGCATTCGCCATCCCGGCACGGCCTCATCTGGACCGACAAGAATTCGTACGGAGAGGCGCCCATCTCCTCACGACGTTTCATAAAGCCGGACAAGTTGAGGATTCTCCGTTAGCCAACCCGACCCAAGCCGATGCCGCCAGAGAGTTGGAACAGGCCAGCGATCTTGCTCAGACGCCGCTCCAACGTTTGGAGCATGCCCTACGGCCGTGGACGCTGCTGGTCATCATGCCGTTGTTCGCGTTGTCGAACGCGGGAGTTTCGATTGACCTTGAAACCTTGAAAGCATTATCGAGCGCCGTACCACTCGGCATTCTCGCCGGCCTCGTGATCGGCAAGCCTTTTGGTATTGGGATCACTGCATGGCTCGCCGTGCGCAGTGGACTGACATCGCTTCCGGAAGGTGTCTCGTTCTCCCACGTCCATGCGATTGCCTGGTTGGGCGGAATCGGATTCACCATGTCGCTATTCATCGCGAACCTCGCATTCGGCAGCTCTGACCATCTGGCCAATGCGAAAGTCGCGGTACTCGTGGGTTCGACCCTCTGCGCTGTCCTCGGGAGTCTCCTGCTGCGGCGGACCGCTGCAAGTCCGAAGGGATAAAGGCCTATCGTTCGGTGCTCTTCTTTTCAGTGGGCTCGAACCAAGGAAAGATACTGGGCAGTACTAACAGCGTCAGGAATGTCGAGGTGACCAACCCGCCGATCACGACGATGGCCAAGGGCCGCTGCACTTCCGACCCGACTCCATGGGCCAATGCGAGAGGAATGAGGCCCAATAGTCCCGTGAGGGCCGTCATGAGCACAGGGCGCAATCTCATCATACAGGCGTTGATGATGGCCTCTTGGCCCTCTTGGCCATCTTCGTGAAGTTTCAGAATATACGAGACCAACACAATCCCATTGAGCACCGCAACGCCGAACAGATTGATAAATCCGACCGACGCAGGCACGCTGAGGTATTCTCCGGAGATCCACAGCGCCACGATGCCTCCGATCAGCGCGAAAGGAAGATTGAGAATAATCAACGAGGCATACCGCAGAGAGTTGAAGGATGAAAACAGGAGAAAGAAGATCAAGGCCACCGTGATCGGCAGCACAATTTTTAACCGCGCCATGGCACGTTGCATATTCTTGAACGACCCATCCCAAATGATCTCATAGTCCGTCGGCAATTCCAGCTGCTCGTCCATCTTTTGTTTCGCCTCTTTGACGACGCTTTCAATGTCTCTTCCCAGGGTGTTAAACCCGATATAGATGCGGCGCTTCAGTCCTTCGCGACTGATCATCGCTGGTCCTTCTCGAGCCTCAACCAAGGTGACATCCCCCAAGGGAACCAGCGCGCCGGTCATGGTTCTGAGCAAGAGTTGTTTGATGTGATCGGCACTGTCGCGAAACGGCTTTGGAAAGCGCAGGATGAGGTCGAACCGTCGGTTTCCCTCGTACACGGTCGTCACAGGCTCGGCTCCGATGGCCATCCTGATGATATCGTGGATATCCGAGACGTTGATGCCATGGCGGGCGATCTTATCCCGATCAACGGTGACCGTCACATACGATTGTCCGAACAATTGCTCGACTCGGATATCCTCTACTCCCTTGATCGAGGCCAGGATGCTTCGAATTGTTTCGGCTGCTGATCGGAGAATTTGAAGATCTTCTCCTAAGACCTTCACGACCGTATCCGTCCGGACGCCGCTGAGCACTTCATCCAACCGCTGTTGAATCGGTTGGCTGAGGACATAGGAGGCGCCGGTGACTCGCTTAATGCGTTGCCGGACCGCGTCGTCGATCTCAGCCTTCGTATTGCCGGTTGTCCACTCCTCCATCGGCTTGAGGGCCAGGACAGGGTCGCTGGCATTCGGCTCTTGAGGATCGTTGCCGGTCTCGGAACGTCCGATTTTCGAGACAATGAATTTGGTTTCGGCGACCTCCATTGCCGCCCGCTGCATCTGCTTTTCAATTTCGATCGACTCCTCCAACGAAATGCTGGGATGGCGGATCGTTTGGGGCGTGATGGCGAGCTCATTCATATTTGGAATAAACTCCCCTCCCAAGAACGGAAAGATCGCCAGGCTCCCCGCCAAGAGCACCACGGCAAGAATCAACACCACGACGCGATGGGCGATCGACCAAGCCAAGACCGGTTTGTATCCTTTCTTGATCCACCGGACGATAAAGGTGTCTTCACCGGATCCTTTCCGCATCGTGAGTGAGGCCAACACAGGCGATAGAAAGAGCGAGAGCGCCAGAGAACAGATCAAGGCGATCATAATGGTATAAGCCAGCGGACTGAACATCTTCCCCTCGACTCCCTGCAGGGACAGCAGTGGCAAGAACACCACGATAATGATCGTGGTTCCAAAGATCACCGGTCGGGCGACTTCTGCTGCTGCCTTCTTGACGAGCTGATTCAGGTCGGAGTCGCGTTGTTGTTCCGACAGCATGCGAAAGATGTTCTCCACCATGACGATGGACCCATCCACCATCATGCCGATGGCAATGGCCAATCCGCCCAGCGACATGAGATTGGCGGTGATCCCGACCTGCTTCATGATGAGAAGTGTGGCAAAGGGAGCGGTGATCAGAGTCGCCGTCACAATCAGGGCGCTGCGTACGTTTCCCAAAAACAGAAACAGCACCACCACCACTAAGCCGATGCCTTCCAGCAACGCGAGATAGACAGTGTTCAGCGCTTTCGAAATGAGTTCGGCCCTATCGTAGAAGGGTTTGATCGTGAGGTTTCCAGGCAACACTCCCTTACGATGAATCTCATCGACGACGCGCTTGATTCCCTCAACGGCGTCACGTGCGTTGCCGCCTCGTAGCAACATGGCAATGCCGCTGACGACCTCCCGCTTTCCGTTGTAGACAGCGGCGCCGTGGCGAACGGCTTCTCCAAACTGGACTTGCGCGACATCCCGGACATAGACCGGTATCCCATCGAACTCGCGCAGCACGATGTTTTCTATGTCGCGCAGCGATTGAATGAGTCCCAGCCCTCGAATGACCGACTTTTCGCCGTGTTTCTCAAGAATATTTCCACCAGCATTGGCATTGTTCCTTTCGATGGTATGGAACACATCTCGAACCGCTAGATCGTATTTCCGAAGCAGGTCTGGGTTGAGCATCACCTGGTATTGCTTGACAAATCCTCCATGCGACTTGACGTCGACGATATCGGGCACCTTCAACAGCAAGGGACGAAGCACCCAATCCTGCAACGTTCGACGGTCTCGGAGTTCTTCAACGGTGACCGAATGTTCATGATCATCGTCGTGCGGCCCTTGGAGAAAGTATTGGTAGACCTCTCCGATAGCGGTACTGTTCGGTACGATCTCGGAAGTGGACCCTGGCGGAAGCATGCGTTGTGCACTCTGGATCTGCGTATTGACGACCTGACGGGCCAGGTAGATGTCGATGGCATCGTCGAAGACGATCGTCATGAGGGACAGCCCGACTTTGGAGCGAGAACGAATCTCTCGCAGTCCTGGAGAACCGGCCAGCTGAAGCTCCAGAGGAAAGGTAATGAACCGTTCTACTTCTTCCGGGGACAAGCCGCTCGACTTCGTGACTACCTGCACATAGATGGGTGTAGCATCAGGGAAGGCGTCGATCGGAATGGTTTGGTAGGAATAGATTCCTCCGGCGATCAGCAAACAGGAGACCGTCACGATGATGATGCGTTGGCCGAGAGCAAATGCGATCACCTTCTCCATCGGAAATTCACACCTGATCTCCGAAGAGTTCTGATTTGAGAGTAAAAGCGTTTTTTGTCACGATATAGTCCCCTTCCTGTAAGCCCTTCACGATGGTCGTCATCTCGCCGTTCGATTCCCCCGTTTCCACCCACCGTACCTCGAATGTCGCGCGGCCGCTTTGGAGAAAGACGAATTGCTTTTCCCGACGACTTTGCACGGCCCCTTGCGGGACCACCAGCGCCTGTTCCTCTGGCTCTAACACGATACGGATCAGGGCATACATTTCGGCCTTGAGTTTAAAATCAGGATTGGGCAACTCCAGACGCACGCGGAGCGTCCGAGTCCGTGGATCGACGACGTTCCCCACATAGGTGATCGGCCCGCGAAACGCCTCGTTGGGATAGCTGGGAAGACGTACCTCGACTGCCTGAGCGCGTGGGGTTCCCTTCGCCGGCAGAAACGGCACATCGTTTTCCGGCACATCGGCGATCACCCACATATGGGAAAGGTCGGCAATCACAAACAAGGTTTCGGTCGTTTCAACAACCTCGCCGATCACAATGTTGCGCGCAATGACGAACCCGTGGAACGGCGCTGTGATGTGCACGCGCGACTGGACAGTTCGGCTTTGAGCAAGCTGTTTGATTTGCACATCACTCATGCCCATCAGTCGGAGACGCTGATAAGCCTCTCGAGTCTCGGCTTGCGCGCGGACCATTTCCCCCTCGCGCCGTTGTCCCTCGGCCACAGAAATGATGTCTTCTTTCAATAAGACCTTTGCACGTTCATACGCACGGCTGACCACATACAAGATTGCCTTTGCCTTGAGGTATGCTGATTGGGCATCCGCAAATTCCCGACTATCCAGCGTCGCCAGCACCGTCCCTGGTTCCACTTCTTGTCCGAGATCCGCGTCGACGTGGCTTGCTCGTCCGCCGACGAGAGTCGTGACATTGGCCGTTTTGCGTTGATCCAGTTCAATGGTTCCTGGGAAATCTCGATGACTCCGAAAGACTTGTCGTCGCACCGGTTCAACCTTGATGCCGCTCTTGGCCATCGCGTTCTCATCGAGGCTGAGGGCATGGAGAGTTTCATCCTCCCCGGTCTTTTTTGGTGTCTCGGCAGAAGTGCCTTTAGATTCGGACCCGCACCCATAGATAAGCATCACGAAGGGGAGAAAACTGACCAGCGTCCATGAGATCCTCCTTGCTTTACGCAGTGGCTGATTCATAGCGGATCCGATCGAAGAATTGCGGCATGCCGCGGGCCGTCTCTATCGGACATACAGACTTCTTCCGACAAACCGTTCCAACTGAGTCGTCGCAATGGAAAGATCGTGGCGGGCTTGCCAATAGTCCAGCATGACTTCCCGATGTACCCGTTGAGCATCCAATACTTGAAGTAAACTGCTTTCCCCCCGCTTGAAACTGAATTGTGCCATTTCCAGAGCAACCTGTGTTTTACGCAGCAAACCCTTTTCAAACACGCCGACCAGGCGCTCCGCCGTGCCGGCATCCTTGAAATGCTGACTCACTTGCCGAATGAAGTCATACCGGACACGGAGTAGATTGGCTTCTTCCCGCCGGATGGTACCCAGGGCTGAGGCGATCTCTCCTTGCCGTTGATACCAGATCGGGAGAGGCACGCTGAGACCAGCTTGCACCGCTTCACGCCCGAGTTCACGCCAATAGCCACCCATCACAGTCAGGTTCGGCACGCGGGCTTGGCGCTCAAAATCCAGTGTCCTGCCGGACTCTTCGATCACTTTACGCAGACGGCGAATCGTGGGGTGTTGCTCAAGCGCATCTTCAACCAACTGATTGCGTTCGAGCGCCTGAGGTAAACGTTCGAACTCACCATCGATCCGATAGCGGAGGCCAAGCGATCCGGCCGTGAGCGTATCAAGTACGACGAGGCTGACTTCCACATGGTTCTCTTCCCGAGTGACCCGTTGTTCCGCTTTGAGGACTTCCACCTCTGCCTTGATGGCCTCGAATCGAGGCGCCTCTCCCAGCTGCACACGCCGATCGACGGTCCGACGGATATCTTCGATGATGGCCAAGTTCTCTCTGGCCAGCTGAAGGCTTTGCTGCCTTGAAAGGAGGGTCCAAAATGCCAACTTCACATCGGCCCGCAGATGGAGCAGGGTCTCATCATACCCGACAATCGCCCCTTCCAAACCGGCTTGCGCGGCATGCTTTCGCGCCTCTCGTTTCAACGGCCATTCCAGCGGTTGAAAAACTTGCGCATTGTATTCGGTCGCCGTATCAGGAGGCGTTTGCGTGACGGCTCCTGGCGTTAAGGCGCCGGTATCCCGAAGTGAGCCTCGACCGCCGTGGCCTGTGACACTCGGATTAGGGTAGGCACCGGCCTGGACAAGCAATCCTTCCTGTATATCGATCACACCAATCGCGCCGGCCGGCCGAGGGTTCTTATCAATGGCCAACCCGATGACTTCAGGCAACGAGTACGAGCGCGTCTCATCCTGCGCCTTTACAGACTGCCCTCTCGCGAGAAGGAGCAGCAGCATCAAAACCAGAGCGGTGATCTTTCCTCGCCTAAAAAGTGTTGGTGTCGGGCTCGTCACAAGACACCCTCTTGGCGCATAACTGCACACTTCGCCTGTCAGACATCACAAAGTGTGCAGTCCGGTTGAGCCATTCCTCATCAGTACTCGAGTGAAGGCAACTGCCTACCAATAGTAGGGATACCCGTAATAGCCTCGATATCCTCCATATCCCCAGCCATAGGGGTAGCCATAACCGGCATACGGGGTATACCCACTTTTCACGCGATCCCAATCCCAGACTGTGACGTGTTTGAGGGCGAGTTGAGGCACCTGTTGTTGTGTTTCATCGATCTGGATAGTGGTTGTGCCCAACACTTCCCCCACGGCCGTGATTCGTTTATTTTCATCGTCGAATACAGCGGGGTCGGATACGTTGTCGCTCCGGTCGATCACGACGAATCGTCCCTGTGACTCGGTTTCTTTCCCCGTCGGCATCAGGTCTTCGGACAACGGGATCTGCAAGACTTCGATTCTCGTCCCATCTTTTACACGTGTAGCCGACAACACCTTACCGCCCGCCAACATGAGTTTCCCTTTCTTCGCTTCCGGATTGCGTTTGATGTCGGAATAGCGCAAATCGCGATCAACCTTTCCCTCCAGTCGATCAGGGACGACATCCTTCCGGTTACAACCGCTCACGAATAGAAGCCCAACCGACATGATGCTGATCAACAGTATGTTCATGACCCTCACCTTCCTTTCTCTTCTCCGGCACCAAGGTTTTGTTCTACATGGCTGCAGCGTCTGTAACGTATCCTTCGTAGCGACGACCCAACACTAGCGCCATCCCTAGCAAGACTCTCTTCACCGACAGTGTCTTGACAACGCTGTGCCAAGAGGTCGATGAAACACTTCTCTATCGTCCCAAAGATCCTGGAGGAGCACTGGGTGCTGACATACCACTCCCGCCGAGATCTCTCACAGCCGGATCACCTTCTGGCCCCGGTCTCGCGTCCGGATAAGTCGGCAGTGGATTCGGGCCACCTCCATGAACACTGTTAGGCACATCGGCGGAGGGAGTCAT
>JAHBWR010000025.1 GCA_019636875.1 Nitrospira sp.
GGAAGCATTTCGACGATTTGGCCGATGTTCGGGGCGGCGAACCAACTATTGGGTACCCTCGCGCTCTGCATTGGGACGACAGTATTGATCAAGATGTGGAAGTCTCCCTATCTCTGGGTCACGGCCCTGCCGATGCTGTTTGTGGGCGTGATCACCCTTACGGGATGTTATGAGATGTTCTGGATATTCTTGAAAAAAGCCGCAACCTTGTCGACGGGACAAGCCTTCGCCCTTTATTTGGATGCGGTCCTCGTGTCAGTGGTAGCCATATTGGGCTTGATCGTGTTGAGCGACAGTGTGCGGCAGTGGTATGGCTATGTGGTGCTGAAAAAGCCGTTCCGGTCGAGCGAAGTGGTCGTGATGGCGGGCGGCGGGACTGCAGGGCGGATGCAGACGGTACTGTGCCAACACGATGACGAACCTAGGCGCTTCAAATTGCCGCATGGGACAGGGTGTTGTTGAGGGGGAAGGAGCGACCTGCTCGTTCTCTTGCTCGCTGAACGCACACATCTATTGATACAAAAGGCACTGGTTGTGAACGATGTGCTCGTTCAATGCGCGCAGTCGAGAATCAACCAGGCCACTCCATAGATAGAGAAAAAGGGAAGGAGGAAGCCGTGGCTGATCAATTTTCATTCGATGTGGTGTCGGAAGTGAATATGCAGGAGCTGAAGAATGCGCTCGATCAGGCGACAAAGGAAATCAAGCAACGGTTTGATTTTAAGGACACAAAGACGGAGATCACGCTGAAGGAAAAGGAGAAGGAACTGGTCGTGGTGTCTGATGACGACTATAAACTCAAGGCAGTGCAGGAGATCATCAAGGCAAAGTGCGTGAAGCGAGGGGTGTCGTTGAAGGCCTTCGATTACGGTGCCGTAGAGCCGGCGTTGAGTGGAACGGTGCGGCAAGTGGCGAAGATTCAGAGTGGGCTCGCGTCGGACAAGGCGAAGGAGATCACCAAGGCCGTTAAGGATTCCAAATTGAAAGTCCAAGCCCAAATTCAGGGTGAGCAGGTGCGGGTCTTGAGCAAGAGCAAGGATGACTTGCAGTCTGCGATCACTTTTCTGAAAGGCAAGGATTTTTCGATCGATCTGCAGTTCACGAACTATCGGTAAAGAACGCAGTGACTGCGTCGACCTCATGAAAATTCTGCTCCCTCTCCTCTTTCTTGCAGTCTCTCTTATGGGCTGCAATCGTAGTGACCCGATCGTCCTCATCCAGCTCCATCCCAAGAATCCTGATATCGTCTATGTCGCGACCAATGATTACATTTATAAGACTCGTGACGGAGGGCAGGCCTGGACCAACCTTTCGCAAGGGATGAGTCATAGCCGCGTTATCGCCATGGCCGTCGATCCCGCCTATCCTGCGACCGTCTATGCAGGAACGAAAGGGGACGCTGTCTATAAGAGTCATGATGGAGGACAACGGTGGGCTTCGATGCGTTCCGGACTCGATGACGCGACGATTACCTCAGTGGTGAATCATTTTCTCTTCGATCCTGCCGACGCTGAGCACATTTTTCTTGCGACAACCATGGGCGTGTTCGAGACCAAGAATGGTGGTGAGCAATGGACGAAGAAGATGGAGGGCATGAAGGAAGTGCTGATGGTTGTGACGCTCGCCATGGACCCGACCAGACCATCGATTCTGTACGCGGGCACCAGTGGCGGTGTTTACAAGTCGACCAATCAGGCGGCTCATTGGGAGAAGGTGAACAATGGGTTAGTGCCAGCGGACATGCTGAAAACATCGCGGGCCCTGAATGTGACGTCGATTGCCGTCGATCCATACGAGCCGGACACTGTGTATGCTGCGACCCTGAGCGGATTGTACAAGACCAGCGACGCGGCGCAGACATGGACACGCATCGGAGCCTCGCTAGCCGATCAGATGATTGTCACCATGCTGCTCGATCGATCCCGTCCTGGGGTGATCTACATCACTGGTAGAGACGGAGTGCATCGGAGCGAAGATGGTGGAGAGAGCTGGGAACGTATCAATACAGGTCTGGTGACGACTAACGTGAGGGCCATCGCACAGAGTGCGACGGATCCGAAGATCTTCTATGCCGGTACGAACGGAAGCGGCCTCTATCGCAGCAATGATTTCGGTGATACTTGGGAATCGATGCCGCCGATAAAGGTAATAGAGTAGAAGTAGGATCAGCGTCGCTGGCTGTTTAAGTCGGAATCACCGATAGCCGCGCCGACGCCACGGCGTTGAACGGTCGAGGTTCCTTCACGGTTTTGCACGTTGTCGACTTCAAAGCCGGTACTGCTAGGCATGGAGGTATCTTGGATATCCGTTCCTGGCCGATGCGGGATTTGACTGTCACCTACATTCTCTCCTCTGCGTGGGCGAAGTGATTCATTGACATTGCTGTAGGGGGACACCGAGGCTCCGATATCCGCACCGAAGTTGGCATTCAACTTCGTATCCTCGATGTCTCCTCCAATGCGCGAACGCAATGTCGTGTCTTGAATATCCATTCCTGTCGGAGCTGATGATGGCGGCTTCTTTGCCTTGAAGTCTTTCCTAATCGCGTCCTCTTCTTCCTGGATTTGTGTTTTCACCAGACCACTGCGTTCGTAATCGACTTCACTGAGACTGTCTTGAGCCTCAGTCAGCTTATCGAGCCGTTCCTGAAGCCGAAACAAGTCTTCCCGTGCCCGCGCGACGGTCCCAACAATTTCGCTGAGGGTATATTGGCGGGAAAATGTGCCGAGTTTTGGGCTCGAGCCAGGACCGCCGCCTAGCCCACTATTCCCTGATCCAACGCCAAATCCGACGGAATTAAAGACACCCTTCTGTTGTACGGCCTTGAGCACATGGTTCGCCTCATCGATCAGATCGACGATATGTTCCGAGGCATCAGAATTGGTCAAGCAACAGGAAATGAATGCCCGATATCGATCTGAGAACTTGGAGGCTGCATTCTGCAACTCCACGATTTTTATCGGAACTCGTTCAGCCAGGTCAAACCCCTTCCGGCGGGCGTTTTCCTTGAACTGGTCTGCCGCCTTTTGGTCATACAGTGGCTCGCAGCCAGGGACTTTCTTGGCTGAAATCTGTTGATCAGCCGTCTTGTTGGAACACCAATAGATGGGTGCCGGTTGATTCAGGGGGTTGTCAGGATTGAATTCTTTCGCCTCAGCCAGTCCGAGGACAAGGGAGATGCTCAGGGAAAGACAGAAGCCTGAGCATGTCACGATTCCATTAGCCTTCCACATAAAAGCATTGTCCAACCCGAGCCTCTGGAAGTCAATGAAACACCAAGAGTTGAACGGATGGGATGGGTAGGATGTTAGGGGGGATGGGGGTAACTCGTGGCCTGTCCAGAGGGTGAATCCTAGCTATCTAGCCATGGGCAGGCCTTGATGGCAGTCTACAAGACTATGATTAAAGTGGCTCCCCTAAGTTACTGAAAATGAAGTTGACAACCTAGAATGCGAGAGTATACTTCCCCAGGAGTGGGGAGAAGTGGAAATTAGTGGGTGAATAGTATTGGTAGGGAATTTGCGCATGTTCCAGTCCTTGGAAAAGAAGTCTGCGACTGGCTTACTTCTGAGCGACCACTCACGATTTTGGATTGTACGGTGGGGTATGGTGGGCACGCAGAATTGCTTCTCAAATCGAGCCATGCCGGCACGACGCTCATAGGGTTGGATCGAGATCCAATGGCAGTCGATTTCTGTCGACAACGATTGAATCGATTCGGAGGCTCCGTTGTGGTGCGCCAGGGGAACCATCGAGATTTAAAACGGCACCTTGCTGAATTGGGTGTTTCAACAGTTGGAGCAGTGCTCTTTGATTTTGGAGTCTCATCTCCGCAGCTCGAGGATGCAGCGCGAGGATTTAGTTTTCAGCTTGATGGTCCACTCGATATGCGCATGGATCAATCGACTGGGAGGACCGCGGCAGATTTAGTGAATAACGGTGATGAGCACGACCTTGCAGATATCATCTTCCAATTCGGCGAAGAGCGATACGCGCGCCGAATCGCTCGAGCGATTGTGCAGGAACGGCGGCACCGCAGGGTTGAGACTACCAGGCAGCTCACCGCGGTCGTAGCTCAGTCGGTACCGGCTTTTTACCGCCATGGGAGGATTCATTGTGCGACGCGGACCTTTCAGGCGCTTCGCATTGCGGTTAATCAGGAGCTGGAGAGTCTAGAGCCTTCTCTGCGCGATGCGGTCGAAGTGTTGTCGGAAGGTGGAAGGATCTGCGCCATCTCTTTTCATAGCCTTGAAGATCGTATCGTCAAGCATACGTTCAAGTCTCTTGCCCAACAGCCTGATTCCAAACTTGCAGTGCTCACCAAGAAACCAATTGCTGCGTCCAAGGAAGAGTGTGAGTCGAATCCGAGATCGCGAAGTGCCAAGTTGCGGGTCGCCGAACGTCAACCACGATTGGAGCTGTCATGAAGATCTTCACGGTTCTCCTTGGATTGTGCCTTGTGTTTGTATTTGTTTGGGAGCGAGTGGATATGGTGCGGATCGGCTATCAGATCGAACGCTTGAAGCGCGACAAGACTATATTGGAGCGTCAGCGTGATGAGTTACGGGTGCAATTCTCCTCGCTGAGTGCTTCGAATCGGATCGCAAAATTGGCAACTGAACAACTTGGAATGAGCCTGCCTCAGCAAGGCCAACTGATTCTGGTCCAGTCTAGGACGAGTGGGACACCACCTACTGACCTTGCGGCGGCACCTGTAAGAGTGGCTAGAAACTATCTTCCCAGCAGGAGGGACTAGTGGCTGGTTCTGGGCCTCGCGTTCGTCGCTATGTATTGATGCTGGTGTTGCTGGGTGGATTCGTGCTTGTGCTGTTCCGGCTGGTGACCTTGCAGGTATTACGGGCGGAGGAGCTGTCCGTCAGGGCCGATCGGCAACATCAAAAGACCGTTTCTCTGGAAGGGCCTCGCGGCACGATTGTCGATCGACATGGCAAGGTGTTGGCGATGAATATGGAGGTTCCCTCTGTGTTTGGGATCCCTACGACGTTGGAAAGCCCCGCGAAAGCGGCTCGCCAACTGTCGTCTATTCTGTCTGTTAAGGTTGCCGAATTGGAGAAAAAACTTCAGCAGGATCGGAGTTTTGTATGGCTGGCCCGCAAGGTGGACCCGGAGCAGGGGCGTAGATTGGATCGTTTGT
The DNA here is from genome assembly GCA_019636875.1 of Nitrospira sp. Taxonomy (GTDB): domain Bacteria; phylum Nitrospirota; class Nitrospiria; order Nitrospirales; family Nitrospiraceae; genus Nitrospira_D. Next base: position 5,156 of record JAHBWR010000025.1, read on the forward strand.
CACTGGACGGAATTGGTGTTGTAATGGAAGGTCGACGGTTCTATCCAAAAGGTCCGCTCCTCGCTCATGTCCTGGGATTTGCGGGTATGGATGGGGATGGATTGGAAGGAGTGGAACATCGGTATGAAACGTACTTACGGGGTGAGAAACGGATGATGGTGCTGCAGCGCGATGCGCTGGGGCGCACAGTCTTTCCAAAGAACTTGGCTGAGAGGAATCCGGTATCAGGCCATCAACTGACCCTCACGATCGATGAAGTCGTTCAATATATTGCCGAGCGAGAGTTGGAAGACGCCGTGACTCGCTCTCGGGCAAAGTCAGGGACGATCATTGTCCTTGAGCCAGAGACAGGAGCAGTGTTGGCTATGGCTGTCAGCCCTCGCTTTGACCCGAATATTGTTTCAAACCTGAGCCCCGATCGTTGGCGGAATAGAGCGCTCACAGATGCCTATGAACCAGGGTCTACCATGAAAGCCATGATCGCAGCAGCCGCCATTGAAGAAGCAGCGATGAAGCCGACGACGCTGGTCTTTGGAGAGCATGGCCGCATGACGGTTGCCAACACCGTGATACACGACCATGAAAAGCTGGGATGGGTTTCCTTCGCACAAGTCATTCAAAAGTCTAGTAACATCGGTGCGGCTAAGGCAGGAATGGTATTGGGGGAGCAGCGATTGTATCGGTATCTCCAAGCATTTGGCTTTGGTCAGCGAACTGAGATTGATCTTCCTGGAGAAGGGGTGGGGCTGGTCAAGAGCCCCAGTGCCTGGGGGCGTCGCTCCGTTGCGTCGATTTCGATGGGGCAAGAAATAGGGGTTACGCCGATCCAGATGGTGACCGCAGTAGCCGCCTTGGCCAACGGAGGCGTGCTCATGAGGCCGTATGTGGTTTCTGAAATCCGAGACGCCGAGGGCCATCTCTTGAGACGAGTACCGTCTCAGATTCGGCGACGTGTGGTTTCGCCGGAAACCGCACGTAGTGTTACGAAAATTTTGGAAGGTGTTGTCACGCATGGCACCGGAGGAAAAGCGGCCATCCCTGGATTTCGGGTCGCCGGGAAGACTGGCACGGCTCAACAGGTCGATCCAAGCACTCGCCGATATTCAAACTCTCGGTTTGTAACCTCGTTTGTTGGGTATGTGCCAGCAGAACACCCACGGCTCGCCATGATCGTGATCATCGATGCCCCTCATGATAAAAACGCATCAGGCGGAAGCGTGGCGGCTCCGGTATTCAGCGCGGTCGGCGAGCAAGTGTTGAGTTACCTTGGCGTGTCCTCAGGCGAACCGGTCACGCTGGCGATGGCAGTACCGAACTCGTAATTACGCTTGGAGTCTGCCGATGACCTTGGCCACCATGCTTCAGGCGCTTGAGGGACGCGTGACGGTTCTGGAGCGGCAAGGAGATCTTGATGTTTCCGTGACGGCCATCACTGATGATTCCCGGAAAGCCTCGTCTCAGAGTCTCTTTGTGGCTGTCAAAGGTGAACAGATGGACGGGCATCGTTTCATTCCGGCAGCACTGAAGGGAGGCGTGAGTGCCTTGGTTGTGCAAGAAGCAGTGCGTGGCATCTCTCTCCCATTCGTGCGAGTCGAGGATTCCAAAAGAGCACTCGGACTTCTGGGGAGTCGGTTTTATGGTGACCCGTCGAACCGGATTCGGATGATCGGGATAACCGGCACCAACGGCAAGACAACCACGACCTATGTGTGCAAAGCGCTGTTGGAGGGGCTTGGCCGGAAAGTAGGGTTGATTGGAACCGTCGCCTATCAAATAGGTACGCGCACAATCACGGCGGCGCACACGACTCCCGGTGCGCTCGAATTACAGCAGTTGCTCGCAGAAATGGCCAGCAGCGGGTGCGAGACGGCAGTCATGGAAGTATCATCTCATGCGTTGGCACAAGATCGCACGAGTGGGTGTGAGTACGATGTCGGGGTCTTTTCAAATCTCACGCAGGATCACCTCGATTTCCATAAGACGATGGAAAACTACTTCCAGGCTAAGTTGCGGCTCTTTACGGGATTAGGAGAAGGACATAAGAAGAACAAACGGGCAATCATCAATGTCGATGACCCCTATGGAAGCCGGATTGTTGCACGCAGCCCTGTTCCAGTCTGGACGTACGCGTTGAAGAGCAAGGCGGACCTTCGTGCCGAAGACGTGCAGTTATCGATTCGAGGGACGACGTTTACCGCGGCCACTCCTGTCGGAACCTTTCCCATAGAAAGTCATCTTGTAGGTGAGCACAATGTTTACAATTTGCTGGCGGCCATCGGAGTTGCTCTTCATGAGCAAGCCACTCCGGATCAGATTCGTCAGGCAGTACGAAATGTGCTGAATGTGCCGGGTCGATTCGAGCGCGTGATGGCGGGGCAGCCGTTTACGGTGGTTGTAGACTATGCGCACACGGAAGATGCATTAGTCCGATTGTTGACTGCAGCTGAAGTCCTAAAGTCTGGGCGTATTATCACCGTGTTCGGATGTGGCGGGGATCGTGATAAAGGAAAGCGACCGAAGATGGGAGCGGCCGCCGTCCGGTATAGCGATGTCGTCATCTTGACCTCCGACAACCCGAGAACGGAGGACCCTCACGCCATTCTTGATCAGGTGGAAGCTGGGGTGATCGAGGGCCTACGGGAGCGATCGCATGTGCAGTACAGAAAGATTGCCGATCGGCGGCAAGCGATCGAGGAGGCTGTACGAGAGGCGCATGGTCAGGACATGGTCCTGATTGCAGGAAAGGGACACGAAGACTACCAGATTGTCGGCACAGAGAAACTCCACTTTGATGATCGGGAAGTCGCACGTGATGCGATTCAGCGACTCGGTGTCCGTCTCTGACGAAACGAGAGAAGCGTCGGGTGTTGCAGGAACGCGGATAGATGGCGTTATTGACCGTGACCGAATTGCAGAGAGTTCTCGGGGCTCGAGTGTTGGCCGGCGATGTGTCTGAGCGAGCAGAGCAGCCTATCCGACACATTAGTCTAGATACTCGGTCACTTCGACCGGGCGATCTCTTTCTGGCGATACAAGGAGAACGGTTTGATGGGCATGCATTTGTCGGAACAGCTGTCTCGAAGGGAGCCATAGGGGCACTCGTCTTTGATTCCTATGACGTGTCGACGCTCTCTCTCACGCGAGGCGCGAAACGACGAGTGCCGCTCATTCTTGGTGTGCGAGATCCACTCGCTGCGTACCAACAATTAGCTGCGTATCATCGGAGCAAGTTCAGGATCCCTTTCGTGGCCGTGACGGGAAGCAACGGGAAAACCACGACAAAAGAAATGGTGGCGAGCGTGCTGGCCCATCGATGGAACATTCTCAAGACAGAAGGCAATCTGAACAACCGCTTGGGAGTTCCTCAAACATTGTTCCGTCTCAAGAGACGGCACCAGGCTGCGGTCATTGAAATGGGGGTCGACAATGTCGGCCAAACGACCACTCTGTGTGAACTCGTTCGTCCGACGATTGGGATTATCACGAACATCGGGCCGGATCATCTGGAGTTTTTCGGAAGCATGGATGTTTCAGCTCAGGCCAAGGCTGAGTTGCTTGATCTGCTTCCAGGGGATGGAACGGCCATTCTAAACGCCGATGATTCCTACTACGACTACCTCGTCAGCCGGGCTCGATGTCGAATCGTGTCGTTTGGGCTTTCAGCCAAGGCCGACGTCCGAGCGGCAAAGGTCAAGTCCGATGGACGAAATGGGACGATCTTTCACCTTCAGCTTCCAGGAAAAGCTCGTCACACCGTCGTTCACATTCGAGTTCAAGGAAGACACAATGTTACGAATGCACTCGCAGCAGGAGCGGTCGGGGCAGTCTTAGGTTTTCCCGGGACCGTGATCGCACAGGGCTTGTCGCATTTCCGACCGGCAGCGATGCGGTCTCAGGTTCGCGTGAGTCGAGGCGTTAAGCTGATCATTGATTGCTACAACGCGAATCCAGCTTCGATGAAGGCGGCTGTAGAGCTGTTGGCGCAGGCGGGTGAACATCGGAGAACCATTGCCGTCCTGGGAGATATGTTGGAGCTTGGACCGAATGCCGTCCGCATGCATGAGGAGGTCGGAGAATTTGTAGCGCGACACGGGATCGATTATGTCGTGACGTGTGGGACTCTAGGGCGCAGTCTTGCCCAAGGCGCCAGGCAGGCAGGGGTCGATCACGCGCGCATTATTGAGGTAGAGGACGCTCAAGCAGCCGTCGATGCGGTCAAGGCTATCGTCGGGCCCGGCGATGTCGTCCTGATCAAGGCGTCGCGCGGGATGCGATTAGAGCTTGTGGCAGACGCACTTCAGGGCATCAAACGCACGGCCAAGAAGGCTTCATAGGAACGCCCACACTATGCTGTATGTCTGGCTATACCCGTTCCATACTGAATTTTCCTTCCTCAACGTCTTTCGATACCAGAGCTTTCGCATCATTTACGCCGCTGTGACGGCATTTCTGATCGCATTTGTGCTGGCGCCGTGGGTGATCCGAAAGCTCCAAGAAATCAAGCTGGGTCAGCAAGTGCGCGACGATGGACCAAAACGGCATTTGGCGAAGAGTGGGACACCCACGATGGGCGGGGTCCTCATCATTTTTGCCGTGACCCTCTCGACGCTGCTGTGGGCCGACATCTCACGGCCGCACGTCTGGTTGGTTCTTGTCGCAACGCTGGGGTTTTGTGCTATCGGGTTTATCGACGATTACCTCAAATTCATTAAAGCTCAGTCGAAAGGGTTGTCGGCGTCTCAGAAGTTCACCGCGCAGATTGTGGTCGCGCTGGTGGTTGCACTCATCTTGTATGCATTACCTGGCTATAACACTAAACTTAGTCTGCCATTTTTCAAGACGTTCATGCCTGACCTCGGATGGTTTTATGTCGTCTTTGCTGTTCTGGTGATCGTTGGAAGTTCCAACGCCGTCAACCTTACCGACGGTTTGGACGGACTTGCCATCGGGCCAGTGATGGTGGCGGCCTTAGCGTATACCGTCGTCGCTTATGTAACGGGACATCGGTTGATGTCTGAATATCTCCTCATTCCCCACATCGATGGTGCAGGAGAGCTGGCCGTCTTCACGGCGGCGATCCTGGGTTCTAGCCTTGGGTTTCTCTGGTACAACACCTACCCGGCCTCGGTATTCATGGGCGATGTCGGGTCGCTCCCGCTTGGGGCAGCCCTGGGGACCGTTGCGGTGATCAGCAAGCACGAGTTGCTTTTGTTGTTGGTCGGTGGGGTGTTCGTCATCGAGGCCGTGTCTGTTATTTTTCAGGTTGCGTCATTCAAATCACGAGGTAAGCGGATCTTCCTCATGGCGCCCATTCATCATCATTTTGAAATGAAAGGATGGGAAGAGCCAAAGGTCGTGGTGCGCTTGTGGATTATCGCCATTCTGCTCGCGCTCTTGAGCCTCAGTACGCTGAAGTTGAGGTGACGGCGATGCCCACGGCCGACACCATGGAGCTGAGAGGAAAGCGAGTGACGGTCATCGGACTTGCCCGAAGCGGCATTGCTGCTTCCCGTCTCCTCCAAGAGGTTGGGGCGCAGGTGACGGTTGCTGATAGAAAAGAGCGAGCTGAGGTGTGCCATGAGCTGGAGGTGTTGGATCCCTCGAGCATTCAGCTTAGTTTGGGAAAACGATATGAATCAGCCCTGGACAACGCTGATCTGGTCGTTATCAGTCCGGGCGTACCCTACCGGATGGAGTCCCTGGAACGTGCCCGTCGTCGAGGTGTGAAGGTGATCAGCGAACTCGACCTTGCGTCGCGGTTTCTGTCGGTTCCGATCCTGGCGGTGACGGGAACAAACGGCAAGAGTACGACGGTCACCCTCATCGGCAAGATGCTGGAGCACAGTGGAAAACGAGTCTTCGTCGGCGGCAATCTTGGAGTCGCGCTCAGTGAAGCGGCCTTACACGCACGACAAGCGACAACAACTGGACAACCCTGTCCCTACGACCTCTTGGTCGTCGAGGTGTCGAGTTTTCAGTTGGAGACGGTGGAACAGTTCCATCCATGGATCGCGGGCATCCTCAACGTGACGGTCGACCATCAGGATCGCTACGTGTCGATCGAAGAATATATCGCCGCAAAGAATCGTATTTTTGAAAATCTCACGTCATCCGATTATGCGCTGTTCAATCTGGATGATCCCAGAGTCGCCTCACTTCGGAAGCCTGTGAAAGGGAGTGTGCTGGGATTCACGAGGACGAACGTCTTGCCTCCGGACGTAGCCGGCGGGGCCTATCTTGATCAGGATCGTGTCATGGTCAAGATCAAGGGGAAGACTCATGAGATATGCCGCAGGAACGAGCTGAAAATCATCGGCGATCACAATATTGACAACGCGATGGTCGCGTCCGTCTATGCACTACTCAGTGGGTGCCCAATGTCCGCCCTTCAGGAGGTGCTCCGGGACTTTCCCGGGCTAGAACATGCCTGTGAGGTTGTCCGGGAACGGCACGGTGTCCGTTTTATCAATGATTCAAAGGGGACGAACGTTGATGCGACTCTGAAAGCACTGGAGAGTATCGATCAGCCAATTGTGCTTATCGCTGGTGGACGAGATAAGGGCGGGGATTTTTCTCGCTTGGCGAGCTCAATCCATCAGCGGGTCAAGCGGCTCATTCTGATCGGTGAAGCCGCCCCTCTGATCGCCAACGCGGTGGAAGGGTATCAGGCGGTCGAACGGGTCGGAACCTTGAATGAAGCTGTGGAGCTGGCGGCAGGGGCAGCGGAGAGTGGAGATGTCGTGCTTCTCTCACCGGCCTGTGCAAGTTTCGACATGTTTGTTGATTATCAGGATCGGGGCCGTCAATTTAAGACCCTTGTGCAATCGTTGCCGTCATGACTGGCGCGACGACAGAGGAGCATTGAGACCACACGATGTCACGACGATCAGCAGGTACCCTGGCCTTGCCATGGCCTCCCGGCGGGCCACGAGGTCCAAATCAAGTTGGGATGGATCAAATCCTCCTGTTCGTGACGATTACGTTGGCATTGGTTGGCTTGGTCATGATGTTCAGCGCGAGTGCCGTAATGGCGGGCAAGAGGTTCGACGATTCATGGTATTACCTCAAGCGTCAATTGGTCTGGCTGACGTTCGGATTGATACTCCTCCATGTCGTATCCCGCATCGATTATATCTGGTGGAGACGCCTCTCCTTCCCGCTTCTTGGTCTGATTGCAATCTTACTGGTTATGGTACTCCTCCCATCTATTGGCGAAACGAAGCATGGTGCTCGACGATGGTTACAGCTTGGGCCCATCTCAGTTCAACCGGCGGAGATGGCGAAGCTCATCGTGGTTATTTACCTCGCCGGGTATCTTTCTCGGAAAGAGGACCGGCTCCAGGACTTTTCTTCCGGCTTGCTTCCGCCGTTGCTCATGATCGGCATTCTCTGCGGCCTAGTGCTCAAGGAACCAGACCTGGGCACTGTGGTGGTCATCGGACTTGTGACAGGAGGCTTGCTGTTTGTTGGAGGGGCGCGCCTCTCTCATCTGTCGTCGGTGGCTCTCTGTGCGATACCCGTCGGCTTGGCCCTTATCCTAACCTCCGGTTACCGGTTGCCGCGGCTGATGACATTCTTGGATCCCGGGCGCGACCCGTTGAATGCGGGACATCAAATTACACAATCGTTCCTGGCCTTCGGCAGTGGAGGGCTATTCGGCGTGGGGCTGGGCGAAGGAAAGCAAAAGCTGCTCTTTCTCCCGGAACCGCATACCGACTTTGTGTTAGCGCTGGTCGGGGAAGAGCTGGGGTTCGTCGGGACCTGTGTGATCATTCTTCTCTTCGCGGTATTCGTCGTTCGCGGATTTCAGATTGCCACACGGGCGCGAACTCCATTCGGGCGCTACCTCGGGGTCGGAATTACGACACTCATCGGTATCCAGGCGCTGATCAATGCCTGTGTCGCGACGGGTTTGCTGCCTACCAAAGGTCTCACATTGCCGTTTGTCAGTTATGGGGGTTCCTCCCTGGTCGTCAGTTTAACCGGCGTCGGGATGTTGCTCAGCATCTCGAGAGATCGGCAGGCGGGACGGGAGGAGATTCGATATCGAAGTGGGCGTGGCTGGTCGAATCGACGATGACGATTGTAATCGCTGCGGGAGGGACTGGCGGCCATCTCTATCCGGCAATTGCGCTGGCTCGAGAGTTTCTGCGGCATGACGCAGCCGTACGGATCCTCTTCGTGGGAACGGCTCGTGGCGTTGAGTCTCGGGTACTGGCCCATGAAGGGTTCGAGCTGGCGCTGATCACAGCCAAGCCGGTCATGGGAAAGGGAGTGGTGGACGTTCTACGAGGCCTCCTGTCTGTGCCCATCGGGATCTGGCAGTCATTACGCATTCTCGAGCAGCGTCAAGCGGATCTTGTGATTGGGGTAGGAGGATATACGAGTCCCACTATGCTGGCGGCCGCTGCATTGAAAGGCATCCCTCGGGTGATTCTTGAGCCAAATGCCTATCCAGGCCTCGCGAATAAGGTAGTCGCGCCGTTCACACAACGAGTATTTCTGGCGTTTGAGTCTGCGGGCGCATCATTTGATCAGAGAAAGGTTCGAGTGGTTGGAACACCGGTTCGACAAGAGTTCCTAGTTCCATCACTCAAGGCGGGTGACTCAATTGAACGCAGAGGCCAGCATCTCCTAATTTTCGGCGGGAGCCAGGGTGCTAAAGCCATCAATAGTGCGGTGTTGGAGGGCTTAGCGTTGTTGCAATCGCGTTTTCCAGATCTCATGATCACTCATCAGACCGGGGAAGTGGACTTTGAACGAGTTAGCGGGGCTTATGACAAGCTCGGGATACAGGCTAAAGTCGTTCCATTTCTCTATGACATGCCCGCTGTCTTGCGCACAGCCGACTTAGTCGTGGCTCGATCGGGCGCGATGACCATCGCGGAATTGACGGCTTGTGGCAAAGCTGCGGTACTGATCCCGCTGCCGAACGCGATTTACGATCACCAAATGAAGAATGCACGGGCGATGGAGGTTGAGGGTGGAGCGATTGTGCTCCCGCAGGCAAATCTGAATGGAGCGAAACTGGTTGAGACGATCGTGTCGATCATGTCGAATTCAGAGCGGCTGCATGCGATGCAGGAGCACAGCTTCGCGATGAGGCGAAGTGATGCTGCCGAAGTGATCGTCCGGGAATGTTACGCCCTCATGAATAAGACACAAGAGAACAATCAACTTCGAAAAGTAAACGGAGGGTAACGCAGTTGCGACGGGAAGAAGAAAGAAATCAGCAAGAGAAAATAAATAGTGAGCAGTCGGATGGCGGAGCACCACGCATATGACGCCATTTCGTAAGACACAACAGATTCATCTGGTCGGAATTGGGGGAGCGGGCATGAGCGGGATCGCAGAGGTTCTGCTCACGATGGGGTACAAAGTGACCGGTTCAGATCTGCATGCTTCGGAAACGACCAGGCGGCTTGAAGAACTTGGTGGGAAGATCTTCATCGGTCATCAGGAATCAAACGTAGGAGAAGCGCAGGTCGTCGTCATTTCATCCGCTGTGGCAACCAGCAATCCCGAAGTGGCGATCGCAAAGGCGCAACAAATTCCCGTCATCCCCCGCGCAGAAATGCTGGCGGAGCTGATGCGTCTGAAGTTTGGAGTGGCGATTGCCGGCGCCCATGGCAAAACCACCACGACCTCCATGGTGGCCAACGTGTTGGCGCAAGGAGGCCTGGATCCAACCATGGTCATCGGTGGCAAGGTCAACGCGTTGGGTAGTCATGCACGGCTTGGCCGCGGCGACCTGCTTGTGGCGGAGGCCGACGAAAGCGATGGTTCGTTTCTCCGACTCTCGCCGACCATCGTGGCTGTGACGAACTTGGATCGAGAACATCTGGATCATTATGGTTCCATGGAGCGAATCAACGAGTGTTTTCTGGAATTCATCAACAAGATTCCGTTCTACGGGCTGGCCGTCTTATGTGGTGATGACGAGCGCCTTCGGAACCTGTTCCCGCTCATTGTGAAGCGCTATCAAACGTATGGGCTTCAGGAGCGTGGCGGAACGTCCTTGGATTTCCAAGCCACCGATATCGTGCTCAACCAATGGGGAGCTGAGTTCCGCGCCTCTTTCCGTGGGAAAAACTTGGGCCCATTTCGGTTGGCAATACCAGGCATCCATAACGTTTCAAACGCACTCGCCGCGATTGCCATCGGAGTCGAACTCGAAGTCCCCGTTGATCTCATCCGTAAAGGACTCGCAGCCTTTACCGGTGTGGAACGGCGTTTTCATCTACGTGGGGAAATCGGCGGGATTATGGTGGTGGATGATTATGGCCATCATCCGACCGAGGTGAAAGCCACGCTTGCTGCAGCCAAACAAGGGTGGAATCGGCGATTGGTCGTTCTGTTCCAACCGCATCGGTACACCAGGACACGGGACTGTATGGGAGACTTCGTGCATGCCTTTGACGATGCTGATGCGGTGTTCATGACGGAGGTCTATCCGGCCGGCGAGCCGCCAATACCCGGAGTTTCTGGAGCCAGCCTCGCTGACACCATCAAGTCGGCCGGGCACCCGTCTGTCACCTTTATTGCGCAGAAAGAAACTCTCCCCGATCAGGTGCTCCCGTTTCTGCGGTCAGGCGATCTTGTCCTGACCATGGGGGCCGGCGATATTTGGAAAGCGGGCACCGGAATTCTTGCACGTCTTGAGGGGACGTGACGGCTGAAGATGCGTCGAAGCTTGCGGCATGAGTTAAAGCCACGACAGGTAGGTCGAGAACGCCGATTGCGATTGGCCGTGGCCGGCCTGCGGGGCACCGTTCAGTTCAAGGCATCGCTGAAGGACCATACTTCGTTCCATATCGGTGGTCCGGCTGATGTCCTGGTACAGCCTGCTGATGTCGAGGATGTCATCCGCCTTTGTCGGCAGACGAATGAACAGCGCGTGCCCCTCTGTGTGTTGGGTGGGACCAACATTCTCGTTCGAGACAAGGGGATCCGAGGTGTGGTCGTCAGTTTGGCTAAGATGCGAGCGATCAAGGAGGAACCGGGTTCAGTCCTGTATGTCGAAGGAGGCGTTGGGATGCCCACACTGATTGGGCATGCCATCCGTAAGTCTTTGGCCGGACTGGAGTGGGCTGCTGGGATACCAGGGACCGCTGCAGGATGCGTGGTCATGAATGCAGGGACAAAGCTAGGCGAAATGAAAAGCACCGTCAAGGCTGTGCGTATAGTTTTGCCAAAAGGAACTCTCCTGGACTATCAAGCAGAGAACATTGATTTTGCGTACCGTCGGGCGACACTGCCTCGTGGCATTGTGGTTGGGGTATGGCTTCAGCTGAAACCGGGGGTGAAATCGGAAATCGAACACGTCGTGAAAGACTATTTGCACTATCGCCGTGATACTCAACCGCTATCCATGCCGAGCGCCGGTTGTGTGTTCAAAAATCCGAAGAATGATTCGGCGGGACGCGTCGTGGAGTCGGCTGGGCTCAAAGGGGCTGAGGTCGGTGATGCCTGCGTCTCGACGAAACACGCCAACTTTATCGTCAACCAGGGCCACGCCAGTGCCCGCGATGTGCTGTCTCTCATCAGAAAAGTGCGCGCACAGGTCTCTCGGAAAACAGGCATTAAACTGGAATTGGAGTTGAAGGTCATCGGGGAGCGCTAGCGAAAGGATGTGATGGTGGCCATGGGTCGAATCACAGATGCGCGAATTGGCGTGCTCATGGGAGGACGCTCATCGGAGCGAGACATCTCTCTCAAGACAGGGCAAGCCGTCCATCAGGCGCTCATCCGTCTCGGATATGAGGCGGTGGCTATCGATGTCACTGATCGGTTGCACCGTGAACTAGAAAATCAGAACGTGGCGCTTGCCTTCCTCTCGCTCCATGGGCCTGGTGGTGAGGACGGTACGATACAGGGTTTCCTCGAGACGATGGGGATTCCCTACACGGGGTCCGGGGTACGCGCGAGTGCGGTAGGAATGCATAAGGGTGTGACTAAAACCCTGCTTGCTGCACATGGTGTTCCAGTGGCAGCTGGAACGGTTGTGCGTGAAGGGGATAGGCCTGCTCTCGCAAGGATTCTCCGAGAGGCCCATCTCCAGTTGCCGATCGTCGTGAAACCCGTGGCTCAGGGATCAACCATCGGAGTCACGGTCGTGCGACGGGCCGGACAATGGAAAGAGGCACTGGCTCTGGCACATCGGTTTGACCAAGAGGCGATGGTGGAGAGCTATATACCCGGACATGAAGCCGCTGTGTCTCTTGTCGGAACGGCAGCAGAAGGGGTGCAAGTGCTTCCAGCGATCGAAATCGTTGCGCCGGAAGGATTCTATGATTTTTCGGCAAAATACCAAAAGGGTAAGACGCAGTATCTTTGTCCGGCTCCATTTCCTCCCAAAGTACTTCGACAGGTCAGCGAACTAGCACGTCGGACTTACACTGTGTTGGGGTGCGAGGGAGCTGCACGAGTAGATTTTCGCATTACTCCGCGAGGGCGACCGTATGTGTTGGAAATCAATACGGTGCCCGGCATGACAGAAACGAGTTTGTTACCTATGGCCGCGGCTCAGGTCGGCATCGGGTACGATGCGCTTGTCGAGCGGATCTTACAATCTGCGCTGGATCGCGTTCCACAATCTGCCTTGGGTGTAAGGCAGGAGTCTGCAGGATGAGACTTTTCAAGAAGAAACGTCTGCCCAAGGCTCCAGGCCCACGAAAGAACGAGTGGAAAGACCCGCAGGGAGACCGAGCCATGAAGGGGACCAGGCGGCTACGAACGGAAAAACGGAGCACGCTTGTCCGTTGGGCGAAGGTGGTGACGAGCACCGTTTGCGCCGCCGTACTCATCGGGGTCGCTGCGACATACTCCGGGCCTGCACTACAAGATCTTTTGGAAATCAAGACGATCAGCGTTGAAGGCGTCTACCATCTTGATAACAAGCAAGTGCGTGATCTGGCAAAAGTGAAACCCGGTGTGCCACTCCACCACATCGTCACGACGGTCATTAAAGAACAGGTCGAGGCCCATCCATGGGTGAAAACGGCTGACGTGACCCGTATACCATTTCACGAATTACGGATCTCCGTGATTGAGCGGAAGCCTGCCGCGATTGTTCGTGCCGAGTCTCAGAACTTTCTGTGCGACGAGGACGGACATGTGCTGAATAGGCTTGGTCAGCTGGATAATGAGGCGCTACCTCTTGTCACCGGGATCGATCTGCCCGGGTTGGTGCGAGGGACAGAATCAGTTCGACATGCGGTGGTATCTGGCATCGAACTCGCAAGAGTTGTCGGACAGTCGTTCGATGGGCGGCTACACGTGCTCGCGGATAACCCTTCAAGTTTAGTGGCGCTTGTCCAGGGAATGCGATTTCAATTTGGTGATGAGGCACTCAAGGAACAGTGGGAGCGGTTCCGGCGCGTCAAATCGACGTTAAAGGCACAAAACTTTGACGGTCTGGGGCGTCACGTGAGGGAAGTCGATCTCCGGTACGAAAATCGAATCATCGTACGGGAAGGGGGGTGATGGCCGTGTCGAAGCGAGATCACATCCTTGTTGGACTCGACATCGGAACGACGAAGATCTGCGCAATCGTTGCGGAAGTCGCCGATGCCGGCGGGCTCAATATTATCGGTGTCGGATCGAGTCCCTCACGAGGTCTCCGGAAAGGTGTCGTGGTCGATATCGAAAGCACGGTTGAATCGATCAAGAAGGCGGTTGAAGAGGCGGAGTTGCTGGCCGGTGTCCAGATTAACTCGGTCTATACGGGCATCGCGGGTAGCCACATTTCCGCCGAAAACTGTAAGGGCGTGGTGGCGCTCAAGCGAGCTGAGGTGACCCGTGAGGATATCCATCGGGCCATCGAAAGCGCGCGTACCTTGGCCGTGATCCCTCACGAACGGAAGATCCTTCACGTCTTGCCCCGAGAATATATGGTGGATGGACAGGAAGGGGTCCGCGAGCCATTGGGTTTGTCAGGGCATCGACTGGAAGTCAATGTCCATGTCATCACTGGAGCTGTGACCTCTGCACAGAACATTGTCAAGTGTGTGAATCGAGCCGGGCTCGACGTCGTGGACATCATCCTGCAGCCGCTTGCTTCCAGTGAGGCTGTGCTGAGTCAGGAAGAGCGCGACTTGGGCGTGGCGATGGTCGATTTGGGCGGAGGGACCACGGATCTCGCGATCTTCTTGGATGGCAGTATCCGGCACTCAGCGGTTCTTCCGATCGGGGGGCAGAATTTAACGAGAGATTTGGCCTTCGGCCTGATCACGTCGCAGACCGAGGCAGAGAGAATCAAGACGCAATATGGCATTGCCCGAACCGAATTACTGACGGGCCATCAGATCGTAGAAGTGTTGTCCGTCGGCGACCGCCCCGCACGCACATTTTCTCGACGGGATGTTGCAGAAATTTTGGAGCCCCGCGTAGATGAAATGTTTGAACTGGTGCGGAGGGAAATTACCCGTGCTGGTTACGAAGGAATATTGGGTGCTGGCGTGGTGATCACCGGAGGCACCTCGTTGTTAGACGGAATGCCTGACGCGGCCGAAAAAGTTTTAAACCTACCAGCTCGACGAGGGGTACCCTCAGGTGTTGGGGCACTTCGGGATCAAGTGAGTCATCCCAGCCATTCGACCGGTGTGGGCTTGTTGCTGCACGGTCGGCGACATATCGATGAATTGGAAACAGCCGGGCTTCGCAATGGAGGAACGTGGGCGCGTATGTTTGGATGGACGAAGAAGGTGCTGGAGATCTTTTAACCTTGGTCCGGCAGGAGGCCGGTGGTCGTCCTGCGGGGTGATCGGAGGAGGTGGCTCAATGTTCTCATTTCAAGAAGATGTGTTGTCGCCGGTCCGTATCAAAGTCATCGGAATCGGCGGGGCCGGATGCAACGCCATTAACACCATGATCACCTCCGGATTGTCTCGTGTGGATTTTATCGCGAGTAACACCGACCTCCAGGCGCTCGATCGATCCTTGGCCCCCTATAAGATACAACTCGGGCCCGATCGGACTCGCGGGTTGGGTGCTGGTGCCAAGCCGGAAATCGGACGGGATGCGGCGCTCGAAAGTCGAGAGCATATCCGTGAATGTATCGACGGCGCGGACATGGTCTTTGTCACCGCCGGGATGGGTGGAGGAACGGGAACAGGTGCCGCGCCCATTGTGGCCAGCATTGCCAGAGAGATGGGGATTCTCACGGTCGGTGTCGTCACAAAGCCCTTTCAGTATGAAGGGCAGCGTCGACACAAACATGCCGAAGAAGGAATCCGAGAACTACGTCGACATGTCGACACCTTGCTCGTCATCCCCAACCAGCGACTGCTGGGCATTGTGGATAAGGCCACCCCGCTGCTCGAAGCATTCAAGGTGGCAGACGATGTCCTTCGCCAGGCCATTCAAGGCATCGCTGACGTCATCACGACAACAGGCCATGTCAACGTGGATTTTGCCGACGTCCGCACCGTGATGTCGCATACTGGGCGTGCGGTGATGGGGATGGGTGTTGCTCAGGGACAGAATCGGGCGATTGAAGCCGCACAAAAAGCGATGTGCAGCCCTCTCCTGGAGGAGGGAAGTGTTGAGGGAGCCCGCGGAGTTCTCCTCAATATTACAGGAGGCCCCAGCATGTCGCTGCATGAGATTGAGGAAGCAGCGTCCATAATACAGCAGACGGCGGATCCCGAGGCGAACATCATTGTCGGACAGGTCATCAATCCAGACATTGGTGAGGAATTAATCATTACGGTCATTGCCACCGGATTTGAACGGGACGAGAATCTAGCGATTGCCGGGACTGAGGCAGATCGAGCACCGAATCGGCTGACCAAGCCGATCCAACCAGTGCTGGCCGGCGTCGTCGCCTCCCTTGGGACAGAGCGACCGATAAAGGATCTCGACCGCCCGACATATTTGAGGCGTCTAAGTGAAGCACGAGAGTCGGCGGATCGAGCTGCACTGACAGGTGAGGATGAGTGGGATGTCCCGACGTTTCTTCGTAAGCAAGCAGACTAATTTCGTCTTGCTCATCTGCTGATGGAATGGTGAGAATTGCTATGGCGGGAACCTCATTCATAACCGTACCCGCATTTTCGGATACCCGAAATCGGATCCGGCACTTTTTTGGCACTCGGCAGCATGCTATCGGGCTTGACCTTGAACTTGGTGTTCCTCGACAGGGTGTAGCCGGGGCAGGAGCCGCATCCTGGACGCTGACGGTGAAGCAGGTTCATGGAACGGAAGCGCTTGTGGTGGATCGTGCGCTGACGTCAACCGATCGATTTGTAGGAGGATGGGATGCCCTGGTGACCGATCAACCAGGCGTGATGGTGGCGGTGCGGACGGCGGACTGTGTTCCAGTCTTGATGTATGATCCCGTACATCGAGTAGTGGCCGCGGTCCATGCGGGTTGGCGAGGGGCCGTGGCAGGTATCGTCCCGAAAACGATGGCCCTCTTGGAGTCGTCTTTTGGGTCACGCCCAGACCAGGTACGGATCAGTATCGGCCCATCTGCAGGAGCCTGCTGCTACGAAGTGGATGAACCGGTGTTAGAGGGCCTGCGCAAGGGGTGGTCCGGTTGGGAAAAGGTGGTCCACAATCGAAAGAGTAGGAGCGCACATTTGGACTTGAAGGCCCTTATTCACGACCAGGTGCGGACGCATGGCGCCGCTCCGCAACGTGTGACGACCGTCAATCTCTGTACGATTTGTCATGACGATCTCTTTTTTTCGTATCGACGAGAGGGGAAAGTAAACGGTACTATGGTGAGTGCGATTGGCGTGCCGTTGAATCGAAGGTAAACTGCTGTCGCTCATTCTTGCGTGTGCCCCCTAGCCTAGAGACCGTTCACTCAAAGCAATGGATACGATACATGAGGAAGGGTGATGGAAGCGCTCGTTGAAGGGACGATTGCCCAACGCGTCCAATCGGTACTGGCGAAGATTCGCTCGGCCGAGGAGAGAGCGGGACGTCCTGCAGGGAGTGTTCGTCTGGTGGCTGCGACAAAAACCGTTGCAGTTGACCGGATGAAGGAGGGAGTCAGTGCCGGTTTAACGATCTTAGGCGAGAATCGTGTTCAGGAGGCGCTTCCCAAAGTAGCCGCGTTCTCAGAGACACCGGTGCGATGGCATTTTCTTGGACAATTGCAGCGCAGGAAGGTGCGATCGGTGATCGGCCTCTTCGAGGTGATTCATTCGGTAGACAGCGTGGAGCTGGCTCAGGAAATCGATCGACGAGCCGGAGAAGCCGGCTGCCATCAGGATGTCTTGATCGAGATCAATATTGGAAACGAACCGACGAAAGCCGGGTTTTCTCCGGCTGATGTGACCCAGGCCGTCACCATCATGGCGGAGTTTTCTCACATCGGGATTAGAGGATTGATGACTATTCCTCCACAGACTGATCATCCTAATGAGGCCCGGCCGTACTTTCGAAAACTTCACGAGTTGGCTCAACAGATCGCAGCACGGAGGATCCCATCTGTGAAGATGGATGAACTGTCGATGGGCATGTCGAACGACTATGAGGTCGCCATTGAGGAAGGCGCGACACTCGTTCGGGTCGGCACCGCGATTTTCGGGACACGCCATGTCTAAGACGGCCCTCACGCAGAACCTGGGCTTTCTCGGCGGTGGCCGTATGGCCGAGGCGCTGATCAATGGCGTGCTCTCGGCGAAGTGGTACCGCCCTGACCAAATCCATGTGGCGGATCCTGATAGGGGCCGGTTGGATCATCTCAAGACACGATACGGAGTTCAGATCAATGTGGCGAACCATGAGGTCGTCGCTCTGAGCGACGTCATCATATTGGCGGTGAAACCACAGGTGATCGTCGAGGCCCTCACGGGAATTCGTGGGGTGTTGACGAATCACCTGGTGATTTCCGTAGCGGCTGGCGTCACGATCGATCGCATCAGAGACCTGTGTGCCCCTGCCGCACGCATCATCCGCGCGATGCCCAACACACCGGCTATGGTCGGTGAAGGCATTACGGCGTTGGCAATCGGTCCGAATCTTGACGAGGAAGCAGTCGCTTGTGCCGAGGGAATCCTGCGATCGGTCGGCCGAGTCGTCAGGATTCAGGAACAGCTGATGGATGCCGTCACCGGATTGAGTGGAAGCGGGCCTGCGTACGTCTTTCTCGTGATTGAAGCGATGACTGACGGTGGGGTGAAAATGGGGTTGCCACGCGAGACGGCCAGTCTGCTTGCGGCGCAAACCGTGCTTGGGGCTGCGCGGATGGTGTTGGAAACCGGACAGCATCCGGCTCGACTGAAGGATCAAGTGACCTCTCCCGGTGGTACGACCATGGCTGGTCTTCATCGCTTGGAACAGGGAAGGGTTCGAGCCGTCCTCATCGATGCGATTGAAACTGCGACGAAACGTTCCAAGGAGCTTGGAGGCTGATGTTTGTAATGGGAAATACCTTGTTGGGCCTGGCGACAGTGCTAGACTACCTATTGACCTTTTATAGTTGGATCATCATTGCGCGGGCACTCATCTCGTGGGTGAACCCGGATCCGTGGAATCCTATCGTTCAATTCTTGAGCCGTGCAACGGAACCTGTGCTCGCGCCAATCCGACGGCGACTCAGCTTAGGGATGGGGATCGACCTGTCGCCGCTGATTGCCATCGCAGCGATCTGGTTCCTACAGATCGCCGTTGTCCAGTCGATGAAGGATGCGGCATTACGAATGAACTGAGTTCATATTGGGGAGGATGCCATGAAGATTACACCACTCGACATTCAGCAGATGGTTTTTCAGGTCAAACTTCGTGGCTATGACCGTGATGAGGTCAACCGCTTTCTCGAGGACATTTCGCAAACGGTCGAGTTCTTAAATCGTGACAATGCGACATTGCGTGACCGTATTGACTCGCTTGAACAGCAAGTGTCGGAACTCAAACGAACTGAGGCGACGTTATCCAATACGCTGGTATCGGCACAGTCGTTGGCGGACGACGTCAAGCGAAGCGCTCAACGAGATGCCGATCTGATCGTCAAAGAAGCAGAGTTGAAAGCCGGTGAGCTGTTTCGACAGGCTCGTGCCGAGCTGGGAAACACGCAGCGAGACCTTGCCGTCCTGCAGAAGCAACGGTTGCTCATGGTGGAACGAATGCGCGCGACATTGAATACGTTTGAGAGGATGCTGGATGTCGAGGCCAGCGAAGCCTACCAGGAACATAACACCATCCGTGAGGAAAAGATGGAAGGTGAGTCGACCCCTGCCCGGTAATCACGATATTCGATGGCAGGGCCGATGGGCGGGAGGTCATCAAGTCGATCGCGTCTGTCGGAATGGCCATCATCTCCATGCCTGATCTGCGAATTGTTCAATCAGCGCTCGACCAAGCCGTTAAGGATGGAGTGTTTCCCGGAGCGGTCTTGGCCGTGCGGCATGGAGAGCGACCGGTTGTTCACTTTTCCATTGGCAATCTCTCCACGTCTCCGCCTGGGTTCCCCGTTACTCCATCAACGACGTATGATCTCGCGTCATTGACCAAGCCCTTGGTGACAGGCACGTCTCTAGCGATGCTCATCCAGAACGGTCGCTGTGGTTTAGGGGATCGAGTAGCCGATTATCTTCCGGAGTGTGCCGATACTCCGATCGGTTCGGCCACGCTTCGCCACCTGTTGACCCATGCGTCTGGGTTACCAGGGTGGCGAGGCTACTACGAGCGACTGAATGCAAGCGGGCGAGTTCCTGCGTCAGATGCAGAACGAGCCGCTGCAAAACAGTCCATGCTCGACTGCATTCGGTCCGAAGGGCTGATCTATGAACGAGGCACACGGAGCCTCTATAGCGACCTTGGCTTTATGCTACTCGGCTTCATCATTGAGCGCTGCGGCGGACTTTCGCTGAGTGCGTTTTTCAAGGAGCGCATCCTGGCATCCTTGGGTGAATCTAGGCTGGAATTCGTTTTGCCGGAACGGTTAGCGGAGTATCTGGAAGCGAAGACGAAAGAGGGTGGTGGCGTCGCGCCGACAGAGGTAGATCCGTGGCGAGGTCGGCTTCTCCATGGAGAAGTGCATGATGAGAATGCCGCGGCGTTGGGTGGCGAGGCCGGTCATGCGGGGTTATTCGGGCCGGCTGACTCTGTCTTGACGATCACCGGTATCTGGATGCAAGCCTATCATCGACGAACCTCCCTCCTCGATCAGGATCTTGTGCGGGTATTCACCAGACGACAGAATCAAGAAGGCTCCTCAAGCTGGGCCCTTGGGTGGGACACGCCGTCAGTGCAATCATCGGCGGGTCGGTATTTTTCAGGTCGGTCGTTTGGCCACCTGGGCTACACGGGAACGTCAGTGTGGATTGATCCGGAGGCGGAGTTAGAGGTGGTGCTGCTTTCGAATCGAGTACATCCAACCAGAAAAAACGACGCGATCAGGGGTTTTCGACCGATGATCCATGACTTGGTGTATCGCGAATTCGTTGGTTCCGATCAAGGCAGGTCTGGGTAGTCGATCCACGTCTCCTTCTCAGCGAGATAGCGCGTCCCCTTGAAATTGGCCCTCGTCCGTAAACGACTGAACCCTGACTCCTGAAGTTTCCCCACGAGCTCCTTCACCGCTGCGGCGATGGTCTGGTGCGCCTGGCTTTCAACAATGAAGGCTTCATACATCACCTTGGCCGAATACCCGGCCGTTGTCCGATTCACCAATATTGCGCGGTTGAAATAGCGGTCGCTCGGATCCACCCCTTCAACCTGATGCTTCTCAACCAATCCTTCCTTTTTGAACATCAGCGGCAAGGTACTCATATCGATTAACGTCCTCTTCAGAGCGGTTAATACCCAGACTGTGTATATTATAAGAGCGGGTCATCGATCCCTGCAACTCGTTGACAACAGTGACTTCGATTACTATGATTTGGGCCTTTTCATCGGATCGAAGTGAAGACCTGTCGAACCTCGCCGTATGAACATTCCCAATAGCCTCACGATTCTCCGCATTCTCCTGGTACCGGTCTTTATTGGATTCATGACCTATGGAGCCTACGGATACGCCCTAGCGACTCTCCTCACCGCAGGACTGACCGATGGGATTGACGGGTATCTCGCACGTAAACTTGATCAGCGTACGAGACTGGGCACACTACTCGACCCTCTGGCGGACAAGGTCCTCCTGACTTCGAGTTTCATTTCGCTTGCTGTGTTGCATCTGATTCCCTCGTGGCTGGTCATTCTCGTCGTCAGTCGGGACTTAATCCTCCTCTTGGGCACGGCGGTGGCCCATGTCACAAACACGCCGATCAACGTCAAGCCGACCTTCCTCGGAAAAGGCACGACTCTACTGCAATTGAGCTACGTTCTCCTGGTGGTTCTCTTAACGTGGCGTGGGATTGATCTTGCCATGCTTACGCCACTGCTCATGATGATGGTTAGCTTCACCCTTGCCTCAGGCCTCCATTATCTCTACCGAGGGTTTCGCGACACCAATGCCGCGTCTCCGCCTGCCTAGTGACTGCGGTCGCGACATGTTTGTGATGTCGCGCATGTAAATAATTCAATAGTTTTTGACAGGTTTTCGGCCCCCCAGTAGACTCAATTCGTAGTCCTAGGCATTTTCCATCAACGGCTCAAGGAAGCCACAACAGGATATACACGCTATGGCCACGTTTGCGTACATTGGACGGAGTAAGTCGGGTGCGGTGAAGAAAGGTGAGCTCGTCGCCAAGTCACGCGATGAGGCCGTGGAACAATTACGCAAGCAAAGCGTGGTCGTGACCAGTCTTGAGGAAAAGGCCGCCAAGGAAGGATTCAGTCTCAGTTTCGGTAGCGGCGTGAGCGAAAAAGATCTTGTCGTGTTTACACGACAATTTGGGACGATGATCAACGCCGGACTACCACTGATTCAATGCCTCGAAATTCTCTCGACGCAATCGGAAAACGCTGCATTGAGAAAGTCCGTGGGTGAGATCCGAGTCCAGGTTGAAGGAGGCTCGACCTTCTCTGATGCGCTCCGCAAACATCCAAAAATCTTCGATGATTTGTACGTCAACATGGTGCATGCCGGTGAAGTGGGAGGGCTCCTCGATACCATTCTGAGCCGCCTCTCCAAACACATCGAAAAGGCGATGAAACTCAAAGGGCAAATCAAGAGTGCCATGGTCTATCCTGCAGCCATCGTCGGCATTGCGGCCATCGTCATTACCGTGTTGATGATCTGGGTGATTCCGGTCTTTGAAAAGATGTTCAAGGAAATGTCGGGGGGGAAGATGGCGTTACCCGCGCCGACGCAGATGGTCATCGACATGAGCAACTTCGTGCAGGGGAATTGGTACATCATTCTCGCCGTCATCATAGGGACGGTGGTGGCGATCAAAAAATACTATGCGACCCCGCAAGGGAGGCTTGCGATCGATAAGCTCTTGCTGAAGCTCCCCGTATTCGGAGATCTCATCAGGAAAGCGTCCGTCGCCAAGTTCACGCGTACGCTCGGCACCTTGCTGGCGAGTGGGGTTCCTTTGTTGGATGCGTTGACGATTTGCGCAAAAACGTCAGGTAATAAGGTTGTGGAAGGGGCTCTGCTCGACGCGAAAGTCAGCATCAGCGGAGGGAAAACCATCGCGGATCCTCTCGCAAAAAGTGGAACCTTTCCCAAAATGGTGACGCACATGATCTCAGTCGGAGAGTCGACCGGCGCGCTGGACACCATGCTCGGGAAGATCGCTGATTTCTATGAAGATGAAGTCGACGAGGCAGTCGGAAATCTCACGGCGCTCTTGGAGCCCATGATGATGGTGTTCCTGGGGACGACGGTCGGATTCATCGTAGTAGCCATGTATTTGCCGATCTTTACGATGGCGTCTGCGATCGGGTAAGTCGATAGGCGATTCACCTCCAACAGGCAGCTTGGCGGTCACCGCCGGGATGACCGGCATGTCCACTTCGCAGTGACTCCTCTATCTACGCAGACGCAGCCTGCACACTCTCTCAGTCTACGACCGTGTGTTAACCCAACTTGTATCATAAACGAATGGCGATGAAGCTCAAAACCACTGTTCTAGCTGGAGTTTTACTCGGTGGGCGATATCAAGACTAGAATCTATTGGTTGATGGGTTGGCGGGTCGTCATTGTGACGCTCTTGCTCGGGCTCTCGCTTGCCTTTCAAGTCACAAAGGGCGAGCGAGTGGAGACCTTCTATGCCCTTATCATTTTTACCTATGCGGCCACTCTTTTGTACGCACTCTTGATTCGAACACTATCCAACCCAGAAATGCTAGTCCAGTTTGCCTGGGCCCAGGTCCTCATCGATTTCCTACTGGAAACGCTCCTCATCGCACGGACCGGCGGAATCGAAAGCCCATTCGCCGTGCTGTATGTCATCAGCGTGACGGTCGCCAGCCTTGTTCCTCGCCGGCGTGTGGGGTTACTGACCGCGAGTTTGTGCATCATCCTCTTCGGCATACTCACGAATGTGCAACTCCATGGGTTGGCGGAGGGGTGGGGCTGGCTGCTACCCACTCGACTCAGTGCCGCTGAATCCCTGCAAGCCTTTGGTGTGTATAGTTTGGCCTTCCTGGTCGTCGGGTTCTTGAGCGGTGCGCTTGCAGATCAACTCGGACAGGCCGATCTGTCACTTCGTGAAAAGGAGCAAGGACTGAGTCATCTACGGATGTTCCATGAAAACATCGTTCATAGTATCAGCAGTGGCGTCTTCACGGCGGATGAACACGGACGGATTACCTCGTTCAATCCAGCGGCTCAAGAGGCCACCGGGTATGATTTCGAGCAAGTCCGAGGACGTCCCTGGCAGGACGTGTTCGATTGGCATCCCAAACAGCCGGAGGACAATCGCAGGGACGCTATCACGGCCAACATCCGATTTGATGTCGAATGCAAACGGTCTGATGGCAACCGATTGATCTTGGGGATGACACTTGGACCGTTGCACGAGCAAGGGGAACAGAAAGGATTGGTGGGGGTGTTCAAAGACCTCACACAGATACGTGATTTGGAAGAGGAAATGCGACGCAAACAGTGGCTTGCGAGCCTGGGAGAAATGTCAGCAGGCATGGCACATGAAATTCGCAACCCGCTAGGTGCGCTTGCCGGCGCAATGCAAATGCTTCGGAAGGATCTCCAGGCGGATGAGACCAGTCAGCGACTAATGGATATTGCCATTCGGGAAGCAACGAGATTGGATGCGATCATCACGGAGTTTCTTCAGTATGCGAGACCGCCGGCACTTAATCTGGCAGAGCATGATTTAAACAAAGTCCTTGCTGAGACCCTCGATCTAGTACAACATGAAGCAGGGAGTCGTAAGGGTGTTTCAATTAGGGCCGTCCCCTGTGCCGAGGCATTGTGTGCCCAAGTTGATCAAGATCAAATGAAACAGGTGTTCTGGAACCTGGCGGTGAACGCATTCGATGCGATGCCTTCAGGAGGGGAGCTCTCGATCACAGCTGGGCGGAGACAAGTCGATGTCGGAGGATACAAGGTCGACGTGATTGAAGTCTCATTTCATGACACCGGCGAAGGGATTCCGAAGAAGAATCTCAACAAAATCTTTCTTCCCTTCTTTACCACCAAGCAACGAGGGTCCGGATTAGGGTTGGCGGCCGTCCATCGCATTGTCGACCTTCACGGAGGGTGGATCAAAGTAGAGAGCCAAGCAGGGCGAGGGACAACGTTTGGAGTGTGCCTGCCTCGCACAGCGGATGCTGGGGTACGGCTATGGCATGAAGGTAGGGAACCGTGGAAAAGATCCTAGTCGTCGATGACGAACCAAGCTTGCGCGAAGTCTTGAGCATCATGCTCAAGCGGGCAGGGTACTTTGTCACCTGCGTGACAGATGGAGAGGAAGCGGTCGAGCTCGTCCAAAAAGAGATCTTCGATCTCGTAATTACTGATCTGCGGATGCCCAAGATCGATGGGATGGAGGTGCTCAAGGCAGTGAAATCCGTCTCACCGGAGACTGTTGTGCTCATCATTACGGCGTTTGCGACGGCCGATTCTGCCGTCGAAGCGATGAAGCACGGTGCCTACGATTATTTGACAAAACCGTTCCAGGTGGATGAGGTTCAGCTGATTATCCGGAACGCGTTGGAGAAGCGACGGCTTACGACCGAAAACATGCTGTTGAAGCGTGAAATGGCCAGCCAATCCTCCTTTGCACAGTTGGTGGGCCAAAGCGAGGCGATGCAGAAGGTCTTCGACGTCGTGCGCAAAGTCGCCGATTCTAAAAGTAATGTGTTGATTTGCGGTGAAAGCGGTACAGGAAAAGAACTAGTCGCACGCGCCATCCACTACAACAGCGCGAGAAGTCCCCTTCCGTTTGTGGCCGTGAATTGCAGTGCAGTGCCTGAAACCCTGCTGGAGAGCGAGCTATTTGGGCATATGAAGGGATCATTCACAGGAGCAATCTCGAACAAAGCAGGTCTGTTCGAGATCGCGAATGGAGGGACCATCTTTCTTGACGAGATCGGCGATACGACTCCTACGATTCAAGTGAAGCTGCTGCGGGTCATCCAAGAGCGTGAATTTCGACGCGTGGGCGGCAATCAGGATATCAAGGTCGATGTGCGCATCGTTGCGGCGACGAATAAAGATTTGGAAAAAGCGGTCGCGGACGGGTCATTCCGGGAAGATCTCTACTACCGACTGGACGTGATTCCCATCCGGCTCCCTCCGTTGCGGATGCGAACCGGCGATATTCCGCTGTTGGTCAATCACTTTCTTGATCGCTTTTCAAAGGAGAGCGGTAAGTCTAGACCTGTCATCAGCGCAGAGGCCATGCACGTCCTCCTGGACCACGAATGGCGGGGCAATGTTCGAGAGTTGGAGAATTTGATCGAACGCGTGGTCGCATTTTCTACTGAAGGGCCGGTTACCGAGGTTGAGGTGCGCGGATGGCTCCACCGGCCCACGACGCCGTCGCAGCCGTCTGCCATGCCGCTCGATCTGACCGACGAAGGGGTGGACCTTGAAGGCCTGATCAACGGTATTGAGAAAGACCTGTTACTTAAAGCCTTGGAACGATCGAAATGGGTCAAAAAGAAAGCAGCCCGCATGCTCCGCCTGAACACGAGATCGTTTCGGTATCGACTGGAAAAGTATGCTATAAAAGGAGGTCGTGACTAACTCTTCTCCTGACGCCGGTGTTCCAATCACCCACGTTACTGTTTCCGCACCCGCAAAGATTAATCTTGTCCTCCGCATTCTCGATCGTCGACCGGATGGCTACCACAATCTGTGGTCCCTGATGCAAACGGTGAAATTGGAAGACGAGCTGTCGATTTCTATCGATTATAGCCATTCGATCATCAACCTGCGCTGTGACGATCCGTCATTGAAGACGGATCGTTCCAACCTCGTGTCTCGTGCGGCTGCGGCGGTGCTTGAGCGAAGCGGACAAGCCGTGGGATTGGATATTGTCCTTACTAAGCGAATTCCGATGGGAGCCGGCCTCGGTGGAGGCAGCAGCGATGCAGCAGCTACGATCATGGGACTGAATCGGATCTTAGGGTTGAGGTGGTCGAAAGAACTGATCGCGCAAGTCGGACAGACGCTGGGAAGTGATGTCCCCTTCTTCTCATTCGCTCCTTCCGCGACGGTAGCTGGACGAGGAGAGCGAGTGACGCCGGTCCGTATCATGGATAGTCGATGGGTCGTTTTGGTCAACCCAGGTTTCCCAATCGAGACGAAATGGGCGTATCAGCAGCTCTCGGAGAGCCGAACCGGTGTGGTCCCGGTGTCTCGTTCACACCTGACGCTGGAGACATCTCCTGAGCTCACTTGGAAACAGGTGCTGGAGAGAGCGGAGAATGACTTTGAGGTCCCTGTGTTCAAGGCCTACCCGCTGCTCCGTGATATCAAGCAGCAGCTCATATCTCAAGGGGCTGAGGTTGCGCTACTTTCCGGAAGTGGGGCGACCGTATTTGGTGTCTTTTCTACCGAGGCCAGAGCTCGTTCTGCTCAAGCTTTCTTTTTAAATGAACAGACGTTCAAAGTCTTTGTGGCGCAAACCTGCTCCGGTTCATAGCCGATCGGTGCCGAGCTTCCGGCTGGCCGTTTGTTGACAGGAGCCCAGGATTTCCGATACATTTCTCCCCTTCGAGTGGCTTCCCCGGTAGTGTGTGTAGCAAACGAGGGACCAAGGCTTCACAAAGCCTTGGGTTACTCACCGCGCAAGTACCACTAGAGAATCCAGCACGTTATGCGAATGACTAGTCTGTAGTTCACGGAAGTTGTTATGAATAGAGAGCTGAAAGTTTTCTCCGGCAACGCCAATCTTGGGCTTGCCCATGAAATTTGCGCGTATCTGGGGCAGAAGTTGGGTGAGGCGACCGTCTCGTCCTTCAGCGACGGAGAGGTTAGGGTCAAGATCGATGAAAATGTGCGCGGGGCTGATGTGTTTGTGGTCCAGTCGTGCTGCCAGCCGGTGAACGACTCATTGATGGAATTGTTGATTATCGTCGATGCGTTGAAACGTTCATCAGCCAACCGTATTACCGCTGTCATTCCCTATTTTGGATATGCTCGTCAGGATCGAAAAGATCAACCTCGTGTTCCGATTACTGCGAAGTTAGTCGCAGATTTGATCACCACGGCCGGAGCTGATCGTGTCTTGTCGATGGATCTGCATGCCGGACAAATCCAAGGGTTTTTCAATGTGCCGGTCGATCATTTGTACGCGCTGCCTGTTCTGTTGGACTACATCGTCAAAAAGCAGATTCCGGACTTGGTAGTCGTCTCGCCTGATGCGGGTGGTGTGGAACGGGCACGGGCGTTCGCGAAGCGGCTCCAAGCCAACTTAGCGATTATTGATAAACGGCGCGAAGGTCCGAATCAGGCCCAGATCATGAACATTATCGGTGACGTGCAAGGAAAGAGCGTATTGCTTCTGGATGACATGATTGATACGGCGGGCACGATTGTTCAAGGTGCCCAGGCCTGCCTTGATCATGGAGCCAGAGAGGTGATCACCGCTTGCACCCATGCGGTCCTCTCTGGTCCGGCGCTGGATCGATTGCAAGCCTCGAGTCTTTCCCAAGTGGTGATTACCAACACCATCCCCTTGCGCGGGAAAGAGCTGGTCTGTCCGAAGTTGCATCAATTGTCTGTCGCGCCTCTGCTGGGAGAAGCCATCAGGCGCATCCATGAAGATGAATCGGTGAGTTCACTATTTGCCTAGGTCTGTCCGAGGCGCGTATCGCGTCAGCAGTCGAAGAGACGGAGGAATATCATGAAATTCGATTTGACAGTAGCCATGAGGGAACGAGCAGGGAAGGGAGCTGCGCGGTCGATGCGTCGGGCTGGGAAAATACCGGCGGTGTTGTACGGCCAAGGAGATTGTCTTTTGCTGACCGCGAAGCCGGATGAATTGACGAAAATCCTAAAGTCTCACGCAGGCAGTACCGCGTTGATTTCGCTCACCGTGGAAGGTGCCAAGTCCGGCCAAAATCGCACGGCTCTCTTGCGTGACTATCAAGTGGATCCGGTGACCGGGGCCGTGTTGCATGCGGACTTCTTTGAAATTTCCATGACGAAGCCGATTCGTGTAAAGGTTCCGATCAAAGTGACTGGTTCCCTTCCAGTGGGCGTGAAGGAAGGCGGTGTGCTCCACCACAACATGCGCGATGTGCATATCGAATGTCTTCCTGCTGTCCTGCCCGACCATGTCGAAGTTGATGCTTCTGCATTGACCATCGGCACCGGTATCCATGTGAAAGAAATGGGGGCGCTAGAAGGTGTCCGGTTTTTGGATGAGCCTGAGCAAATGGTTGTGAGCGTGGCCGCGCCGATGACGGATGCCAAACTCGAAGCGTTGCTTTCAGGCACTCCAGGAGCGGCAGGGGAGCCCGAAGTTGTGGCAAAGGGCAAGGAAGCGAGTGCTGGGGCTGAAGGGGCGGATGCAGCCAAAGCCGGGGCGGCCGCTAAAGCTGGTGCGGCAGCACCTGCCGGTGACGCAAAGGGCGGTGACAAGAAAGAAGCTGAAAAGAAGAAGTAGCCTTGCATCTCCTGGTTGGGCTGGGCAATCCCTGGAAAACATACGCCCAGACACGTCACAATGCCGGTATGTGGGTCATCGAACGGGCTGCCTCTCGATGGTCCATTCAACTCTCACGTCGTGGTTCTGGCCTACGAGGGTCTGGACGACTTGGAGGTAAGCTGGTCGAGCTGGCCGGGCTGCTCGATTGGATGAATGTGACCGGCCCTCCGTTGAAAGGCCTCCTACGGCAATTCTCACTCTCCCCTGGTGAACTCATTGTTGTGCATGACGACCTGGATTTGGAGCCGGGGCGGCTCCGTATCAAACTCGCCGGCGGCCATGGTGGTCATAACGGAATCAAGTCCATCATTGAAGCTCTCGGGACCCCACAATTCGTGCGGGTGAAGATCGGGATCGGACGGCCTGCTCCCGGTCAGGATTCCGCCGACTTTGTCTTGCAACCTGTGACGAAGGACGAGATGACCGTCATTGATCCTTGTCTGGAGCGAGCCGTTGATGTCCTGGAAAGCTTGATCCATCGTGGGCCGGATGCAACCATGAATCAGTTTAATATAAGAGAAAAGGTGGTTGACGAAAGAGAGGATAGAAAGTAATGGGCTTGTGTTGCGGCATGATCGGTCTCCCGAACGTTGGCAAGACGACCGTGTTCAATGCATTGACCGGCGGAGGTGCCCTAGCGGCCAACTATCCATTCGCCACCGTCGATCCAAACACGGGAATTGCGCTGGTGCCCGATCCTCGCCTGGTCAAGCTGACTCAAACCTTTGCTTCAAAAAAGACCACTTACAGTACACTGGAAGTCAGAGACATCGCCGGATTGGTTGAAGGGGCCAGCAAGGGCGAAGGGCTAGGCAATCAATTTCTTGGACACATCCGTGAAGTGGATGCGTTGCTCCATGTGGTTCGGTGCTTCCAAGGTACGGATGTCGTCCATGTGAGTGGAGGAATTGATCCTCTCCGTGACATCGGTGTGATCGAAATGGAGCTCATGTTGTCCGATCTGGAGACGCTCGATCGGCGGAAGCAGAAAACAGAGAAGAAAGTCAGGGCTGGAGATAAGAAGGCCGCGTATGAAGTAGAGTTTCTCACCAAACTCATCGGGTGGCTCGACAAAGGCGAGTGGTTGGGCAATCGGGAATACTCGGTTGAAGAAAGAGGGATTCTCAACGAATGTCAGTTGCTCTCGGCCAAACCAGTTCTCTTTGTTGCCAACGTGTCCGAAGACAGAAGTGACGATGAAGCCATGGTCAAAACTGTGAGCGAATTTGCGGCCAAGCGAGGAGCCAGAGTCGTCACCATTTGTGGGAAACTCGAAGCGGAGCTGTCGTCGTTGCCAGAGACTGAGCGAGCCGATTTTCTCAAAGAAATGGGGTTGACGGAATCTGGCCTCGTCCGACTGACGCGTGAAGCTTATACCTTGCTGGATCTGATTACCTTCTTCACCGCCGGAGAGACCGAGTCTCGTGCCTGGCCGATCCCTAGAGGCACCAAGGCCCCACAAGCGGCAGGGAAAATCCACTCCGATATGGAGCGCGGTTTCATCCGTGCCGAAGTCTATCACTACGACGATTTGCTGGCGTGCGGATCAGAAGCGAAAGTGAAGGAAAAGGGGCTCTTCCGATTAGAAGGCAAAGACTACGTCATCAAGGAAGCGGATATTGTGTACTTTAGGTTTAACGTCTAATCGCTTTTGGCTGATCAAACTCAACCCACCAAACTGACCGCTCCCTTCTTTCGGTGCTATCTGCTACGGTAAGTGAAGAGTCAACGGGGTCTAAGGCGACGGCTGAGTTCTTGAATCAGACCGATGCGAGGGTCAGGTTCATATCGAGGGGGAATCGATCAGCGACGACACGATCCAGTCGATGTCGGGTGATCGCCGGTAGTCGAATGAACTCGACACCGAAGGTATTCTTGTGAACCCAACGGATCTTCCCCAACTCGATGAACAGAGAGGATGTGGGGTCCGGCAAGATGACGCTCAGCTTTACGTAGCTTCCCGTGAGAACGGTCCGTTCACAGGTCACTGAGCAACCGGAAAGGGAAAGGTTAGAGACGACGCCTTCTCCCACAAACGGGGCCCCTCCAAATATCACAGGATATGCAACGGGAAGCCGACGATGGATTCGCCAATTTATGGTTGTCTCTGTCATTCCTAGGCCCTCCGTAGACTCGGAGTCTATACAGGCGGTGGACATGGTGCCATTCCTCATACGAGGGGCCGCTGGCATACCAACTCCTCTGGTAGCGGAGAGCGCGCTCGCTAGGTTTTGAGCAGGCCCTCGTTGCACAGAGATGTGCTAGGGCATGACGTTCGTTGCATCAGGTGGGGAAGGAGGGGCCGTTGAGGGGAGTTCTAATCGTTCCAGGACATCCTGTTTAAGTTTCGTGGGTTCCTCAATACGGTTATCACGCTGGAGCGAATTGACATCTCT